>NZ_JBYUPU010000004.1:0-298092 GCF_058135425.1 Paenibacillus sp. MAH-35
CAGATGTTTGAGAAGCTGGAGCTGGGTCAATACCGCATGCTTTCGTAGGTAATACAAAATGGAAGCCGAAATCCCTTCTGTAGCAATGGATTTCGGCTTTTATACTACACTAACTAGGAAAGTCCCGCAAACCGCCCTTATTCGTCTCTGACTTGCCGATATGCCGAAAATAGAGGGTGCAAAAGGCTGTTATTCTTTGTCAAACCCGCAAGTAGACACGTGTTCAGCGCTCCTGCCCCTCTCCCCCTCCGATCACCAACAAGCTGCCGATCCGACGTTCCTTCAGAAAAAGGACCTCAATCCCACTTTATCGTGGAATTTGAGGTCCTTTTTTTGGATACGGGGACGTTCGCGTCGCATGCGAACCGAACAATCGGGACATCCCCCTTCTTACCGGTCGTTCGCCGCTTTGCAGAACGCCTCCAGCGCTTCCTCGACGATCGAGCGCGGGCATCCGAGGTTGATGCGCAGCCAGCCCTCGCCGTCCGTACCGAATACGGAGCCTTCGGTGAAGGCGACTTTCGCCTTGCGGAACATCAAGTCCTTCAAGCCGGCGGGATCGAGCTTCAGCGCCCGGCAGTCGACCCACAGCAGGTAGGTGCCCTCCGGCCGCATCGGCTTCACTTCCGGCAGATGCTCGGCCAAGTAACTGATCGCGAATTCGACGTTGCCGGCGACATACTCCTTCATCTGCTCGAGCCAGTCTTCCCCGTGGTTAAATGCCGCTTCGACCGCATCCTGGGCAAAATGCTGCGCCATATGCAGGCTGAGCGCCTTGAACCGCTGGTCCAGCTTGCGCCGTTTGGCCGGATCGGAGACGACGATGAACGACGTATGCAGGCCGGGCATATTAAACGTCTTGGTGGCGGCCAGGCAGGAGATCGTAATCTCCGCCAGCTCCGGCGACAGCGAAGCGAGCGGACGATGGGTATAACCCGGCAGCGCGAGATCGCCGTGAATCTCGTCGGAGACGATCGTAACGCCGTATTGCCGGCACAGCTTGCCGAGCTTCCGCAGCTCGTCCTCGCTCCATACGCGGCCGCCGGGATTGTGCGGACTGCACAGCAGCATCAGCTTCGCTCCGTCCTGGAACAGCTTCTCGAGCTGGCCGTAATCCATCTCGAACCGGCCGCCCTGGTGCAGCAGCGGATTCATGGCGACGGTACGCCCGTTGTTGCGGATGACGTCGTAGAACGGATAGTAAACCGGCGTCTGAATGACAACCGCGGCTCCCGGCTCGCTGAACAGCTCGACAGCCAGCGCCAGCGAGGTGACGACGCCCGGCGAATCGATAATCCACTCCGGCTCCACAGCCCATCCGTGATTGCGGCGGTACCAGTCCACGATCGCCTGCAAATAACCGTCATGGCGGATCGAATAACCGTACATCCCGATCGCCGCCCGTTTCTCGATCACTTCGCGTACGGCCGGAGGGCTGGCAAAATCGGTATCGGCTACCCATAACGGCAAAATGTCTTTATCTCCGAACAGCTTCTCGCTTTGATCCCATTTGTAAGAGCGTGTGTTTCTCCGGTCGATGCGGCGGTCGAAATCGTATTTCATGTCGGGTTCCTCCAAGTGATGTGGTTTCTCGTTCGATTCAGTTTAGTTTAGTTGACATCTTCGGACCGGTACGTTCCGACATGGTCGGCCCAAACTTCGGCTATCTGCTCCGGATCGCCCTTGCGGATCGCCTTGAGCAGCAGCTCGTGTTCCTTCCACAGCTTGTTCAGATCGTCGTAGGCTCGGCCCTGGATCATGAAATGAAGCCGAATCCGGTTGTAGATCGACGTCCACGTTCCGAGCAGTCCCGGCATATCGGCCAGGCTGATGACGTATTCGTGAAACATCAGATCGTTGTCCACGATCCGGGTCAAGTCCCGCTGCGCGGCGCCTTCCTTCATGGCGGCCACGAATCCGGCGAGCCTCTCGAGCTCGCGTTCCCCGATATTCGGCAGCGCCTTGCGGATGGCGAACGTCTCGATGATCAGGCGGATCGGATTCAGCACGTCGCGCACTTCTTCTCCGCTGATATCCGCCACCGTCGTTTCTTTATAAGGAAGCGAGACGAGCAGCCCTTCCTGCTCCAGCATCCGGATCGCCTCGCGGACCGGCCCTCTGCTGACGCCCATCTGCTTCGAGATTTCCACTTCGCGCAGACGGTCGCCGGACTTTAATTTGCCTTGAAAGATCGCCTTGCGAATATCGTCGGTAATTTTGTGACGCAAGGAGGTCGCTTTTTGCTCGTCAAATCGGAAATCGGACATCGGGTTCGCACTTCCTTCAATATATGGTTCACTTTATTCATAGTAAGGGAATCCGACTTGATTGTAAATATTCGGACATCGGCACGGACTAGTAGGGATGAAACCCGAGACGCGGTCTTCCACACTCAGGGATGATGATGACGCATTCAAAATATTGTTGACAATCGTACAATAATATCGAATACTGGTAATGTCAGCTATGCATTGGAGCATGCGGAGAGAGGGGAAGTCGAAATTGAGTGATACCGGTAATGAGCTGCGCAGCCAGAAAGTGCGGAGCATGAGCTTCGAAGGAGACGCTTTGCGCATGTCGATGGACTGGACAGTGGCAGACCTTGACAAGGTGCAGGTGCTGGTGGAGAGCACGGCCGGCTCGAGTCATCCGAGTTCGTATCATCTCGATGAACTGGTAGCCGAATCGGAGAAAGGTGTGTTGCAGGCGGGAGGCAAGCCTGCCCGTTATACGACGACAGATATATGCGACGGCATCGCACAAGCGCACGAAGGGATGCACTATTCGCTCGCTTCGCGCGATTTCATAGCGTCTATGGTAGAAATTCACGTGAAGGCGACGCCTTTCGACGCGATGGTGCTCAGTTCGGCGGGGGATAAAGCGGTTCCGGCCCACCTGATGGCGATCGCGCGTCTGGACATACCGGCCATTCACGTACCGGGCGGGGCGATGGGAGCAGGGCCTTGCATGAAGTCGAACGAGGAATTGTGGCATATGAGCGTGCAGGTCAAGGAGCAGACGATGACGAAGGAGCAGTTTCTCGCCTTCCAGCGGGCCTGCTGCCCGACGTGCGGCGCCTGCCAGTATATGGGGACCGCTGCGACGATGCAGGTGATGGCGGAGGCGCTCGGCCTCGCGCTCCCTTGGTCAGCGCTTATACCGGCGACGAACGCCGAGATTCGGAGGATGGCGAGAGCCGCAGGCCAGCAAGTGATGGAGCTTCACAAAGCCGGAATCCGGCCGTCGGATATTTTGACGAAGCAAGCGTTCGAGAATGCGATCATGATCCATTCCGCAATCGGCGGCTCGCTGAACGCAGTTATGCACTTGATCGCCATAGCCCGGGAGATCGGCATCGAGCTGGATGCAGAGACATTCGACGCGATTCACCGGACGATCCCGGTGCTTGTCGATACCAAGACGGCCGGGAAGTATCCGACCGAGCTGTTCTGGTATGCGGGCGGCGTGCCGATGGTCGTGAAGGAGTTGAAGTCTTACCTTCATCTCGATTGCATGACCGTTACGGGCCGGACGCTCGGAGACAACCTGGAGCTGTTCGAACGCAGCGAGATGCCGAATTATGCGGAGATGTTTCTGGCCAATTACAAGCTGAACAAGCGGGACGTCATCTACCCGATCGGGAAACCGCTGAAGGCGGAAGGCTCGCTGGCTCTGTTGAAAGGGAACTTGGCGCCGAACGGAGCGACGATCAAAAAATCCGCCGTCGTGGAAGAAATGATGGTGCATGAAGGCCCGGCCAAAGTGTTCGACAGTGAGCCGGCGGCGGTCGAAGCTTATTTGAACCGCGAATTCCGCCAGGGTGACGTTATCGTGATCCGCTATCAAGGGCCGCGGGCGACGGGGATGCCGGAAATGTTCTACATGTCCGAGCTGATCGCCTCCGATCTGGTATTGTCCAGAACGACGGCTCTAGTGACGGACGGGCGGTTCTCGGGCGCTACGCGGGGACCGTGCGTCGGTTATTTGGGACCGGAGGCGGCCGACGGCGGGCCGATCGCCTTGATCGAGACGGGCGATATTGTGCGGATCGACATTCCGGCAAGAATGCTCGACATCGTCGGGATTAACGGTGAGATGCTCGGGCAGCAGGAAATCCGGGATGTCCTGGAGAAACGAAAAGCACAGTGGAAACGTCCGGTTATCCGGCACAAGGGAGCTCTCGGGCAATATACGAGGCTGGCGAGGCCGGCTTTGGAGGGCGCTTCGATACACGAATAAAGGGGAGTCGCATATGAGAATCGTCGTGGGCGGGCTGCTTCAGGAAAGCAATACGTTTAGCGAAGCGAGCAGCACCTTGCAAGATTTCCGGAAGTATTACTTTCGACTCGGCGAGCAGCTGCTCCAGCCGCAGACCGCGGAAAACGAGCTGACCGGATTCATCCGGGCGGCTGCCGAGGAGGAACGGGAGCGGGCAGGGGAAATTACGCTGCTGCCAACGATGTTTGCGCAGGCGGTCTCGTCGGGAAGAGTTCCGCGGCGGACGCTGAACGAGCTGAAACAACTATTGACCGGCCAACTGGCGGGCCTCCCTTCCTGCGACGGCATCCTGTTCGCGCTGCACGGCGCATGGGCGGCCGAGGATCACGACGATGCGGACGTTGAAATCATCGAGGAGCTGCGCCGCTGGGCCGGGCCCGATGTGCCGATCGTCATCACCCTCGACTCGCATGCGAACGTCACCGGCCGAATGGTCCGGCTGGTCGACGGCATCGTCAGCTACCGGACGTTCCCTCACGTCGATTGCGAGGAGACCGGTTACCGTGCCGCGAAGCAGCTGTTCCGGATTATGCGCGGTGAGACGAAGCCGCATCTCAAGCTTAAGAAGGTGCCGATGATCGTGCCGGCCGAGAGCCATCAGACGTACCGCGGGCCGATGTACGAACTGTGGGAGGAAGCCCGCGCGGGCGAGCGCGAGGACCCTTCCCGGCTCACCTCGCTGTTTCTCGTCCAGCCTTGGCTGGATATCGAGGAGATGGGCTGCTCGGTAATCGTTCAAGGCGATGACCCGGACCGTACGGAGGCGGAGGCGGACCGTCTGGCCGGGCTGATGTGGAGCAAGCGCAGCGAGTTCGAGGTGGACCTGTACTCGGTGCCGGACATTATACGGAAGCTGGAAGCGGACCCGGACCGCAGCCAGCCGTATATCGTCTCCGACTCGGCGGACAGCCCCGGCGCGGGCTCTCCGGGCGACAGCAACTTCGTGCTGCGGCGTCTGCTCGAGCTCGGAGCGGACCGCCGCTGGAATTGCCTGCTCTCGATGCTCGACCCCGATGCGGCGGCAGCCGCAGTCTTGGCCGGGGAAGGCAGCGCCGTGAAGCTGCGCCTCGGCCATTCGGTCAGCCGATCCGTCGGCGAACCTCTGGATATAGAAGCCGTCGTCGCTACGGTGGGGACCGGGAAATTCCGCTTTGGCGGCGGCACGGCGAACCGGATGGAAGCCGATATGGGACGGTGCGCGGTCGTGCGGATCGGGACGATCTCGCTGCTGCTGATGGAAAACGCAACGTTCACCGGGGACCCCGCGATGTACCGGAGCGTCGGACTTCAGCCTGCGGAAGCCGACCTCGTGCTGGTGAAGTCGGCCAACCAGTTCCGGGCCGAATACGAGAAGCTGTCGGACCGCATTTTTATTCTCGATACGCCAGGAGCGAGCACCGCCAAAATCAGAAGTTTGACGTTCGAGCGCATCCCGAGGCCGATGGTTCCGTTCGACGAAAATTTCGCATGGCCGGCCAGGGAAGGGGAGAGTACCGATGCGACTGCAAAATAAAACCGCGCTCGTAACCGGAGGCTCGACCGGCATCGGCCGGGAGGTCTGCCTGGCCTTTGCAGCCGAAGGAGCGAAGGTCGCGGTTAATTATTACGGAACGGAAACGAAGGCGAGGGAACTCGTCGCCGAGATCGAATCCCGCGGCGGGCAGGCGATGGCGCTCTACGGGGACGTCAGCAGCGAAGCGGACGTGGCGGCGATGATCGATACGGTGAACCGCTCTTGGGGCGGTGTCGACATCCTGGTTAATAACGCCGGGATTTATCCGCGTAAGGAATGGTACGAGATTACAGGAGACGAGTGGGACCGTGTACAGGCGGTCAACCTGAAATCGTGTTTTTTGACGAGCAAGGCCGTATTTCCTTATATGCGCGAGCGCGGGTACGGGAAAATCATTAACGTGTCGTCGGTAACGTTTCTGAGGGGGAACAAAGGATTCGTGCATTATGTCGCCTCCAAAGGCGGCGTCGTCGGCTTCACCCGGGCGCTCAGCCGGGAAGTCGGCAAGCACGGCATCACGGTTAATGCGATCTCCCCGGGCGCGGTGATGACCGAGCAGGAGCTGCTCGATATGCCCGATCCCGCCGAGCAGGAGCGGACGCGGGTTTATTTGGAGGAAGAGCAGGCGATTCCCCGGCGGCAGCTGCCGCTTGATATGGTCGGCGCGTTTTTGTTTCTCGCTTCGGCCGAGAGCGACTTTATGACAGGCCAGACCGTCAATGTCGACGGCGGATGGGCGATGCACTAAAGAAGGTAGCCCGTGAAGGGCGGATGGGGTGGCGCAAATGCGACTTTTGGAACTGGAATGCCGTTGTCTTCTTGCAGAGGCGGAGGAAGCGGCGCGAATTGCGGCGGAACGGATCGCGGAAATAACCGGCGGTGGTGCTCCCGATAGGTTGCGGATCACATTCGGTTCGGTCCATACCGACGGATTCGTGCTGGAAATAACGGAGGATCGCGACGTTTTCATCGGTGCGGCCCGGACCAGAGACTATGTGGCGGGACTGGGCGAGCTGCTGAACCGGCTGCTTGCTGCGGCGGACCGCGCAGGGGCGCTCGGCGCGGAGGCGGACCCATCGGCGGGCGGAGCGGCGATCAAGGCGGAGCTGGCTCCCGGCAGGTGGGAGATTGCGCCTGCCCTGACAGACCGGATTCATTACATGCCCGGCCATTTCGGCAATTCGTTCGAGGTGTGCTGGAGCGGGGAGATGCAGCGTTACCTGGAGGATCTGGCGCTGGCCGGGGCTAGCGGATACGGCGATTGGTTCGATCCGAACGATATGCCGGACCCGTATCATTCCCATGTGTATCACAGCAGCTCGATGTTTTTGTGGCGGAGGAAAAAAGAATGGCTGAAAATCAGCCAGCGGCTTGGGCTGGATAACATCCTGGTCATTACGCCGAACGTAGGCTACGTCGACCAGATGCGTCCGGAATGGGTCGGGGTACGCGATCACAAGCTGCGCGTTCAAGGCCAGGTGCTGTGCCCGTCCAATCCGGCGGCGCGGGAAGTCATCCTGAACAACCATCGCCAGCTGTTCGACGATCTGAAGGAGAGCGGGATTCGCATCGAGAAGATCGTCTGCGTTCCTTATGACGACGGCGGCTGCGCCTGTCCGTCCTGTCAGCCGTATTATCCGGTGTTTCTGGAGCTGGTCCGGGATGTGTACGGGACGGTAAGCGCCTTCTATCCGGAGCTGAAGGCCGATATATGCGGCTGGTGGACGTCGGACGAGGAGCTGCTGCAGCTTCAGCAATTTATCGCCGGCCCCGCCAAAGACTGGTTTGGCGTCTACCAGTTCAGCGCCACCTATGGCGTATTCGAGCTGCCTGACGTGCGCGAGCGGATCGGGGACATGCGGCTCGGCTGCTTCCTGCATATCGGCTTCTCGCAAGACCGGAGAGACGTGTATACGAAAACGGGCGTTCACAGCGCTTCCCGGCGGATCAGCTCGGTGCTCGGGTCGTTTGCTCGTCAGCAATGCACCGGCTTTATGAGCTACAACGAATCGTTCGGGGATCATTTCAACGCTTTCACGGCGAGCAGACTCGGCTGGAATCCGGCGGGCGGCGTACGGGATATCGCCGAATTTTACGGGCGTCTGCTGTTCCGGCTCCAGGGGGATACGCTGAACCGGTTTGTTGACGTGCTGCTGGAGATGGAGATGTTGGAAGAGCCTAAGGCGGCGGGGTGGCAGCGGGAGCTGGAGGCGATCGAGCGGTACGCGTCGGTCGACGAGAACCGTTCCTGGTCGTTCGCCCAGATCCGGCTGAAGGCGGAGCTGATGGCGCTCGATTATACGATCGCGTCGCAGATGGATAGCGGTGGCATCGAGGCCGCCTACCCGCTGATGAAGCGGCGGGTGCAGCGTACCGAGCGGCTGTGGCGCAGCGTATACGGCTTCGGCGTGCTCCGGCACATCCTCATTCCCGACAACATGATGCCGCAGTGGTATAAAGTTTATACGAACTATGCGAATACGGGCGCTGCCGGTTCGATTCGCAGCGGTGTGATGAGCAGCGAGGCTTGAGCGCGGGATCGTCCGCATTCCTGTGCCTGATGATCGCCGGCCGGTCCCGAAGATCAGATACACGATGGCGCAGGCTTCGCAAGGTGTCCAAAATAATAGGTGCATGAGCGGCTTCCCGCCCCACGATCCAGTGGTGTGCGGGAAGCTCTTCTGCGTCCCTGCTCCCGAGTAAAAATAGCCGCCAAGAGGCGGCGATCCGCATGCAGTCGGCCGAATCTTCGACGCGGTCCGGACAAACAGCCGAAGAACCGCTCTCGCCGGCAGTAAGCATCGACATGGTCTGTTTTTGGCAGAAACGTTTTTATCAATTCCTTTCTTTTTCGGTTGACGGAGGAAAATCGGCAATCTCTCGCGAAGAAATTACGGACCAGCTACGAGCGGGAGGTTCAATTATGACGAAAGATCGATTCCATCTTCAAGGGGAAGGCTGGTTTGCCCAAGCGTTTGCTCACGCCCCGGTCGGCATGGCGCTCGTCTCCGCAGACGGCCGGTGGCTGACTGTCAACGAAACGGTCTGTTCCGTCATCGGGTATGCCGAGGACGAGCTGATGGAGATGACGGTCCGTTCCATCGTTCATCCCGATGAGATGGACGTGCTGTTGGCTTCGCTGACGGGTCTGCTCGACGGGACGCAAAACTCCCTGCATCTGGAGATCCGCGCTCTGCATAAGACGGGCTGCACCGTTAGGGTACAATTGTGTACCTCCCTGGTGCGGGACGAATCGGAGCAGCCGTGCTTCTTCGTACTGGTGCTCCAGGACGTGTCGTGCCGGAAGACGGGGAGTCCCTTCGAGCGATTACCGGCGATGTCCGGCGATCGGCCGGAGTACGACAGCAGGCTGCAATCCCAACTGGAGCACAGCAACCGGATGTACCGCCTATTCTCGGAAAACTCGCAGGATGTCATAACGATTACTTCGAATGACGGGACGATTCTCTTCATATCCCCGGCTTCCAGAAGCGTGATGGGTTACGAGCCCGAAGAGCTGATCGGCCGTCTTGCCACGGAGCTATGGCATCCGGAAGACAGGGCGGTCTTCGAGAGCTCCGCTCCCGATTTGATATCCGGAGGCAGCTCATTCGAGTGCCGCGTTCGCCACAAGAACGGCTGCTATTTCTGGTTTGAATCGACGGTGAAACCGTTGGACGATGCGGACGGCGGTTCCGAGCACATTCTGGGGGTTGGAAGGAACATTACCGACCGGAAACGGGCGGAGAAAAAGCTGCGTGCGGCAAAGGAGCGAATGGAGTCCTTTATCCGGAACAATGTAGACCCGATAATGATCATGGATTCGGAAAGTATAGTACTGCAAGTCAACGAAGCGTTCGAGAACCGGTTCGGCTGGAGCGGCGATGAAATCGTCGGACGCCCGCTCGGCGAGCTTGGTTTGATTCCGCCGGACAGGAGCGAAGAGATTCAGCGGAATATCCAACGGTTAACAAGCGGCGAATCACTCAAAGGATTCGAAACGGTGCGGCAATGCAAAGACGGGACGAAGCTGAACGTGCTCGTGACGGCGTTTCCGATGAATGACGAACGCGGCCGGCTGTCCGGCTGGTCCGTTTCGCTGCGCGATATGAGCGACCGCAAGCACGCCGAGGAACTGATGATCAACTCGGAGAAGCTGTCGCTGGCCGGGCAGCTGGCCGCGGGGATCGCGCACGAGATCCGCAATCCGATTACCGCGATCAAAGGTTTCGTGCAGCTGATGAGAAACGGATACGCCGAGAAGAAGGAATACTTCGATATTATCGCATCGGAGATTACCCGGATCGAGATGATCTTGAACGAGCTGCTCATTCTGGCCAAGCCGCAGACGGTCAAGCTCGAGCGGCAGGATATCCGGGTGCTGCTGGCGCAAGTAACGACGCTGCTCGATACGCAGGCGATTCTGAACAACGTGCAGATCGTCACCGAATTTTCGCCGGGCATTACCCATATCTCCTGCGACGAGAACCAGCTGAAGCAAGTGTTCATCAATTTTATTAAAAATGCGATCGAGGCGATGCCCGGAGGCGGGGAGATTGTCATCCGGCTGAAGCGGGAAGGGACGGACCGGATTCGGCTGAGCATCATCGACCAGGGCTGCGGCATTCCGGAGCATGTGCTGGGCCGGATCGGGCAGCCCTTCTACACGACGAAGGAAAACGGAACCGGTCTCGGCTTTATGGTCAGCAAGCGGATCATCGAAAATCATCACGGCACGGTTAAGGTGACGAGCTGCGAAAGTTCGGGCACGACGGTCGACGTGGTGCTGCCGCTCGCTCACGAACAGCAAACCGGAATTTGAATTATTCGCACCGGATGCCCTATAATGAACAGTAAGTATCGGAAGCCGGGAATGCAGTCCGCATTTACCGGCTTTACGTTTGCAGGAGGTACGTATGATCGTCATCAAAACGAAAGAAGAGATTGAACACATGCAGCGTGCGGGCGAGCTGCTCGCTTCCTGTCACCGGGAGCTCGCGGCCTTGATCCGGCCCGGGATCACGACACGGGAGATCGACCAGTTTGCCGAGGCGTACATTACGAGCCGCGGGGCGGCGATGGAACAAAAAGGATACCGGGGCTACCCTTACGCGACGTGCGCTTCGATAAACGACGTCATCTGCCATGGCTTTCCCGGCGAAAGGAAGCTGGAGGACGGCGACATCGTGGCCATCGATATGGTCGTGAATTTGAACGGCTGGCTCGCGGATTCCGCCTGGTCGTATGCGGTGGGCAATGTGTCTCCGGAAGCGCAGAAGCTGCTGGATATTACGAAAGAGGCGCTGTATCTCGGGATCGCCCAGGCGGTCGTAGGCAACCGGATCGGCGATATCTCCCATGCGATCCAGACGTTCGCAGAAACGAACGGGTACTCGGTGGTGCGCGATTTCGTCGGCCATGCGATCGGTCAGGCGATGCACGAGGAGCCCCAGGTACCTCATTACGGACCTCCGGGCCGGGGCACGCGCCTGAAGGAAGGGATGGTCATTACGATCGAGCCGATGATCAACATCGGTTCATACAAGTGCAAGATCGACCCGGACGGCTGGACCGCCAGGACGATCGACGGCAGCTTGTCGGCGCAGTACGAGCATACTGTGGCGATTACGGCCGACGGCCCGCTCATATTGACGAAGCAATAAGCGGGAAGTGAAGCCGGGGAGCGGACGAGTTCAGGGCTGGCCGGGAGACGGCCGCTGCCGAAGCGCCTGCCGCCCTGGGCGGTGCCCGGCGTCATATGGCCGTGGCCAACCGCATGCCCCGGCGCTTCCGCTGCCGGCTGCAGGAGGGAACGATGCCTTCTCCATGTACCCCGTACGGAGCGGAGCGTACGGCGGAGGCCGTCCCTAATTACGAATAGGTGGAGCTGTTATGATCGTGTACCGTCTGTATCACAAATACAAAGATCGTGAACTTTTTTATATCCTTCCGCTTGTTGTGCTGTCGTTGGCGGTGAATTTGGGCTATTTTTATAAAGTGATGGTTTCGCCGGAAGGGTTCCCGACTTCGGATGACAGCGAATGGTACTTGAATTACGCCTATTCGATGCTGGACAACTTTCAGATCAGCCTGCATATGAACGACATTTTATATATGGGCTACAATATGCTGCTTACGCTCCTTCTGGCTATCTTTAAAGACCCTGCTGCGGTTTTGTTTCTTCAGGCGGCTACGACCGGCTTGAGCGTGATGCTCGTATATGCGATCGCCAACCGATTGTTTAACCGGACGACCGCCGTAATCGCTTCGGTGTTTTATTCGTTTTCCTCGGGAATTATCCGCTGGACGACTTATGTGATCACAGACAGCTTTTTCATCAGCCTGCTGCTGTTATGCGTCTATCTGGTCCTGCGTTGCTTCGAATCGGACAAGAAGAGGTACAAGGCAGGATTCGCGGCCGCGGCGCTGTTTATGGTTATGTTCCGGCCTGCGGGAATTATCACGTTGGCGTTTATGATGGTATATATTCTGGTCCGGTTAGGCCGGACGACGGTGTTTGCTTTCCTCAAGCGATACCGGTTCGTGCTGGGCGGGGGAGTCGTCGCCGCAGCGGCAATCGGTGTATACTTATTGACCAGCGGCAAGCTGGACCCGCTGCTCGCTTCCATGGAGGAGAACATCCGGATGGTGCTGTACAACATTTACGCCACGGGCTGGGTCTATGACAAGTCGACTCCATACGACCATGTGTATACGCCGAATTACGAGATCAATATCACGAACAGTCTGATCGTCAGCTTCCTGATTAACAATTGGGACCACATTTTGATCCTGTACGGCAAACGGATGATTTCCTTCCTGGGCTGGTGGGTGTGGCGAGCGGATTTCGGCAGCTTGTGGGGAGTCGCATCCTTTGTCCGGCACGCCTTGCCGACTTTGCTGTTCGTGATCGGCAGCGGGGCGGCGATCATGGCCGGACGGTTTCGCCAAGCTTCGGTGTTGTGGCTGGTGATCCTCGCTGTATTCGTATTTTGCGTCATCTTTTTTATCGACGTGATGTACCGGTATAAAGCGCCGGCGTTGCCGTTTATCGCGATCGTCTCGGCCTATGGGGCGGATCGGGTATTAACAGCCGCTCTCGGCTTGTTCCGGAGATGGAAACGAGGCTGAACATCAAAGAACTGCAGGAGCATCAAGGAAACTCCTGCGGTTCTTTTGTGCAGAACGCCCGGCAGTGTGCGGGGGTGATCGCTAGTGTTACAGAAGCGCTTCGATTGCCGGCTTCATCTGGTCCGTCTCGACGGTAGATTCGAACCGCTGAGCGACGTTGCCGCTGCGGTCGATCAGAAACTTGGTGAAATTCCACTTGATGTCGTCGCCTTCCAGCAGGCCTTGCTGTTGGAGGAAGGTGGCAAGCCGGCTCTCCGGATCTTCGAATCCCTGGAACGGGGCTTGTCCGGTCAAATAACCGTACAACGGATGCTGATCGGGACCGCGAACGTCGATCTTGTCGAACAACGGGAACGTCACGCCGTAGTTCAATTGGCAGAACGTATCGATTTCCTCGTTCGTACCCGGCTCCTGTGCGCCGAACTGGTTGCACGGGAATCCGAGCACGACCAGTCCCTGGTCTTTATACTGCTCGTACAGCTTCTGCAGATCGCCGTATTGTCTCGTAAATCCGCATTTGCTGGCCGTATTAACGATAAGCAGCACTTTGCCTTCATAGTCGCTCAAGCTTTTTTGCGTTCCGCGAATCGTATTCGCCGTATAATCGTAAACTCCCATCGTTCATTCCTCCCGTGTCGGTTGATGAATGTTCCGCAGCAAGGCGTTCAGCCCGGCATGTAGCGATTGCACCTGTTCCCCGCTAAGTCCGGTGCGGGAGACAATCCGGCCGGGCAGCCCGGACGCCTGTTCCTTCAGCCGGACACCGGGGCCGGTGAGCCGGATGCGGACGTTGCGCTCGTCGCGCGGATCGCGGATTCGTTCCACGAGACCGGCAGCCTCCAGCTTCTTAAGAAGCGGCGTCAACGTCCCGGAATCCAAATACAGCCGCTCGCCCAATCGCTTCACCGTCATGTCGTCTTCCTCCCATAGGGCGAGAAGCGTTACATATTGCGTGTACGTAATGCCCATCTCGTCGAGATAGGGCCGGTACAGCTTCGTAATCTCGCGGGAGCAGGCGTATACGGCGAAACAGATCTGGTTGTCGAGCTTCAGTATATCGTCCCGGTTCATAGCGGCCTCCTGCGGTATTTGAATCGCGCTCAATTAAATTGCATGCAATGTATTGGTGACAAAATAAAATTAACAAAATACCGGATTAAAGTCAAATTACCTGCATGAAGAAGCGGATAGTAAAGCGGCAGCGTAGTTTGAATTTTTGGCAGAGGGCCCTTCCGAGGCGGAAGAGCCGGGAGAGCCGGCTTGGAAGAAGACGGAACGGCTTAATGAGAGATCCGATCCGGAACCGTCCGCTCGGCCAGCTCTCCGTCCATCCCCAAATAATAATGCCGGATCGGCTGCAGCCGGTCATCCAGTTCGTAGACGAGCGGGAGTCCGGTCGGGATGTTCAGGTCAGCCACTCCGTCGGAAGGCAGCTGATCGAGATATCTCACCAGCGCCCTGAGCGTATTGCCGTGGGCGGATATGATGATTTTCCGGCCGGCGCGGAGTGCCGGGGCGATGCTTTCGTTCCAGCAGACTAATGCGCGTTGTTCGGTGTCGGCCAAGTTTTCCGCCAGCGGAGCGGGCACGCCCGTATATCTCGGGTCGTTTCCTTCGTACCGCGGGTCGTCCCGGGCGAGCAGGGGCGGCCTTACGTCGACCGACCTTCTCCACAGATGGACTTGCTCCTCGCCGTATTGGGCCGCGGTTTCCACTTTGTTCAAGCCTTGCAGGGCGCCGTAATGTCTCTCGTTGAGCATCCACGTTTTGTGAACGGGAATCCACATCAGATCCATCTCGTCCAGCACGAGCCATAACGTCCGGATCGCTCTTTTTAATACCGACGTGTAGGCGGCGTCAAAAAGGAACCCGTTCTGCTTCAAAATTTGCCCGGCTTGCCGGGCTTCCTGAAGACCGTTCGCTGACAAGTCGACGTCGGTCCATCCGGTAAACCGGTTTTCCTGGTTCCACACGCTTTGACCGTGGCGGATCAGCACTAATTGAATCATCCAGGCACATCCTTTCCGACAAGGAACGGGTTTAGGGATTGCGGCTGTTCCTGGGTGCGGATCCTGCGGGCGTAATAAACCAAAGCGCCCGCTCCGTACTGGAGAGAAGGCGCTTCGCATACGTATTCCGATCAAGAACCGGACACGACAAGCTCGTATTTATTCAGCGTCGCTCCGAGCATCACTTCTTTGCTGTCGGACGCTCCGCGGTGCGAGGCGCGGAACGATTCGCTGGACGTCCAGTTTTTGAACGCTTCCTCGTTCTCCCAGACAGTGCACACTTTCAGCTCTTCTTCGCCTTCCTGGCCGGCTCCCAGCCATACTTCCAACCGCACGAAGCCCGGCATCTGCTGAACGCCCTTCGCTTCGGCGAATCTTCCGGCCACCTGCTTGCCGAATCCGGCCTTGATCCGGATCGTATTCGTAACGACTAACATAGGTTTCGCCTCCCGACAGTATCGTTTCTTTTCTTTTTCCATACTTATTATACCAGTTTGACTTAGCTAAGCCAAAACAGGGGCGGGCGGAGGTTTCGGCCGTAAAGCTGGTTCGGCTGCGAAGCAGGTTCGGATTTCGGGAAGGTTCGGAAGGAAAACGCAGCCGGATTGCGAATGTCTGACAAGGCAGTTTTTACACAAAAGAGGCAGGGAACTTTCTAACGAAAGGACGAGAGGACCGATGGGGACCCGCAGTTGTGTGGCGATTGTGGATAAAGGCCGGATATTGATGGTCCGGCAGCGGTATAAAGGAGAACGGTTATGGACACTTCCGGGGGGAAGCATCGAGGAGGGGGAAACGGCGGCCGAGGCGGCAAAACGGGAGGCGTTGGAAGAAACGGGGCTGACGGTGGAGCTGGGCGAGCTCGTCGCGGAGCGGTATTCGGAGCGGATCAAGGGCATGTATTACTGCTTCTTGGCCAAATCGGCCGCAGGAGAGCCGGCGTTAGGAACCGATCCCGAATTGGAGGCTGGTAGACAGGAACTGGAGAAACTGGGGTGGTTCCGGTTGGAGGAACTGCTGGAGCATCAGGAAATAAGCCCGATTATCGAACGGCTGAGATAAGTTTTCACGCACAACAGCAAAGGAGACCGAACATCTTGCATCTGTTAGTTAAAGAAACGACCGCGCTTAACGAAATATCCGTCTACGAGAGTACCGAGCTGTACGGAGAGCTGGGAAAGTTCCGGTATTTGCAGTTTTCGGACGATGCGGTGCAAGGCGCCATCGATCTGAAAGACCCGAAACGCATCGTGCTGGAATACCCGAGGGCGATCATACATTTGATGGAAAGCAACCATCCGTCGTTCGGGAGCATTTTCGTGATCGGACACGGGATCGGTACGATTGCGGGCCGTTACCCGGACAAGCGGTTACTTGTAGCAGAGATTGACGAAAAGGTCGTAGAGCTGAGCCGGATGTATTTCCATTACCGGGGCGACCATGTCCGGATCGGGGACGGACGGCTGCTCCTGGAGCAGGTGGATCTTCATTCGCTGGATTACGTGGTCGTGGACGCCTTTACCCAAAAAGGGACTCCGCGTCACCTCACGTCCTCGGAATTTTTCCGTCTGACCAAGGATAAGCTCATCTCCAGGGGAGCCGTCATTCTCAACCTGATGGGCAAGCCGGGAAACGACAAACGGATCAATGCGATCTATACGACGCTCCACGAGCATTATTTGTACGCCAAAGCGTTTTATCTCCCCGGAACCGACGGGGCGGACATCCACAATATGCTCCTGATCGCCGGCGACCAGGAGATTCAGTTCCATCCTAGGGAGATGGCCGGCTTTCAAGAGGTCGAATTGGAGCCGGGGTACGTGATTATGGACTAAGGAAGCCGCCTTCAGGTACGGCTTGTATTTTGGAGCCAATGGAGTGGTCGGATCGACTGGAGCTATTGGTGCCCGTTCCAAGTGAAAAGTTACCTTCTTCTGCTCAAACAGGTTGTCCGGAATCCCTTGATTGAATAAGGATTGTAAGGTAGGGGATTCCAGACAAAACTCGCCAGAAGGTAATCTTTTCCCTTTCCACTTGGTTGTCCACATTGAATCGACAGCCTCTCTATCATCCTCTATTTCACAAATTTTACTGGATTCGAGCAAATTAAGAGCCCCAAAAAGCTCTTATGTGATCGATCGACCGCCATCATATGGCGAAACAACGTCATTCTGCAATTTTGCGACCCATTTAGACCGATTTTCCTCGAAAAAAGGACCTCAGCCTTCACATTGTTGTGGAAGTTGAAGTCCTTTCGTTTGAAAACGGACGTTCTCCTGTCATACGAATACTTTAGGGAGAACCCCTTTCTTCATATTACATTCACATCACCCGCCGCAGCCGGCCCGCTGCGAGAACAATCCAATCCGAATCTCTACACGCGAGCCGGTTCGCGCTACAAAGTCAATCCGAACGCCTCCGCGACGAGCCGGTAGGAAGCGAGGCGCGCTTCCATACTGTGGACCGGCGTATTGATCATCAGTTCGTCCGCGCCGTACCGTTCGCGCATCTCCAGCAGTTGGCGCTTCACCTTGTCCGGCGTGCCGATAATCCGTTTCTGCCGGTACTGGTTGATCCGCATATAGTCGTATTCGGTGTACGGATAATGCAAAGCCGTTTCCACGGATGGAAGGCTCGTCTGGTTAATGCCTTTCTCCAGCCGGAGAAAGAACAGGTCGGAGCTGGTAGCGAGCAGGTTCGCTTCCTCTTCCGTATCTGCGCAGACGACAAGTGTCGCGACCATGGAATGGGGCCGGTCGTTCAGCACAGAAGGCTGGAACTGGGCTCTGTAGATCCGCATCGCATCCTCACCGCCGGGCGTGCCGAAAAATTGCGCGAAAGCGTAAGCCGCGCCTTGGCTGGCGGCGATTTTGGCGCTTTCGTCGCTGGAGCCGAGCAGCCACATCTCAGGCGTATCGGAGATGACCGGCGACACCGGCAGACCGGCGAACGGATGGTCCGGCGGCAGCGCATCGTAGAAATAACCGACCAGATCCGCGACCTGCTGCGGATATTTGCGGATATCTACGGTCTTGTCCTCCTGGAGCGCCCGGGTGGCCAGCGGATAGCCGCCGGGGGCGCGGCCAAGGCCGAGATCGATCCGCCCGGGATGCAGGGCGACGAGCAGCCGGAAATTCTCGGCGACCTTATAGGCGCTGTAGTGGGGAAGCATAACGCCGCCGGAGCCTACGCGGATATGCGACGTAGCCGACGCCAGATGAGCGATCAGCACTTCCGGGCTGGAGAAGGAAAGCATCGGCGAAGCGTGATGCTCCGACACCCAGAACCGCGAATAACCTAGCCGTTCGGTCTCCCGGGCGAGCTTCGTCGTCTCGCTTAATGCATCGTACGCGGTCCGGCCTTCGCATACGTGGGATTGGTCCAGGACGCTTAGCTTCGTCATGGGGCATCCGCCTCCCGTGTCGGTTTAGTCGTTGCTTCCAGATCTCTCAACCTTCGGCTCCGGCGATACGCCGCAAAAGCCGTCCTCGCATATCCCTTCCGCACCCTCGTTCATGAGGATGAGCGGGTTTTCTTCGCTCCACGCTTTATCCAGCGCTTCGGCGAACACCTCGGTCGGCTGGGCTCCGGATACGCCGTATTTCCGGTTAATGACATAAAAAGGGACGCCGCGTACGCCTAGAGCCTGCGCTTCCTGCTCGTCGGCACGCACTTCCTGCGAGCCGGTATGGCCCGCCAGCACCTCGGCCGTTTCGGCGGGATCGAGGCCGACCTCGGCGGCCAGCGCGACCAGCGTCTCCCGGTCACCGAGATGTTTGGACTCCGTAAAATACGCATGGAACAACCGTTCGGACATCTCATGTCCGAGTCCGCGCTCTTGGGCGTATTGCGTGAGGCGGTGGGCGTCGAACGTATTCGTCAGCACCATCGTATCGAAGCGGAAGTCGAGCCCGACGGACCGGGCTTGTTCGCCTACATTGGCATTCATCGCGATCGCCTGGTCGCGGCTCATCCCGTATTTGGAGGAAAGCATCGTATGAATATCGGTGTCGATATCGCGTTTGGCGTTGGGATCGAGCTCGAAGCTTTTATACACGACTTCGATCTCGCCGCGGTGAGGGAACGACTCCAGGGCGGCTTCAAACTTTCTTTTGCCGATATAACAGAACGGACAAGCGTAATCCGACCATATTTCCACTTTCATCCAAATCGCACCTTTCCGAATAAAGTGTACTTCCAGAGCTCCCGAACGTCCCTGTATCGACGCGACCGGATTGGGGCTCCACAGGCGGCCATTAGTTGTGCCCATTATATAAGCTTTCGTCCGCCCGGGCAAGCTCGCCGCCTTCCGTCCATTCGCTAAGCCTGAGGCTGTACGGCTGCGAGCCAGTATGCCTCTTTGCCGATGAGGCAGGAGCCGATAACGAATGATGACGCAGTTCCAGATGAGTTGGAACCGCTAACTTGCTTGCTCTACGGATTGCCGTCAACTTTCAAGGTATAAGGTGCAGACCGGGTTGGCGGTATGGAGGAAAAGTAAAAAATATGGAGAAATATTGGATAGACGATCATTCAAACATTAATCCATATATTCCGATTAATCCTCCATTTTATGTGAGTGGAGAAGCGAATATAATCAATTTACGGAACAGGGAGGAATCGTTATGGACAACACTTTCTTCTCGCGTTTTCACCCCCGGGTAATCGATGTGCTTTTGCGTGATCACCGGTTCTGGTTTCAGCTCGGGAAACCGACTCGGGCGATTGCATTTGAATCCACGAGCATACGGAATTTCATGTTCGTCGTTCGGGGATCGGGGATGTTGTCTGCGAACGGGGCGGAGTATCCGCTCACTGTCGGTTCCGTGTTTTATTTTCCATATCGCAGCAAAGTCCGGATTTCTTATACTTCCGAGGAGCCGATGCAGTTTTATTCCGTTCATTACGATTACAAGCTGATTGAGTGGGACGGGGGCTCGGTGATCTGCTCAGACCCGCAGGAAAGCCATATGCCGATTCCGATTGTGACCCAGACGACCGATATCGAGAGCTTCTCCAGATCCATGCGGCAGTTGTACGAACAGTGGCACGGGAAAGCGGCGGATTACGAATGGCAGTCGCGGCTGATGTTCTTAAGTCTCGTGAACGAAGTGCGCAGGCTGTACTTGCAAAGAAACGAAGGCGATCTGGTCCGCCGCGCCATCAACAAAAGCATGGACTACATCCGGAGCCGCTACGCGGAGCCGCTGGAAAGGGAGGAGCTGGCGGAGGTCGCTTCGCTGTCCATGAGCTATTTCTCGATTATGTTCAAAAAAGTGGCGGGCTGTACGCCGACGCAGTACATTACGAAGGTCAGACTGGACAAAGCGAAGCAGCTGCTGCAAAGCAGCGAGTTGACGGTGTCGGAAGTTGCCCGGCAGGTCGGTTTTCAGGACCCGCTATATTTTGCCAGAGTATTCGCTCAGCATGCGGGCATGCCTCCCCGGGAGTACAGAAAAGGCTGACGGGCCGGACGGCGCGGGCTTATCTCCGGCTGCCAGCCGATCACAATGAACAAGCAGGACCAACGAGCTTCAGCAACGGATTTTACCGCAGTTTTGAAAAGGAGGGTTATCGGTGGACCGCACAGACTGCTCTTTACTGATTTGCGGCGCAACGTTCGCCGGCCTCGGCGCGGCGGCAGCCGCAAGGGAAGCGGGGCGTAACGTCGTCGTCGTCGAGCGTTCGGCCTCGGTCGGGCGCGAGTTTATCGAGGCAATGAATCCGGGGAGCGGCTGGAGAGATCCGGCTACGGACTTCGGACAAAATTTGAAGAGGGATTGGCTCCGGCGCAATGTGATGGAGGAGGGCGGACCGGCCCACCTGCCGGCGCTGCATCCGCTGTTATGTCATCTCATCAAGCAATCCGGACTGCAGGTGAGGTTTCTTACCGAGATCGTCGGAGTGAAGGAACGGGACGGGCAGTACGAGGTCATGCTGCACGACGCTTCCGGATGCACTCCGTTACTCGCCCGCGAGCTTGTAGATACGACATCGGAATGTCTTACCGTTCCGGGCCGGCTCGCTGTACCGCCGCGTAAACGGCTGAACGCCTATCTTCATCATCCCGATCCGTCCGGCGCGAGCATTCCCGCTCCCTTCGACGAGAGGATGGCGGTCGTCCGGGGAAGGTTTTCATCCGAAAGGATTGTAAAAGTAGAGGTCGATCCGGGCGACAGCTGGCTGCAAGCAAGACAATATCTGCACCAGTTCTGGCGGGCAAGGCCGGAGGAGTGGGCGTTATGGACGATCGCCTCCGTAGCCGGATGCTTCGAGTCGGACGTTCCAACAGGCCTGTCCCGGCTCGGAGCGGGGTGGAGCTGGCAACCCTCGGAAGCGTTTTCAAACCCGCTCGCCGCGATCGACCGTGGCTACGATTTGTACCGGAAGGGGGAGGTGGCCCATGATGCGGCAAAAGCCAACTAACAGCGACATAAGCCACTATGCTTCGGAGGCCGGAGCGGCGCCGGAAGCCTATGATGTGATCGTCGTCGGATTGGGGACGGCCGGGGCGATTGCGGCCATTGCGGCTGCAAGGAAAGGCCTCCGCGTCCTAGGCATTGACCGGCATACGTGTATGGGCGGGGCCGGGACGGCGGGCGGCGTGCTCGGGTATTATTTCGGCAAGCGGGGCGGTTTATTCGAAGAAATTGACGCTAAAGTGCAGCAGACGGAAAAAAGCGTATACACGCCGTCCTATGGAGTCGGGGCGGAAGGAAAACAATATGTGCTCGAACAGGAAGCCGTCCTGGCCGGTGCAGTGATCCGTTACGATACGACTGTGACCGGGGTGCTGACGGAAGGACGGACCGTGACCGGACTGCGCTGTTTCTCTCCCGAACTCGGTTCCCGCACGGTGATGAGCAAGGTCGTCATCGACGGCACGGGCAATGCGGACGTATGCCGGCTGGGCGGCTGCGAACTGCAGGGCGGACGTGAGTTCGACGATCAGCCGCAGCCGTTTTCCAACGCTTTGTTCAAGCTGGACGGGAACCGCGTACGCGCTTATTATACGGATTCCGGCTATGTCTTTCCGGAAGATCCGCACAGCATGTCTGCCGCGATTATCGATTCCGCCTTGCTGTCGACTCATCTTATGGACCGTTACGATGATGGGACGACGTACATGCGGATCGCTCCGCAGCTTGGGGTCCGCGAGAGCCGGTTTATCGTCGGAGAAGAGCAGGTGACGCTGGAGCGGTTTTTGCGGGAGGATTATTCTCGGGAACCGTTGTTTATGGCTTATTCCAATCTCGATAACCATAGCAAGGACGTTGCTTTCGAGAGTGAGCTTCAGCGGGATTGGACGGTAGCCGCGAGTTTGTGGGGACTGAAATTTACGGTTCCAATTCCGCTCGGAGCGCTAATTCCGAAAGGGTATGACGGCTTGCTCGCCACGGGGCGCTGTATCGCTCTGGATCACGACATGGCGTCGCTCGTCCGGATGAAGCGGGATATGCAGAAAAGCGGAGAAGCTGCGGCATACGCCGCTTACCTGGCGATTACCGGCGGAGTTCCGCTGCGGGACGTGCCGTATCCCGAGCTTGCGCGGCTGCTGCGGGAAGCGGGCTGCCTGGAGGAAGGCGAGAAGGTGTATTTTGAGCACCGGGTCGCCCAAGCGGACGCGGCTCATGCTCCGATACGCTGGCTGGAGGACCCGGCGGACATCCGCGAAGCGCTCTCCGGCGTGAAGCCCGGCGTTGCGATCTGGTCGGCAAAGCGGCTCGGGGAGACGATCCGGGGGCACCTGCTCCAATGGATCGGCCCGGCCGAGCCGGAGCATCTGCGGAGGCATAGCGCGATGGCGCTGGCGCTCATGGGGGCGCGCGAAGCGGCGCCGATCTTGCGGGAGATGGTTCGGGAGCGGGACCCGTTCGTGCCGCAGACGAGTCTCAAATATAATCAGGCTCGCGGGTACGCTGCCGTTTATCTGCTCGGCCGGCTGGCCGACAAGGAGGCCGTTCCCTTGCTGCTGGACTTGTTGGAGTCCAGGGAAGGGTTTACGTTTATCGATGGAAATAAAGAATTTTTGTCCGATGAGGCGGACTTGCGCTTTCAATATGTGTCCTATGCGCTGATGGCGCTGGCTGCGATCGGAAGCCGCCACGAGGAGACACGTCCGGCGATCGCCGATGCGTTCGGGAGATTCGAGCGGGAGCTCGACGGAACGCTGGTCATTTCCTTCAAAGGAAGCTCGGAAATCCGCAATGTCATGGACGATAAAATCCGGAAGCTGATCGACCGGACGATTCGCGCTTGGCAAAGCCCGGCCGGAGTTTTGTAAGATCAGATATCCAGTTAGTTTCCCGCAGGTGGTTGTCCATCTGCACATAGACGCCCGATCCGCAAGGATAAGAGGGCGTCTTTGCTTTGCATCAAGGGGAGGAGGGAGTTTAGTTGTTGGCGATCATTGTTTCTTGTATAAAGATTAACGGAAGTTTCATTTCCGTTATTCCAGCAAGGAGGCGCTCCGGCTGCCATTAGCGGAAGTTTTGCTTCCGTTATTATGGATTTCTGCGCTCGATTACTCGTTTTTCCCCGAAATAACGGAACAATTATTTCCGTTATCATCGGTTTTTAGCTTGGATTGCACAAATAACGGAAACGATGCTTCCGCTGATTACTAATAAACCGGGCGAACAACCGGCTGGACAGGAAGGCCAGCTAACCGAATCAACGGTATCCCCGCCCCAAAACAAACCAACCGCCCGGGATCTCGGCTCCCGGACGGTGGATAATCGTCACTTGCTTTTCGCTTCGCTGATCGCTTTGTTGATCTTCTCCTCCGCTTGCCGCAGCATCGTGTTCACGTCTGTGCCCGAATTGATCATATCGCCGAATTCCTTGTTCAGAATCGAATTGGCGTTGACGAGCGGGGCAAGCTTCGTGTTAGCGGTTGGCATGGTAGCGAACTTGTTGTGGAACATAACCTTGAAGTTTTTCCCTTTGGATTTGCTCTCTTCCCCTAACGCGGCGCGAATCGTTTCGTTTTTCAGAATGGGAGGACGGCCTTCCTTGCTGCTCATCAGCTGGACCTCGTCGGAGAGAAGCTGGGTGACGGCGAGAAACGCCTGCTCCGCCTTCTTGTTCGCGTTGCTGATGAAATAATAGATCGTGTTCGCCTGGAACCCAACGTCCGGCTTATCGGCGAAAGTCGGGGCCGCCACCAGATCCCAGTTGAGGTCCTTGTCGTTTTCGAATCGTCCGTAGCCGGACATCGGGGCTACGACCATTGCGATGTTTTTGTTTTTGTAGAACGAGTCCAGCTCGGCGTCCCCGTTAAAGGCTCCCTCCGGCCTATTGTCCACGATGTCGTAAATCCCTTTGTACGTGCGGAAGAGCTTTTGGAATTCAGCCGTGTTGACGGACGCTGTGTCGCTTTTCGGATCGATAAAAGGCAGAGAGAGTTGATTTTCCGTGATCATATTGCCGGAAAACAGCGACATTCCGCGATAACGGATTCCGTCGACCGTACGTGTCATTTGGGCGGCCAGCTTGGTCGCTTCGTCCCAGGTCATCCCGCTTTTCGGATACGCCACCCCGAATTTATCAAAAATGTCTTTATTGTAAAACAGGACGACCGTGTTCGTATATTTCGGCAAGCCGTACAGAGCACCGTTATCCGAAGCGTTGCGTAACGAATCCAGCGTGGAAGGCTCGATGCGCGACAGGTCGTACTTATGCTTTTGGATCAGCTCCGTAAGATCGTATTGAAGCTGGAAAGGGATGACGTTGCTGTTCATTCCGCTGATCGAGGTCAGAATAATGTCCGGCGCGCTTCCGCTCGCCACGAGATCGCTGATCTTGGCCTGTGCTCCGCCGATCACATAGGTCAGTTTGACATTCGGATATTTGGCTTGCACCGGAGCCTCGATGGTCCGCTTGAACTCTTCTTGGGTGACGGAGGGAACTACGGAGTAAATGCTCAGCTCGACCGGTGCGGCCATCACGGAGGAATCGGGCTGCCCGGACGCAGCGGAAGGTTGGCCGGAATCGCCGCCTGCACACGCCGGCAGCAGTGCCAGGCACACAGCGGCTGTCATCCATGGAACGGTTCGAATCGAATGGATCATGTTTCGGATCATCGTAAACATTCCCCCTGGTTCTGGATAAGTTATTATCTAGGAAAGCCCTTACCTGCAAGCAACTTTAATTATATGTAAGCGGTACCAATAGTAAATGGAGTAAAAAAAGAATACATGGATAATTAGTTAGCCGGACTTTTCCTCGAACAGGAATCCATGTTTTTGAATGTATCTCCATAATCCGGGTTTGATCTGCGGGGGGCGAATCGTTTCATATTCGGGGTCCCGGTGTAAATATTGTCATATCGCCTCGAAGGAAGCGATCCGGAGATTGCGTCAGTGCGCGCCAGAGATCGGAAGATAACGTCGTCTGAAACCGTTGCCGACGGTACCGGAAGGTCGCTGGGCCGGCGATACCGGCGAATGCTTCGCTTTACAGTCCCGCGAACGAGGAGTATGATACCTAACAAGATAGCAATCTGTAGTCTGTTATCGCTGAATTCTGTTTCATTCAGAAGCGGGGGAACCAACGAAGCTATGGGCCGGTGTGCCGGTGCTTCACGGGGGTGAATCGTTTTGTCCGGTGGACAAAACGTAGGGCGACTCCAGCGCCCGAATCCGTCAGCTAACCTCGCAAGCGTATCGGAGAGACTGCCGTTAACGCGTTTCTGATCATGGCCGTGCCGTCATGTTAAGAGCCGCGGGAAGGGTCCTCTTTCCTGCGGCTCTTTTTGTCGTGATTGCGGAGGGGCATCACCGCATTCGGACTCTGATCGGGCGTTCGGACTTGCGTTTATCGTCCGTTTTGAAGGATACCGCTTTCCCTCATATCAATCCGGCATGAAGATGATCTAAATCACGTATTGTTTATGCCGCACCTTGCATAATAAGATACATGTAATGGAAACCGACGCCACAAGTTTAATCATATAGGGAGTCCGGATTCATATAAGCGCGAGGAGGAATTGGAAGTGGCAGTTATGGAAAAAGAGCTGGACAACGTTGCGGCAGCGCGCCAATACGTTCAAGACGTGTATGAGACGGTTATTCGCAGAAACCCGAGTGAAAGCGAATTTCATCAGGCGGTAAAAGAGATCGTGGATTCTCTTGTGCCTGTATTCGCCAAACATCCGAAATATATGAAGGCTGGCATCCTGGAGCGTATAGTCGAGCCGGAACGGGTTATTTCCTTCCGCGTGCCATGGGTGGACGATCAAGGCAAAGTGCAAGTAAACCGCGGTTTCCGCGTACAGTTCAACAGCGCGATCGGTCCTTACAAAGGCGGCTTGCGGTTCCATCCGTCCGTTAACGCCAGCATTATCAAGTTTCTCGGATTCGAGCAAATCTTCAAAAACTCGCTAACCGGGCAGCCGATCGGCGGCGGTAAAGGCGGTTCGGACTTTGATCCGAAAGGCAAATCCGACAATGAAATTATGCGCTTCACGCAAAGCTTCATGACCGAGCTGTACAAATACATCGGTCCCGACGAAGACGTGCCGGCCGGAGATATCGGCGTAGGCGCGAGAGAAATCGGATATATGTTCGGACAATACAAGCGGATTCGCGGCGGCCATGAAGCGGGCGTCCTGACCGGCAAAAGCATCGCGTACGGCGGCAGCTTGACCCGGACCGAAGCGACAGGCTTCGGCGCCGTCTACTTCGTAGACGAGATGCTGAAGTCGATCGGCGAGAGCTTCGAAGGAAGCACGGTAGTCGTATCGGGCTCCGGTAACGTATCGATTTATGCAATCCAAAAAGCGCAGCAGTTCGGCGCCAAAGTCGTAGCATGCAGCGACTCCAACGGCTATATTTACGATCCGAACGGCATCGATCTGGAGACGGTAAAACGTCTGAAAGAAGTAGAGCGCAAGCGGATCAGCGAGTATGTCATCGACCATCCGCATGCAACCTATCATGAAGGCTGCACGGGAATTTGGACGATTCCTTGCGACATCGCGCTTCCGTGTGCGACGCAAAACGAAATCAACGAGCATTCGGCGAAGATCCTCGTCGAAAACGGAGTGAAAGCAATCGGCGAAGGGGCGAATATGCCTTCTACGCTTGAAGCGATCGAAGTGTTCCTGGAGAACAAAGTATTGTTCGGTCCGGCCAAAGCGGCCAATGCCGGCGGCGTAGCCGTATCGGCGCTCGAAATGTCCCAGAACAGCATGCGTTATTCGTGGTCGTTCCATGAAGTTGACGACAAGCTGCACGGCATTATGAAAAACATTTACCGTCAAAGCGTGGCAGCCGCCGAGGAATACGGATGCTCCGGCAATCTCGTAGTAGGCTCCAATATCGCAGGCTTCCTGCGCGTAGCCGACGCTATGATGCTTCAAGGGATCGTATAAGCAATCGCAGTCCCGCTCATCCGCGCCTGCAGGCGTACTTCCGCCTGCGGATGCGGTTCAACACCAAAAAAAGGAAATGAACGCCTGAAGGCGTATCGTTTCCTTTTTTTGGTTTATCCAATATTAAATTGGCCGATCGTCGCGAAGTAGTTTTTCAGAAAATCGTAAAACAGCTTCTCCGTAGGAGGAAGCTCGCGATTGTTCGGTGTAATGACGCCGACGCTCCGCGTGACTTGCGGGTCTTCGAGCCGAACCTTGACGGTCGAACGGGGAACGTTATCGTTCAGGGCGATTTCGGGCAGCAGCGTGATGCCGAGACCGGCGGCTACGAGACCTTTGATCGCGTCGATATCGTCGCCTTCGAACGAGATTTTCGGTTCGAACCCTTGAGCGGTACAAGCCCCGATTACGAGATCCCTTAAGACGAACCCGGCGGGAAACAATACGAACATATCGTTGCGCAGCTGACTCAGCTTCAGCGACGACTGATCGGCCAGAGGGTGGCTCGCCGGCAGCAGCGCGACGAATCGCTCCAGAAACAACGTGTCGCCCTGAATCTGCTTGTCGTGCTTCGGTACCGGACCGATCAGCGACAAGTTCAGCGTCCCCTTGATGACGGAATCGATCAATTCCCGGTATGAACCGTGCTGCAGTTGAAAATGAACCTGCGGATAATGATCGCGAAATGCGGATATGACCATTGGAAGCAGATGCGAAGCCAGGCTGCTCGGGAAACCGATCCGTACAGTGCCCCGCTCGGGGTCGAGAAACTCCTGAATTTCCCGCTGCGCTTTCTCGATGACTTGAATCGCCTGCTCCATATGACCCAGAAACATTTTGCCGATCGGAGTCAATCTTACTTTACGGCCGTCCCGTACGAACAGATCGACGCCGAGCTCGGCTTCCAGCTTGAAAATTTGCCGGCTGACGGCCGACTGCGCCACGTGAAGAACATAGGACGCTTCCGTAACGTGCTCCAGCTTGGCAACTTCTATGAAATATTGGATTTGTCTTAATTCCACTCTATATAGTCACCGCCATTACTTATCACGCCGTGTGAGGTTTAGCGCTTCCCTTATTGTACAACAAACCGGCCGACAAGGAAACAGCCTATCGGTTTATGGGGGAGAGGGGGAATGCGGGAAGTTTTGTCTCAAATGGGTCTCTAATTTGTTGTGCCGACCAAATGATAGAGTTCGCATTTCGCAGGAAGTTCATTCAAATCTTTCGTTTCCATCTTGAAACCGTTTTCCTTCAGGCCCGTATCCATAGTAGAATAGAACTAGAAAACCGGGATCGACAGGTGAAATGGGGGAGCGGGCAAGATGAAGAGCAAATATGGACGGCTTTCGGTCGTGGCCGTCTTTTTGGCCGTAGTCTGCGTGTACTGGTATGTGAGTGCGGACGGCAAACGGGACAAGGATATTCCCGCTGCCAGCGGGCCGGATGCCACCGGCGGGAATGAGAAACAGCCGCTGACGGAGCCCGTACAGCTGCTGAACTGGTGGCAGCAACGCCTTGAGGCGGCGGCGTCTGCAGGCGATTACGAGGTGGCCGGCGACTATGCCACCCGCAAAGCGAGCTACTACCGGAGCATCGGGAACGAAGCCGAGGCGGCCGCATGGTACGAAACGTCGGCTTCACACTGGGCGAAAGCCAAGGCGGTAGACCGGCGGTTTTACGATGATGTGCCGCCTTCGGCCCACGAGGTGACGATCGAGCCTTACGTCAGTGTCCCCGCTGGAGCGGATAACCGGAAGCTGGCCAAGTTCGAGCCGTCATCCGGCACCTACCTGGGCCTGTTCGGCTTGTTCGACTGGCCGGCCGTTGAACCCGAGTTCGGGCAATATCATCCGATCGGGCTCACGTATTCCGGCTGGCGCAAAGACGAGAGCGATACGCGAAACTACTTTCCCGTCCGGTTTATGAACAGCATTAAATCGACTGCTTCCGGCGCGCTGCAGATCGGCTGGGAGCCGCATTACGGGCTGGACAGCGTCAAGGACGACGATTATGCCCGGTCGTTCGCCCGCCAGGCGAAGGAAGCGGGAATTCCGATCTTTATGCGGTATGCGTCCGAGATGAACGGCGCCTGGGTTCCCTGGTACGATGAACCAGCCAAGTACATCGAGAAATTCCGCCTCATGTCGAAGGTGATGAAGGAAGAAGCTCCGAATGTCGCTATGGTCTGGTCGCCCAACTTTTGGCCGAACGATAATATAGACGATTATTATCCCGGAGACGAGTATGTCGACTGGGTCGGGTTTTCGCTGTACGCGACTCCTTTTTTCGGGGAGAATGAAGATTTCAGCAAAAATCAGATCGATTATTTCGCTCCGCTGTATGAGAAATATGCCCATAAACCGATTATGATCTCGGAAGGAGGCGTCACCCACTATATCCGCAAGACCGGAAAGGATTACGCGAAATGGGGGGAAAGCCAGCTCGCCAACATGTACGCGTACTTGCCGCGCATGTTCCCTCAGGTGAAAGCGATCACGTATTTCAACATTGCCAAATCGCGAAGCGAGACGCTGAATGCCGACTACATCTACGACATTAGGGAAAATACGCTTATGTACGATCTGTACCGCCGGCAAGTGCAGAGCGACTATTATTTGACCCAGGTCGAGCAGGGCGCGGCCACGGAGGATAACGTCAAATACGTTCCGCTGCGATCCGCCCAGGCGGAAAGCCTGACGGGCAAACGAAAGCTGTTCGTCTATGTCAAAATGCCGATGGAGGTCCAGCCTTTCGCCGTAGCGGTGTTGCAGGGGGACCGCCGCCTCGCGATCTCGTATGAGGTGCCGTGGGAGGTGGAGCTTGATTTCTCGACGCTGCAAGCCGCGGAGCCGTTGACGGTGGCCGTTTATAACAGCAAGCACGAGGAGGTCGCCCGGCAACCGTTCGAATGGAGCACGGCGAACCTGAAGTGAACTTTTTCAATAATAGACAACTAATGTGCTTTTCAATCCGGGCTGGCGGATGTACAATCAGGCCAAAGAGGTTTACGTAAAGGCCTGGTCTTCAGAACGACTGCCGTTCAATCATTCCGTCAATCAGGAAAGGAATCCAGAGGATGTCCGCTTCAAGGGTAAACAAATGGGGAATACTGCAAATCGTCAATATGGGGACGCTGATCTCCACGCTGGATGTCGGGATCGTCAACGTGTCGCTGCCGATTATGGCCAGGCAGTTTGACGTCTCGCTGGCTCAGATTCAGTGGGTGGCTACAATTTATTTGCTGACGATGGTCGTGCTGCTGCCGTTTATGGGCAAGCTGTCCGACCGGCTGGAGCGGCGTACCGTGTACAGCTACGGATTTCTTATTTTTGGCATCGGCTCGTTGTGTATCGCCATTTCGACCGGCTTCGTTGCGTTATTGCTGGCCAGATGCCTGCAGGGCGTCGGGGCGACAATGATCATGGCGAACAGCCAGGCGATGGTGCGTCAGGTATTTCCGGATCATGAGCGGGGCCGCGCGCTTGGGGTGAATGCGATCGTCATCTCGGCGGGCACGTTGTCCGGTCCGGCTCTCGGCGGGCTGCTGCTTGAATTTGTAGACTGGCCTTGGCTGTTCTGGGTAAACGTGCCTATCGCATTAGCCGCCTGCCTGCTAGGCTACCGCTGGTTTCCGAGAGGCAAAAGCGATGCGGCCAAAACCCGGTTCGACTTCGTAGGGACGTTCCTGCTCGGCGCCGGAGCCTGTCTGCTGATGATGGCGGCGGAGTCGGCCAAGGAAACTTCGGCGATGTCGATAGCGGCCTGGATCGAGGGTGCGGCCGGCATCGGGCTGCTTGTCGCATTGTGGCTGCATGGCCGAAAAATCGACTACGGCATTATCGACCGGGAGCTGTTCCGTCATCGCAAAGTATGGCTGGGCAACACGAGCTCGTTTCTGGTTAATCTGGCCCAGACGGCGACGCTAATTCCGGTTACGTTCTACATGCAGAGCCAGCTCGGCTACTCGGCCTGGACGACCGGTGCGCTGCTGATGCTGCAGCCGCTGCTGATGGGCATCGTAGCGCCGTTCGCCGGCTGGTTCCGCGATAAATACGGCGGCTCCTTTCCGATCACGGCGGGAGCGCTGCTGTGCTCCGTCTCGATGCTGTTCGTCGTGCTGCTGCCTGACGTGTCTGCGGTCGCGATCGGATTGCAGCTGGCCGTATTCGGGATCGGAATCGGTCTGTTCCATGCGACGAACAACGCCGAAGTGATGAGCGCTTCCCCGTCCTCCAAAAGCAGTCTGGCGGGAAGCTTGCTCGCGCTCGTCCGTTATCTCGGCCAAATAGCCGGCATCGGACTGGCGACGCTGCTGGTCGGCTCGATGGGATCGCCCGCCGATGCCGCGGAATCGTACGGAGTACCCATCCGGATTTTGTTCGGATTTTGCTTTGTGTTTTGTATGGCTGTAGCGTTGGCCGGAAAGTTCCTCCCGAGAGAAAAGCCGGAGGCCGGCAGTTTGTCCGCTTGAAGCCGAAGCGCGGAATGATACGTATCATCCTTGTCCCTGTCGGAAGGAGTCCGGCAGGGGTTTTTACGTTTTTCGGAATAAGTAAGAAGCGGGGGGCGGAAATCGCTGGAATCCGATTGAACGGCAGGCGAATGGGTAATCTATGAAGGAAGGAACGATAACAACAGCTTTGGGAAGGAGTGACGGAGTATGCCTCAACTCGAAACCGCAATCAACCCGAATCTGGGGCGCGTCAAGGACCGGGTAGCGTTCGTGACGGGAGCCGGCTCGGGAATCGGCCGGGCTGCTGCGTTAAAGCTCGCGTCGGAAGGCGCCCGAGTATGTCTTGCGGATCTGAAGGACAACCGCACCGACGAAGTGAAGCAGCTGATCGAGGAGAAGGGCGGCGAGGCGTTCGTCGCCGACGTCGACGTATCAGATGAAGCGAGGGTCCGGGAAGCCATCGAGAAGGCGGTAGGGAAATGGGGCCGTCTCGATATCGTCTTTGCCAACGCCGGAATAAACGGAACCTGGACGCCAATCGAAAATATGACATCCGAGCAGTGGGACGATACGCTGGCAACCAATCTGAAAGGAACGTTTCTTGCGGTCAAATATGCGATCCCCTATATGAAGGAGTACGGGGGCAGCATCATCGTCACCAGCTCGATCAACGGCAGCCGCAAGTTTTCCAGCTTCGGCGCCTCCGCCTATAGCGCTTCGAAGGCGGGACAGGTCGCGTTCGCCAAAATGGCCGCACTCGAGCTGGCCCGATACCGCATCCGGGTAAATGTCATATGCCCGGGAGCGATCGACACGAATATCGGCGAGAATACGAACATCACGCCGGAGCTGAAAACCATTCAAATTCCCGTTAAATACCCGGAAGGCAGCCAGCCGCTGGAGCACCGGTCCGGCAAGCCCGAACAGGTGGCGGATCTCGTGTTGTTTCTCGCGTCGGACGAGTCCAGCCATATATCCGGCACGGAGATGTTTATCGACGGGGCGGAGTCGCTGCTGTAATGTTGTAAAGGCGGCGGCGCCCAAACCAGTTGCAGATTGAGCAAAACCGTCCGGTAAAGGTGTCCGGACGGTCCTGTCGATGTGCAGACCCACACATTAGCATGTTGTAGGAAAAGGGTACCATCGCCCCAGTCGCTCGTTGGTGAGGTTTTGCGGGCACGACCCGGCTTTCCAATCGTGTCCGTAAACCTCTTTCTTGCGAGCGGGTTATGTTCAAGCGAGTTTTCGGACAAAATAAAGCGTGCAAACCGCTCCTATTCGGTTCCCTCCCGCTTGAAACAGGGCAGAAGGTCCAAGCGGCCGCCCACGATGAGCAGACAACTTGCGACAGTTGCTGTCTTGACCTCGACGAGGAAGGGAAACCTCAACCCTTATCTGGTTTAGTACGGTGAAGAAGAAGTTTAGACGCCCTGATAATTTCAAAAAAAGGAGCCGGCATAAGCTGCCGGCTCCTTTTCATTGTCCACGATGCTTACTTGTCCACGACCCTTACTTGCGGGTCATTTCCTTCAGTACGGATTCGATCGCTTCCAGCGTGATGTCTACTTCCTTGTCGGTATGGCTGTAGCTGAGGTGATTGCGCTTCAGGTTCATCGGCATTTTGTAGATGCCTTTTTCGATCAGCTTTTTCCGGTACGTGACGTAAAACTCGGCGTCGTTATGCTGCAGGTCCGTGTAGTTTTTCGGTTCGAAGTCCATGAAGTAAGTCGTCCAGGTCGAGCCGAAGCCCGCGACTTGACCGGTGATGCCCAGACGGTCCAGGATACCGCGAATTTCCGTACGCATCCGGTCGCCGAGGCGGAAAATGTGCTCATGAACCGGCTCGTTCTCCATGACCTCGATCGTGGCGATACAAGCGGCGGTGCCAACGGCATGACCGTTGTACGTGCCCGCGAACCACACGTCGCCGCCCGGCTGCGTGTTGAAGCGCTGCATGTACTCTTTCTTGCCGGCTACGGCTGCGATCGGGAAGCCATTGGCCATCGCTTTCCCCATCGTCGTCAAGTCCGGAGTAACGCCGGCTACTTTCTGGTAGCCGCCGAGGTTGTGGCGGAAGCCGGTAATCACTTCGTCGAAAATAAGCAGCGCGCCGTTGGCGTCGCACAGCTCGCGAAGTCCTTCCAGGAAGCCCGGCTGCGGCATAATGATTCCGATGTTGTGCGGAATCGGTTCGAGAATGATGCAGGAGATCTGGTCCTTATTCTCCTTGAACGTCCGTTCGACGTCATCCAGATCGTTGAAGGTGCAGACGAGCGTATTGTCGATCGCTTCTTCGAGCATGCCCGCCGATCCGGGATCGCGCGTGCCGATTTTGTCCCAGGAGCTGAGCATGTTGCGGGCGACGTAATCGTGCCAGCCGTGGTAGCAGCCTTGGAACTTGATCAGCTTCTGACGGCCGGTTACGCCGCGTGCCAGACGGATGGCGTGGAACGTCGCTTCCGAACCGGAGTTTGCGAACAGCACTTGCTCGGCGGAAGGAACGTGCTTGTTGATTTTGCGTGCGGCTTCGATCTCGAGATCCGTCGTGCCCACGCCGTACATATCGGTTCTGCTGAGAGCCTCGATCACTTTGTTGTTGACGTAAGGAAAGTTGTGACCAAGAATATAAGGGCCGAAAGCAGCCTGGTAATCGATGAATTTATTGCCGTCGGCGTCATAGATGTAGGCGCCTTCCCCACGGGTAAATACGTGAAACGGTTCTACGTTTCTTGTGGCCGAATGAACGCCTCCCGGCGTATACAAATTAGATTCCTGACGAAGTCGAGCGCTGTTGTTCATGTCGTTCCTCCGTATGTTCAATATATTAAATTCCATTCAATAAGTTGATTATAAAGCGGACTCAAATCGGAAGTCAACAGCCGATTGACTGAAATCGCCGTGCTGGTCCGATGAGTAATATCCTTATATAGATAGCGGGCCAATGAATATGAAACGATTGCGCTTTATCAATTGACAATAAAAAAGGGATTCCACTATTATTATATTGAACATTGTTCATTATATTAAGTTATCTATCCGAATCAGATGTCGGAGGAGGAACCTACAGAATGAAGCTTGCCGGTAAAAAAGTGCTGATCACAGGCGGCGCACAGGGGATTGGGCAAGGCATTGCCGAGAAATTCGCCAAGGAAGGCGCCGACCTGTTTCTACTCGATGTCAAAAGTGAAGAGCTGAAGCAAACCGTGGAGCAGCTGCGGGCCGAAACTTCATCGCAGATCGAAAGCCTGGTGTGCGACCTGAGCGATCTGGACGCCGTACAGGCGGCGGCGGATCGTGCCTGGGAGCAATGGGGCAGGATCGACATCCTGATCAACAATGCGGGAATCGCGTTTCGCGAGCCGTTCACCGGAATATCGCTCGCCACCTGGAAGAAAATTATGGACGTCAACGTCAACTCGATGTTCGTGCTGAGCCAGGCGATCGCAAGCAAGATGCTGGAGCGCGGCCAGGGCGGATCGATCGTGAACATGGCTTCCAAAAACGGTCTGGCCGGCAGCTCGATGCTGGCGCATTACAATTCGTCCAAAGGCGCGGTTGTGCTGCTGACCCAGTCGCTCGCCGTCGAGCTTGCGCCACGCGGGATTCGCGTGAATGCGGTCGCTCCCGGCTTCATCGATACGCCGCTTGACCGCAAGCTGAAGCAGCTGGACCAGTCGCTCGATTTGACGGCACGCACACCGATGGGCCGTACCGGGACGGTGGAGGAAGTCGCGAACGCGTTCCTGTTCCTCGCTTCCGACGACGCTTCTTATATTACAGGCACGACGCTCGTCGTGGACGGCGGCCATCTGGCCAACGCAGGCGAGCTGTGAGCATAACGAAAGGGGAGGGACCGGCCTTGAAAAAACAGCCGAAAGAATATTCGGTTCCGGCTATCGACAAGACGGTGGCGATCCTGAACGCACTTACCGAGCGGCAGCTGTCGATTCAAGACATCCATTCCACCTTGAACGTACCGAAGTCAACCGCTTTTGTCATCTTGAATACCCTCGAGCAGTATTCGCTGATCCAGAAAACGCCGGAAGGCAAATACCGGCTCGGTCACGGCGTGCTTCGCTGGGGAATCGGTTATATGAAATCGATGGATCTCGTGGCGATCGCCCGTCCGCATCTGGAACGGCTGGTCGCGGATACGCCATACACCGCACATCTGGCCGTCGCTGAGAAAGACAAGCCGGTTTATGTCGATAAGGTCGAGGGCAGCGGGTTCGTCCGTTTCGCCACGAAAATCGGGCAGACGCAGCCGCTCCATCAGTCGGGCGTAGGCAAGGCGATCGCTTCCGGAATGACGCCGGAGGAGATCGAAAATGTCGTGCGAGCCGAGCTGGAAGCGGCTCCGGATAAGGTAAGCAAGGCGCTGGATAAGATGATGGAGGATGTCCGGCACGTGCAGCAGTACGGCTATTCGATCGAGGATGAAGAATTCGAGGAAGGCATACGCTGCATCGGAGCTCCGATCCGGGGCGAGAACGGGCAGGTGTTCGCTTCCATCAGCATCACCTCGCTGAACAAAGACCTGCCGGCGACGAAGTACCAGCAAATCGGCAATTTGCTGAAAAGCACGGCTGACCGGATCTCCGCGGAGCTGGGATATTTGCCGGATGAAGTCTCGCCGGGCGAAGCGCCGGGCAATCAGAGCACAAGATCGTAACTTGCAGATGCCAGGACGGCATCGTTTCCTATACGATGAAACGGAGTGGATCAGGGTGACGTTAAAGGTTGGGATAGTCGGAGCAAGGGGCCTTAGCAATCTGCTGGGCTTCCGGGCGATTCCGGATGTAGAAGTAACCGCTTTATGCGATTTGCACGAGTCGTTTCTCCAGGAGCAGGCACAGAAATTCGGAATTCCGAAAACGTACCGGATCTATGAAGACATGCTCGAATCCGACATTGACGCAGTCGTTGTCTCGACTCCGATGCAGCTGCACGTGCAGCAGACGATTCAGGCGCTGGAGGCGGGCAAGCACGTCCTGTGCGAAGTAACCGCCGGCGTGACGATGGATGAGCTGTGGTGGCTGAAGGAAGCGGTGGAGAAGCACAGTGACAAGGTGTATATGTTCGCCGAGAACTACTGCTATATTCCAACCAACCAGCAGATCGCCAACATGGTCAGACAAGGCGTATTCGGCGACATTTACTTCGGAGAAGGCGAATATTTGCACGATATCAAATATTTGACCCAAGGCTTTAACCGCCGCGTCTCCCAAGAGGATGCGTCCGCGAGCAAAACGTCCTGGCGCAATTACTGGCAGTTCGGCAAACGGGGCAATTTTTACCCGACGCACAGTCTCGGTCCGCTGATGCAATGGTTTAAAGGGGACCGGATCAAGTCCGTATCGACGTTCGCGACAGGCTGGCATACGGCGCCCGAGCTGCGGCAGGAGGACACGTCGATTACGATGTGCCAGCTGGAGAGCGGCAAGCTGATCAAGCTCCGGCTCGATTGCGTCTCGAACCGTCCGCATAACGGTGCGTATTACACGATCCAGGGGACGAAAGGCTGCTACGAAGCGCCGAGAGGGCTTGGCGACGACCACAAAATCTATATCAAGGCGGAAGGGGAGTATCCGGATGACGCCAAATGGCGTCCGCTGTCCGACTTCCAGGAATATATGCCCGAGCGGTATCAAAATGTGACTGAGGAACAAAGTGAGGCCGGACACTGGGGCGGCGACTTTTTTATCGTTAAGGATTTCGTCGACGCGATCCGCGGCAGCACGAAGCCGCCGATCGATGTGTACGACGCTTGCGAGTGGACCGCCGTCGCACTGCTCTCCGAGCTGTCGGTCATGAACGGCGGCAGAACGATGGATATGCCGGATTTCCGCAAATCCGGCTCGTACAAAGACCAGATCATCCGTCTATAGCGGCGGCTTACGGAGGCGCATGGCTGTCCATGCGCCTTTGGCCGTCTGCGTCTGCACGTTAAGTCCCCGCCCTGACTTGACCAGCGGACGAATCCCAAAGACGCCTTCATATCCACTTTCTTGGTGGATTTGGAGGCGTCTTTTTATCCGGGACCTGATATGGCCTGTTTGCGACTACCCTTAGGGGTAAACTTCCCCGGGTTGTTGTGCCCTCGGGAGTATGGGGCAAGGACAAGACGATACGCCGTCCAGATTTTCCGCAGCAGAGGCAGCGGCTTCTCCCGAAGCACGGCGCATTTGGTCCCGCCAAAAAAAATCGCTCTGGCGAAACTTTGCACAACAAGCACTCCGGCCGAGATCAGTATACTCCCCCCGATGGAGCCGATCCCGTTCGCGGGCAAAAAAGAAAGGGGCGACTTGAAATCCCGGGCCGAAGGCATCCACATCGGGATAAACATACGGAAGCCGGCCGAATCCGGGGTGTGCAAGCCGCCGCTCCAGGCTGCCGGGTATAAGGAAAAGCCGAAGTAAACCCCTAACCCGGTCATCGCGGACAGAAACAAGTCCGTCAGCAGGACAAGCACGATCAACTTGGCATACAAGGCAGCAGATTTCCTCTCCAGTGCGTTTACTACTTAAGACTCCGCCAGAGAAGGAAAGGTTGCTGCTAGGTGGAAATGAAGCGGTTGGATCTTTAAACGATCAGTGCAATCGTCAGCAAATTAAACAGGACGAGCGGGAGAATAAAGGGAGCGAAGAAAAAGCGGGTTCCGGTCTTCCCTTTTTTGCGCCGGCTTTTCTGCAAATAAACATGAGTATTCGTCACTTTGACGACTTTCCCGATATGCGTTTCCCCGGATTTCATCCGGATGCGCACACGGCGGTTCAGCAGCGAGCGGCAGGAACGATAGATGGCGGTCATGGCGGTCACCTCCCTCATATTCTAGTGTATGTCCGGCATCATAGATTGTGAGGGCGCGTCCAAGATTCATATGGTAAACTTTGTGTAGATCGGAATCATCAAATGCTGCAAGAAATGACAGTTCCGAACAGGGAACGATGCACTAGCGAAGGAGGCGATTCGTGTGTACATAGTAGCGAATCCGGCCCGGATACAGGGTGAACGATATGGGGAGACGGTCGAATCCGGGGCGCAAGTCGAGCTGCCCGCCGGATACCGGCGTTTTCTCGAGCAATACGGGCCGGGAACGTACCGGGATTGGCTTTATGTTCAACTGCCGGACCCGGAGGTGCTGAAGCCGTTCGTGGAGTATGAGTTCTGGGAGCATGACGAGGAGAGTCCGATTACGCTGGAGCAGCTCGCCGAGTGCGTGGTGACGATGTCTACCATTGACGGCGACTTTATCGCCGTTCATCCGGCTGTAGACGGGTTGATTTGGCTGCCGCGCCATTCCGAGCAGCTGCGCGTATGGACCGTGGAGGCAGGGGAGACGTGGACGGAGACGATGGACCGGATTATGCGAGAGTCCAATGTGCAGGACGTGTCCGGTGTCGCGACTTTCGATCCGGAGAGCGAGTCGCGGCAGTTTGTATTTATGCTGCTTCCGGATGGAGGCGCAGAAGCGCTAAGGCAGTTGGCTTCCGAGTGCAGCCGGCAGTTAGGCGGCTTCGACCTGGTCAAGGAAAAGGAGCACAGCTGCTATCAATACATGAAACGGATGGGCGGCTGGATTCGTTACAATTATGCGTACGGGAAAGAAGTCGCGGTTTGTTATGAGGCCGAACAGGAGCAGGTGGCGGAAACGTTCATCCGGTGGCTGGAAAGCCGGGGGTGCAGACGCCATGCTACCTAACCGGGAATCGCTCGTTGGAGGCATGCTGCGGAAAGCGGAGTAATGATGGCTGTGGCGGCAGCGACGTACATCCGGTAGGTCCCGCGGTCCCGACTTTCGGATCATTTCCGGACCTGAACTTGCGCGAGTCCGGCGTCGATCGATATAGTGAAAGGAATAACTTGCTAACAAGAGGAGAACGAGACAGTGAGCGAACAAGTGTTAAAAAAGCAAGACTTGAACGAAAAAAGCGAGTTTCAAAGGTTGTTTCAAATGTACTTGTTGTTTGAAGAGCAAGCCGAACGGCCGGATGCGGCAACGATCCGGGAGGCGCTGCAGGCCCGCTGCGGACAGGTGGATACGGTGTCCGGGAATGAGGCGTTGTCTTCTTTTGCGATAGAGGCTTACAAAGTGGCTTACCGGGATGGGGAGCTGCCTGCGCAGGTGATGATGGCGGATGTGACCCCGTTTCAGCAAGAGGCGATCACCGATCTGGAGCGCACCCAGTTCTGGACGATGCCGGATGGGGAAGACGTGCTGCAGCGCTGCCGCTACAAGCTGTTGATCAGCGACTTTATGGCGGCGGGGCTGGACTACAAATCGCGGGCGTCCTTGCTTGCCGACTGGCTAGAAATCGCAGTCAGCCTGTTCCCGACGTGCCAAGCGGTCTGGATTCCTTCAAGCGGCAAACTGCTGGTTCCGTCCGAGATTGCGGACAATCCGTACGAAGGAGCGAGCCGGTTTTTGCAGTTCGGCGTTAATATTCGGTTTTTTAACGTGCACGGGACCGAGGACAGCCTGATCGATTCGCTTGGCTTGTTTGCGCTCGGACTGCCGGACGTCCAATACCACTTTCACACGCTGGACCCTAACGATGTGTCGCGGCATGCGTTTAATGTTGCCGCTTATGTATTCGAAGCGGAGGCGCCTGTTCAGGATGGCGAGACGATCGCCGGATTGCGGGACGGGGAGATGGTGCAGGATGTGTACTGGACGTGTCAGTATGAGATGTCGTTGATCCAGCCGTCGAGAGACGTGATGGACGTCTGCCCCGGCGAATATGCGGCAGGAGGACGGGAATGACGGACGAGATCGGGCAACTGTCGAGGCAGTGGAAGGAAGAAGGGCTGCGCTACGCATCCGAAGTGAACGCCTTCGTACGACGCGGCTTGGCAAGCAATTGGCAAGCGGCCGGGCCGGAACCTTCGGAAGATACGCGAGCTGAACTGGCGTCCCGCGTGTTCCGGTACATCCAGCAAGCGAATCGATCCGGGGATACGGAAATGTTGCGGGAACGATTTCCTCCCGCCTCCTGGCCGTTCAACAAGTCGCACCAGCAGCTGATGCGGGCTGTGCAGCCGATTGCGCTGTTCACGGACGGCAGCGCGCTCCTATCTGGACGCAACAAGGACCAGACCAACGCGATCTATGTGGCCGACCTGGAACGGGTGACGCAGGTGGAGCATCTCCGGGCCGTGAGCTGCTCTGCGGATGGGCGGGATGTCGCGCTGATGGACGAGCGAGGCGTCCAGGTCGTTCGCGAACCGGATCGGACTTTGCATGGACAGTTACTCGCTTCCTATACTTGGGAGGACATCATACGTCGCTTGCAGGATCGGTACCCGGCGATCGAAACGATTCAGGAACAGAGCTACCAGACGGCGGATGTCATTCCGTTCGCGAACGGACAAAAGCTGCTTTTTGTATCGCATGACGGCATCTACCTCATCGAAGAGAACGGGGTGCTCCTGCTTCATCCGTCGGAAGAGGAATTGCAGGAACAAGCGGATGGGGAAGAGCTTAACGCGTCGCTGTCGATGCCGCACGGCACAGTGTCCAGAGACGGCAAATGGATTGCATTCGGCAGCCAAGGCAGCGAGCATTTACTGCTCGATGTGGATCGCAGGATCGTATACCCGATTGAGCCGGCATCGAGCTACCCGCACTACTGTTTGTTTTCGAGCAGCGGTCAGCAGGTCTGGTTCAATGCCTGTCACTTCTACAACGGAGACACGATCCGGGTGTCGCTTTCCTCTCTCGAAGCCGATATAGAATCAGGGGATTGGCCGTCGATGAACGGCGAGATGCGCGTGTATGCCGGCGTTGCGCTTCGTGAAGGGAATATTCTCGGAGATGCATACGGATATTTGCGAATGATCGATCACGAGGGGCAAGAGCTGTGGCGGTACCACGTCTCGGGTACCATAAGCGGAATGGCGCTGAGCCCGGACGAGAAGACGCTGCTTGTGGGAACGTACAGCGGGATGCTGCACTGGGTCGACTTGACCGCGCAGGAACCGGACCCATACTGCATCGGAACAGCGCCGATCCGGGAGATTCGCCGCTGGATTGTGTGGGAGAACAAGCAGCCGCTACTTTGGTAACGGATGGGCTTGGAAACATGACATAGACAAGCAGGGGAACGGATCACGCTCTTTGCTTGTTTTTGTTTATCTATTCAGCCTCTTAAAGGAAGTGAATCAAGCAATTAGAATGGGGAGTTTTTATGTGCAGATATGCGATGTACGGTCCTTATAAGGATGTGTACGCCTGTTTTCGGTGCCGCAAAGTATTTAAGCAAAAATCAACATCGGAGCTAAGCCCGGCCGAGGTTCAAAACAGAACCTATATATGTCCGCAATGCCGGGAGACGATGAAGGATATGGGACACGATTTTCAGGCGCCCAAACAACAAGACAAGAAGCAGTGGGAGAAAGTCGAAATTTTATATCGTAACGGGTTTACCTACCATTCTTGCGGCTGCGGAGGTCCCGGTTACAGACCGGCTAAATTAAGCGAGATTGCCGCATTTCTCGATGCTCACGGGCAGTACCGTTCGGAGGGAGAACGGCTGTTGCAGAAGCTTTCGGTAAGGGTATGATCCGCCTGAAACAAATTGACTGTGGGCAGGAGTGTGAACTTGAATGCATCGTGTGAGGCCATGTGAGCCGGATGATCTGCCCGCTGTTATCCGTTTATCCCAAGCGTGGGCCGAAGAACGTATTACGAAAGGTTATGAGAATGTGAACTGGACAGAGGAAAGATTGGCTTCCAAGGTGGGGAGTTACTTTTTGGTCGCCGAGCTCGAGGATCGGATCGCCGGGTATACGTTTGGAACAATCAAGACGAGCGGAGGAAGCTCGGTGATGATAACCGGAGAGAATTATTTAGAGATTTACGAGGTCTACATAGACAAGGAGATCCGGTCCGCCGGATTGGGAAGGAGTCTGGTCAAGGCCTTGATCGAAAAAGCGGAGTCCGAAGGGGTCACCCGCGTCACAGTCGGATCATCCAATACGAACTGGAGAGAAACGGCACAGTTTTACGAGAAGCTTGGCTTCGGCATGTGGTATTTTCAGATGATTAAGTAGGTGTTCATGGAATAAAACGGTATGTTCGAATGCAGCCTGCTAAATGACGGTATTTGTCGAAAACCAATAAATAAGTATACCCCGGTATTCGTCGAATGATCTATAATAGGGACGGGACTTAAAGATCAACCAATTACAAATTCAGAGCTATAGATTTGGCTTGAAAAGGGGAGTTGGCCGCAGGCAACCCTGTTCATCCCATAGGATAAGCTCTGAAATTGTACCAGAAGAAAGGGTCATCCACATGGACAAGCTGAAGCTATGGATGAAAGCTTCCCGGTTTCGTGTCCTCCCCGTTATGGTCATTCCGGTCGTGCTCGGCGGCTTGGGAGCTTACGCGTGGGACGGCGTGTTTCATCCCGGATTGTTTCTGATTACGCTGCTCGGTGCCGGAGCGGCTCATTTATTTTCCAACATGATTAACGATTTGTGGGATTACCGGAACGGGGTGGACGTAGCGGCCAAAGAAACCGCGGCGGCGATCTCGACCAACTCCGGCTTTCTCGCAGGGGGGATCATGGCGCAGCGAACGTTCGCAGCCGCAACCTGGTCGTTGTTCGCTCTTGCGGTCGTTTGCGGCGTAGTTGTCAGTTTGGCAAGCGGCTGGTGGGCTTTGGCATTTGGCGCGCTCGGGGGAGCGATCGCCTATTTTTATGTAGCTCCGCCGCTGAAATTCGGCTATCGGGGAAAAGGATTTAGCGAGATTGCGATTTTGCTTTCATTCGGCATTTTACCCGTTATGGGCACTTATTATGTGCAGGTGGAGCAATTCGGCTACCGCCCGCTGCTGCTCTCGCTTCCGATCGGGTTGCTGACGACGCTAGTGCTGTTCAACCATCATTTTCTGCATTGGCAAGCGGATCGGAAGTCTGGCAAACGAACGCTGGTTGTCGTATGGGGCGAGAAAAAAGCGCTTGTCTTCTCGAAAGGGCTGGCGGTGCTCGCCTACGTCTCGCTGATCGTGTGCGCCGCTGCGGGAGCCGTGCCGTGGTACGCTTTGCTGGCGCTGATCACCGCAATTCCGCTATTGCGCGTCTATGGGACGATGAAGGACGAGAACGAGTCCAGAGCGTACCTTCCGCTGATGGGGGCGTCGCTGAAAGCTTCGGTGCGCTGCGGCGGGCTGATGGGACTTGCTCTGCTCGTTCAAGGACTGCTGCATTAATTCCGATTTGAAAACCGACAGAAGAGGTGCAAACATGGAAAAACAGTTGACTTTCGGAGATTTTCATACCATCTTATCCGAGGGAGAAGTGTGGAAGATCGGCGGATTTCCGCTGCAGGACGGATCGTTCTGGTCGTACCGCGAGCCTAACGCCGTCGTGATCGTGCGCAACGGCATTTTGTATGTAAGGGCGCCGCTCAGCCGCAGTCACGATCATGTGCAAATTCTCGACAATGCCAAGCATATGTACTACTCGGTAGAACAGGTCGAGGTACCGGAGTCCGGCGAGGTCAGCTTCGAGCTGCAAATTCGCGCGCGTTCGCAAAATACGGCTCCCGGGGATCTCTACGACGGCTACGTTTCTCTCAATCTGCTCGACTTTACCACTGGCGGTGCGCTTGATTTCTTCGCAGGCAACGATAAATACGCGAGCGTTTATGCGGTACTCCCATTCCCGGGAGTTCAGGTGCCCGAGTCGGATAAGACGAGATATTTTTGCATTTTCAAGGAAGATACGAACTTTAAGCCAAGGGAATTCAATACGTACAAAATCGTCTACAACCGCGGCAGCGACGAAGTCGTGTTTTACGTGAACGGCGAAGAAGTGCGGCGGGACCGCGATGTGCCGGTCAAGTTCAACCGGTTCACGATCGCGCTCGGCATTATGACGGAGAAGGATCTGAAGCCCGAAGGCAGCGTATCCGTCCACGGCCAAACGGTCATCGGCGAATGGTCGCCTGTACAAGTGACGATTAAGGAATAATAGAATCGAGAGCCGGCCGCCGGCTTCATCCCATTGATGAAACCTGCACCTCTTTCGGGAGGTGCGGGTTTTTGGTTTGCCCGCCGCCGCGCGGATTAACCGAGCCAATGGGTCAGCGCAATCATCGTGACCGTCCCGACGATGAACGCAAACGTAGCCGGGATCTCATGACCGTCGCCGTGGCTCTCCGGAATGAGTTCTTTGTAGACGACGTACAACATCGCTCCGGCGGCGAAGGACAGCCCGTAAGGGACGAGCATCCGAAGCTCGGTTCCGAAATAATAACCGAGGCAGCTGGCCAGCCATTCGGTCAACGCGATCATGAACGTATAAGCCAGCGCCTTGGACGGTTTGGCCCGCTGGGTAACCATAAGCAAGGCAACCAGGAAGCCTTCGGGGATGTTCTGCAGGCCGATTGCCACCGATACGAGCTGACCGAGCTGGCGGTCTCCGCTTGCCAGACTGACTCCCGTAGACAGTCCTTCCGGCAAATTATGAAGCAGCATGGCGGTCATGACGAGCAGATGGGCAGACTGCCGATCCTCCTGCGGCGGAAAGGCATGGTCCGAATCGACATGGGGAATAACCAGCTCCATGACCGTCAGCAGCACGGTGCCGAGCAGGATGCCGGTGGTCAGCACATACAGGTTCGACAGCTTAAGCGCCGAAGGGATGAGGCCGTACGTGGAGGCGGCAACCATGATGCCGGCCGTATAGGCGAGCAGCATATCCTTGGCACGATGCGAGACGTTGCGAAGCAGCAAGGTCGGCAGTGCTCCGAGCAGGGTACATAAGGAAGAGAAGACGGTCCATTGCCAAAACATGCTCATGGCGACCTCCAGCGTCCGATTGCAAAGCTTATCTCATATATATGTACAAGTCCAAGCCGCATACCGTTTTCGTTGCACGATTGAACTTTTTGCCGGCCCGGACGTCTATATGGTGGAGAGATCAATTCACGGAGGGATTGGGTATGAAAACGATGAAGAAGACATGGTTGTCCCTTAGCGTTGCGGGAACGGTTATGATAGCGGGGTATGCGCTGCCGCCCGTGCCGGTGCTTGCTGCCGACGCCGCTGCGGTTCCGGTTTCCGCGAAGACGGACGGCGCCGTCCAGGCGGATTTTATTACCTCGACGGAGCTCGGCTCGAAGAGCGAATGGCTCAAGACGAACGTAAAAGTGCCGGTGCTGCAAGGGCTCCAGGATAAAAAATACCAGGAAGAGCTGAACTATATCATCCAATCCCACGCGGAGAAGGACATTGCGAACTGGGAGAAGGAAGCGGAAGAGACCGCGGCCGATATGAAGAAAAACGGATACGAGATGCGCCCGTACGAGCTGATTGTCGATTACGAACTGAAATCGGACGGCAGCGGCAAGCCGGAGGGGATCGTCTCGCTGCGAGTCGTTACATACGCCCAGACGGGCGGCACCGGTATGCCGAGAGTCGATACGTATACGATTCGGAACGAAGCGGAAGCGACCCGTGTGACGCTGGACGAGCTGTTCGGCGACAAGTATCAGGAGACGATCGACGCTTTCATCAAAGCCGAGATCGCCAAAGATCCGGATAGTTATTTTCCGGAGGAATTCACAGGCATTTCGGCCGAGCAGGCCTTTTATGTGGAAAACGGGGAAGCGGTGATCGTCTTCCCGAAATACGCGATCGCTCCGGGAGCTGCCGGCAATCCGGAATTCCGTCTGCCGATTCCCGGACTCCAGACGGATAAAGGCTCGGAAAGCGAACAGGCGAAGGAATCTTTCACGCTGTACCGAAACCAGGTTTTCGCCGACGCGAGCGGCAATACAATGATCCCGCTCCGGCTGGTCGCCGAGCGGATCGGCTTCGAGATTACGTGGATTCCCGATACGATGACCGCCGAGCTGAAGAAAGGGGCCAACTGGACGGCGGTGACGATCGGCAAAGACGCTTATTTCTTTGCCCGGATGGCTCCGATGCCGCTGGGGGCGGCTCCGGTATTGGTCGAATCGTCCACGTACGTGCCTTTGAAGTTCGTGACGGACATTTTGAAGGCGGAAGTGAAAGAGGAGAACGGTTCGATCGTAATCTCATGGTCCTGAGTGTCAGGCTGTAGCGACTTGCCTTCCTTTTGTTCCATCCTTCAATGGATAAACCTATCGGTCAGGCGGAGCGATGAAGCTCCGCCTGTTTGGGTTGATTCATAAAAATACAATCTGTTACAATAACAGCAACAATGTCTGTGGATGAAGCGGAGCGTAGAAGATGAGAAGAAGACCGACCAAAGAACAGTTTCAGCAACAATTGGAGCAGATGGTTCAGACGATCCGGGACGATATTATTAACGGCGTATATCCGGCCGGGGACTATTTACCGTCGGAGAAAACGCTCGTCTCCCAGTTCGGGATGAGCAACAACTCGATCCGCATCGGTCTTGAACAGCTCGTAGAGGAAGGCTGGATCGAAAAAGTGGCGAGGGTGGGCAACCGGATAGCTCCCGGACGTCCTCCGGTGAAGCTGAAGCTGCTGTGCAACGAAATGCCGTTGCGTAATTTGAAGCTGAGGCAGCTGCTGGACGGATTTCATAAAAAGTACCCTTGGATTACGGTAGAAACGACAGTTGCCGCGGGGCTGCTCGGTTTCGGGAGCAAGGAGGAGCCGATTTCCGGCGATGTGGTGCTGCTGACCAGCTACCAGTTCCAGCAGGCGGCCGAGGAAGGCAAAACCGTATGGCTGGAGGAGACGGCGGAGAATCCGGCTATTTATCCGCAAGTGAACGCGCTGTTCCGTCATGGGGAAGCGATGTACATGCAGCCGCTTATCTTCTCCCCGATTATGCTCTGCTACAACAAATCCCACTTCCGCGACAGCGGGCTGCTGGAGCCCGACGGCAGCTGGAGATGGGACGATCTGATCCGGCATGCAGAGCTGCTGTCGGACGGCAAAAGCCGTTACGGCTTCTGCTTCCATATCCCGGACGGGAACCGCTGGCCGGTCTTTTTGCTGCAAAGCATGGAGCGGTTCGAATGGGACGAGAACGGCAAGCTGAAGGACATACGCGGAACGAAGCTGATGGAGAGCATTCAGATTTGCAAACGGATCATCCTTAATGCGAAAGCGTTTCCCCGTTACTTGTCGGAAAGCAACGACGATATCGACAGAATGTTTATGGAAGGCAAAGTGTCGATGACCTTAACCAGCTATATGGCGCTGAACGGGCTTATCGATTCCGGACTGGAGTACGACGTCTCGCCTATGCCATTTATCCGGGAGATGCGGACGCTGGGCATCGCCTTGGGCGCCGGGGTGCTGCGCCAGTCCGGCCGCAAGGAGGAAGCGGCGCTGCTCGTCGATTACCTAACGTCCGTGGAAGGACAGACGTTTATCCGTACGAATACGATGAGCGTTCCGAGCGTGGGGAATTTGCCGGGCCCGCCGGAAACCGGCGGAATGTACCGGCCGTCCCGGGCGATGATGTACAGGGAAATACTGTCCTCGCTGCGTACCCACGGCGAACTGAACGTATCGCTGCAAATGTTGTACGGCATCGGCAATTTGCTGAAAGGCTATTGGGCCGATCTGATCGACGAGGAGGAGCTGTGCAGCCGGCTCAGCGACCAATTGTCCAAGCCGCAGACAATCCGGGAGGCGGCGCCTGCCGGTGACTGGGGATAATCGGCCGTGAAGTCCCCTAAATAAAAGGTGGACGCCCCCGAACTTTTACTAAGCTCGAGGGCGTTTTGTAACGATTCAGAGGGAGTTCGCAAAAGCACTAAAGCGAACCGAGACATTCTGAACCAAGTTATCATATCAGAAAAGCTGCCTCTTACGCAGGGGCATTCGTCGTGGCAAAGGCTTCGTTTAGAAGCTTTTCTTAATCTGCCAGAACGATTCGATTCTTGCCGTGCTAAGGGAAAGGGAGGGGGTTCCTCCCTTGGCGGTAGGGAACGTATACTCAGGTCCGATGACTAACGAATCGGATCGTGCTTATGGCTGAAAAACGACGTTATTCCAGACGTAACGAATCCGGGCATCGTTATCGAACCGAAAGTGGAAAAAAACGATTCGATTCGCGGGAATAAGCATACAAGAGTTCGTTACAAATTCAAACGTCCCCATTCGGCTCTGATAACGAATGCTGGGTTCGTTAGACATACCGGCGCATAAAGACGAAGAAGCTAGCCAAAATCACACTGGGTGTGAATTTGGCACGAACCACGCTCGAAATCACACTGGGTGTGAATTTGGCACGAACCACGCTCGAAATCACACTGGGTGTGAATTTGGCATGAAACCACGCCAAAATCACACTCGGGCGGCAATTAAAGTCGTGTTGTTACCGCCAAGTCTAGACAAGACAACACGACGGAGGGCGAGCGGCTGGAGCAAAGGTACCTATTCCCTTCCAACGTACAAACAAACGTATGGGTTTGCACGTCAAAGGACCGTCCGGACGCTTGCCGGACGGTTGTTCTTAATGTTTACCAACGAAGACAGGTGAGGAAACCTGTGAGCCTGTGGAAGGAAGTTTGGTTACCGCTTGTGACGATTCCTAGCAGCGGAATCAGAAAATATAAAAGATAAGACCTTTCCCCTCGGCCGCAGTTTGGCTGTAGAAACGGCGGATTTCGTTATAATGCTGCAGCATGTAAGCAAAGAGCTCGTCCTGATCCTCGTCTGAAACAATGTCAGGATCAAGAGGATATACTTCCTCCTTGACCATGGCCGGGAAATCATACCGCAAGCGGAGCTGCGCTTCATCCAGCTCAGACATAGCCCGCGCCGCTTCTGCAACCTGCTCGCCACGCAACATAAACGCCCCGAATGAGCCGAAATCGATGCCTTGGTCCGACGTTATCGGAACAACATACCCGAGAGGGGGCTCTCCGTCGGCAATATTCCCGCAAAGCAAGTAGTGAATCGCCTCCCAGGATCTATCGATGTCCAGTCCAGGATAATCGTCCACTCGCAAATTTTTCAGTGCAATTTCGCCTGCGGCGATTTGCTGTACCAGTTTGTCATCCAGAGCAAAGTAATATCCGCGCATTGCCAAGTTGTCATCCCTCATTCCACTGTAGTGACCTATGAGTCTGTCCGGCGAAACATTTTTACCAAATATGTATCCATTTCGACTCGATATCTCGCAGGTTCAACTGCATGAAACGGACCGTTTTGCATAAATATTCACCGATTTTGATCCGTCGGACAAACTCCTATACTGCTTGGATTAATGTAACATCCAGTAAATGTGTATTTCAAGGAGCCTTGGACATAAACGTCAAGTCTAATCTATTTATCCAACACTCCCGACACCGTCTTTAAATCGGTCTAAAGACCCGGAAAACAACCGGAAACACAAGGATGCACAAAGGTAGAGCAATTCCTGAAAACCCTTATGGAAGCAGGTTACCGGGCATCGCGAATTACTTAAAGCCATCTCCCGGGCGGCATGGTTCGAGCTTCCAACTGCGCGGCCGTCAGCAGCAGCTTTCCTTGCCAGTTCGCTATGTCAAGTGTCTAATATTCTGATTCACCGTTTAAGCAACCACGTGCTCATCAAGCGACGGTCCCGGAACCCAACCCCTAAACGGTTGTCTAGTGGGAGTTTCCGGCCTTTTCTTCATATTCAAATGTGTGTTTTGCGGCACGAGGGAAACAGTCGGCAGGTCCTGAAGACAGTGAAACAGTATTTAACTCATAAAATTTACATTAATTTATGTGTGGTTTATAAAAATATGAATTGACAACGGTTTCAATCGTGTTAAAATGAGATTTAGATTCAGGAATCGATACTAAATGTATAATTGACTCGTATATATTTATACTTTATGGGTCACGATTGTTGGGGCGTTGATTTCTGTCAACAGGTCGAGTCATCACCAAGGGAAGCGGGGCGCCGCAAGTGTTGTCGGCATCCGGTTGAACGAAGCGCAGGATACAAAACAGGGGGTAGAGGATGTATGAAGGTAAAACGGTATGGCACTTTAGTGATGGCTGCGAGTCTGGTTGTGCTGACAGCGTGCGGGGGCGGTAATACGCCGCCGGCGGCCAACGCTCCGGTTCCGGTTGAAGAGAAGAAGAAAGATCCGGTCGAGCTGGTTTTTTATTCGCAGGTCGCCGATTACGACCAGACGTTTATGGATACGTTCGGCAATATGATCCAGACCAAATTCCCGCATGTGACCGTCAAGCATCTGCCGGCAGGCAGCAACAAAATCGCCGACGTCGTGGCCAGCGGCCAGACGATCGACGTCATGTTTATGTCCATCGGCCAGGCGGACAGCCTGACTACGTACGATTATCAATACGACATCTCCGAGATGATCAAGACGAGCAAGTACGATCTGTCCAAGCTCGAGCCGTCGGCCGTCGAGCTGCAGAAAGGATTTGCGAATAACGGGATGTACGGCTTGCCGGTATTTACGAACACGCTCGGACTATTCTATAACAAAAATTTATTCGATAAATTCGGTGTGGAATATCCGAAGGACGGTCTGAACTGGGATCAGCTTAAGGACCTCGCCAAGCGGCTGTCCCGTACGGAAGGCGGAGTCAGCTATAAAGGGCTGGTCATGTCGTCGTCGGCCAACATCGTGCTGAACCAATATTCCGCGGCATATATCGACCCGGCGACCAAGAAATCGATCTTCACCACTGATTCGTTCAAGAAGGCATTCGAGTTGTTGACGAGCGTATCGAAAATTCCCGGAAATGAGCTGACCGCACAAACCTGGAGCTTGGCCGAGCAGCAAAAAATGTTTTTCCAGAACCAAAATGCCGCGATGCTGCTCCACTTCGTCGTCTTGTCGCTGTCCACGCTCAAGGATCAGTTCGACTGGGACATCGCGACATTCCCGCAGCTGGCGGATAAGCCGGGTGTCGGTCCGCAATCGTACCCTACGTATTTTTATGTAACGAAAACGAGCAAACATAAGCAGGATGCGTTTGATGTGATCGCCTATTTGACGACGGAGGAGTTCCAGAATCATCTGGCCAAAAAAGGAATGCTGCCGATCCTGAAAGACCGCGTCGCGGGCATGTCCCAGTTCGGGCAAGACGTACCGACTTTGAAAAACAAAAATGTAAAGGCGCTGCTGCCCGAGAAGTTCGCGCCGTCCGCGCTGACCAAAGTAGAGGTAGTTAAAGCGCAGAGCCCCGGACATACGGCCTTTTTCGAAGCTTACCAAAACACGGTGCTCGGACAAAAGGATACGAATACGGCGCTTCGCGAGGCGGGAGAAAAGCTGGACCAGAAGCTGGCGGACCTGTTCAAGTAACGAAAGGAGCGAGCAGTATGGCAGGCATACGCCTATAGGCCGGAGTTTGTACGGTGCGAACGGGCTTGCGTTCGGAGATCAGGAGCTGGCGGTCAACCCGCCGGCTCCGGTTCGTTAATCCGGCATTGCGGAGAAGGACCAAGGGTACGAAGCTTCATAGCAGCAGCTGTTATCGACACAGAGAGGGAGACGGAAGATGAAAACATACAGAACCGCAATTATCGGAGCAGGAGTGATCGCCAAAGTACATGCCAAAACGTTGCATGAGAATGCGAGGACGGAGCTTGTCGCCATAGCGGATATCGCGGAAGATCGGGTCCGGGAGCTGGCCGCTGCTTACGGAGCGAAGCCTTTTACAGATTACCGCGTCATGATCCGGGAGCGGGCCCCCGACATCGTCATTATTACGCTGCCGCATCATCTGCACAAAGAAGCGGCGATCGCATGCGCCTCGCTGGGCTGTCACGTGCTGCTGGAGAAGCCGATGGCGCTTAACGCGGCGGAGTGTGCGGATATTATCGAAGCGTCCATTGCCCATAACGTAATGATGGCGATCGGACATATGCAGCATTATTACCCGGCCAATCAGAAGGCGAAGGAGATCGTCCGTTCGGGACGGCTCGGCCAGTTGGTTGCCATTCATGACCGCAGACACCATCCGTACTTTTTGCCCGAACGTCCGGCGTGGTTTCTTGAGAAGTCGCTTTCCGGGGGCGGAATCGTCATCAATATCGGCAGCCATTCGATCGATAAAATCCAGTGGCTGACCGGGAGCGCGGTTCGCCAAGTGAAGGCGAACCTGACCTTTTACGGCGATCGCGGCAATGTGGAAGGCAGCGGCATCATGTTTATGCAGACATCGGCAGGCGTAACGGCAACGGTTTCTTTGTGCGGGTATCGCAACATTACTGCTAATGAGACGGAGCTGCTGTTTACGGGAGGACAACTGAAAATCGCAGGCAATAAGCTGTGGGTGTCCGGGAGCGAGCGCGAATACGAGGAGGTACATTTGGAGGAGCCGGGCGAGCCGTTTCAAGCCCAATGGAACGATGTTCTAAGCGTTGTGGACAAAGGGACCGGATATGTGGAAAGCGCCGTGTACGGGCAATCGGTGTGTGCGGTTGTAGATGCGGCATACCGCTCTCACGAGTCAGGGGCGGAGGAATTGGTCGCCCAGTTCGCGGATTCCCCGGCCGGCGCCGCCCGATGAGTGGCCGGAAAACCCGGAATAGGGTATAGTAGGGGGAAACATGAGGGAGGTTCGGCCGATGGGGAATGAATTCTACCATAAGCTGGGCGCTGCTTTTCTGTTCGCCGCCGCCATCATCTATACGGTGGAACGGCTCGGACAGAAGCTGGCGGGGCTGGCTGTCGGCGAGGCCGGTTTTTTCAGCAATCTATTTGTCCCCGTATTTGCGTTGATCGGCATCGTCATCTTTGTATTCGGTTTTCCGGGCAGCCGGAGATGACAGACCGGCGTTAGAAGGTTCCAGGGGAGAGAGAAAGAGCGGTTAGACGCTCTTTCTTTTGTTTTTTTAGTTTTTTTCAGGTAAGCTGGAAAGCAGATTATTAGGATAAAAAAGCCAATCGAAAGGGGACCCATATGACGACCGTTATTCTGTTTCGAGGACGTCCCGGCGGAGGCAAAACGTCGGTGTCGAACCGGCTAAGCGAACGGCTGCGTTACCCGATCATTCGCAAGGACGATATTTATGACGTATTGGCGGGCACCGTCGACGGCCACGATAACCGGAACCGGCTCTGCTACGGAATTTTGTATCAAATGCTGGATACTAACGCAAGTAACGGAAGCAGTGTCATACTCGATTTTCCGTTTAACCGAAAAGAAGATATGAGCGCTCTCCGGCAGTGGCTCGACAGTAAACGAATTGTTTTCAAGTCGGTGCTATGCGTCTGCAGTGACGAAACGATATGGGCGAAGCGGTTCGAGGAGCGGAAGGAGAATCCGTTGCCGAACCAGCTCATTACCGATTTCGAACAATTGAAGCGTCATTACGGTGGCGATCTGACGATTGTTCCGGTAGACGGGGAACTGGTCGTCGATACGATAGAGCCACTGGAGCGGATTGTGGAGAAGGTAATGGAGTACATCAGCGCCGTTCCGGACAGCTAATCAAGACGAATCACCGGGTTCGCTTGGAGAATCTAATCCACAGCGTGATGTAGAGAAGTAACAAAACAAGGCTGGCGACCGCAAAGAAAAGGCTGAGGAGCAAAGGCTCGATCGTCGTGTAAGAGAGTAGAGCCAGAATACCGAGCAATCCCATATTTTCTTTGTTATATTTGGCAAACCGGATCTTCACCACCCGGTATCCAATAAGGGCGAGCGAAGACAAATAAACCGCAACGGCAAGTATGGAAAGCATCTGATGCGCCTCCTCGTTCAAAATGATCGTGGGCCTGCCGGTTAATCGGTCTGATCCGGTGCGCTTAACCGCTCGTTCACATCCGAGCCGGACTGCCGGTTCTGCAAGTGCAGAAAACGCATCCCCAGCACTCAATTGCCCTCGTATACCTTCCTCCATACCCTATTGTAGTCTATTTTTTCCATCCAGGTAACCGTTCTTGAAGAACGGATTAGCGCGTCGTGTCGTCTGCTTCTCTCAAGCCCCCCCCCCATACTTCTCCCCCGGCTCCGAATATGTATGAACGTATACATAAAAGGGGGACCTCACAACATGAACAGACGGCTGCAGCCTTTGGCGAACGTGATTCGTCTCTTTCGGGGACAGCTCAAGCATAAAAGGAAGTCTCGTTCCCTGCCCCGGTTCCGCATAAGTAAAGCGGCAGCGCTTGTCGCCGTAGTCTCGGTGTGCGGGTCGGCCGCGCTTGGCGCTATCTTCTGGGTCCGCTCGCTCGATATCTCAAAACTGGCCAATCCGCTGCTGGCGCCGACCCAACTGATCGATAAAAACGGCGGGCTCGCCTCGGAAATTTCTTCTTCCAAAATCGTTCCGGTCCCGCTCGAACGCATCCCGCTTCATCTTCAGCACGCGATCGTCGCGGTGGAGGATAAACGGTTTTACGACCACGCAGGTGTCGACGCCATCGGCATCCTGCGCGCCTTGATGCAAAATCTGAGAGCGGGGGGAGTCGCGGAGGGCGGCAGCACGATCACCCAACAGCTGGCGAAAAACATGTTCCTGTCGCACGATCAGACGTTATCCCGCAAAGTGACGGAAGCGGGGTATGCGTTCAAAATCGAGCAAACGTACGATAAAGAACGAATCTTGGAGACGTATCTGAACCAGATCTATTTCGGCGAAGGCCAGTGGGGCATTCAGAAAGCCGCCAACACGTATTTCGGGAAAGACGTCGCCGATCTGACGCTGCCGGAGAGCGCGATGCTGGCCGCATTGCCGAAGGCGCCGACCCATTATTCGCCGTTCAAAAATAAAGAGAAAGCGCTCGAGCGGCGCAATCTCGTCCTGGATCTGATGCTGGCCGGAAAATATATCGGCGAAGACGATCACCGCAAGGCTATCGCCACGCCGGTCGTCCTGGCGGAACATCAGCAAGAAAACCTGCGCTCTTTGTATCCGTACTACATGGATCAAGTGATCGAGGAAGCGATTGAACTATACGGTTTCACCGAGCGCCAGCTGCTCGCCGGCGGACTGCGCATCTATACCCGACTCGATCCCGCGGTGCAAGCTGCTATGGACAAGGCGTTCGGCAACGACTCGTTATTCCCGAAGAGCGCCCCGGATCAGCTCGTGCAGAGCGGCGCCGTCATTCTCGATCCGTATACCGGCGGCGTACTGGGACTGGTCGGCGGCCGCGGTGAGCATGTATTCCGCGGCTTCAACCGGGCGACTCAGTTGAAGCGGCAGCCGGGCTCCTCGTTCAAGCCGCTCGTCGTATACGCTCCTGCGCTGGAGCAAGGATACGGACCGCATTCCAGGCTGTACGACGGTCCGCTGGACATTAACGGCTACAGACCGACCGATTGGGATAAACGGACCCGCGGCGAGGTCACGATGCGCGAGGCGATAATCCGTTCGTGGAACATCCCTCCCGTCTGGCTGCTGAACGAGATCGGTTTGCAGACCGGTCAGGCGTTCGTCCAGAGGCTGGGAATTCCGCTGGCCAAAGGGGACAACAACCTCGCGATTGCGCTCGGCGGGTTGCAGGAAGGCGTATCCCCGCTGCAGATGGCGCAGGCTTTCGGAGCGTTTCCGAATCTCGGCTCGATGATGCCTGCTCATACGATCGAGAAAATAACGACGGCCGACGGCCGGGTGTTAGCCGAAGCAAAGCCGTCCCCGGTAGCGGTCATGTCGCCGTCGACCGCCTTCGCGATGACCGGCATGCTGCTGGATGCCGTCCGCGAAGGGACCGGCTCGAACGCGGCGCTGAACCGTCCGACCGCCGGCAAGTCGGGAACGACCCAGCTGCCGTCGGGCGCGCCGTTCGAAGGGATCGAGGGCGGTACGAAGGACGCCTGGTTCGTCGGGTATACCCCGGAGCTGGTCGGAGCCGTATGGATCGGGTACGATCAGACCGACCGGAACCATTATCTGAACACATCGGGCGGCTACAGCTCCGCGATCGTCTTCCGCGAGATGATGAGCTCGGCCCTTCAGGACGTGCCGGCCAAGTCGTTCAGGCAGCCGCCGGAGCCGGGGAAACGCACCGACTCGTTTGTTCCAGGTAAAGGAAATAGCTCGAAGGACGACGAGCACAAGAAAGAGCCGCCAGGCCAGAAGAAAAAAGAAGAAAAAGAAAAGGAAAAGGAAAAAGAGAAGGAGGAGAAGAGGAAGCGCGAGGAAGAGAAGCGCAATAAGGACCGCAAGCCGGGTGAAAAAGAGGACGATGACGACGACTGAGCCGGCAGGGGAGCCGGAAACGCAGAGCAGCCGGGTTCCACATAGGGAAACCCGGCTGCTCTGCGTTTAGTCTTCGAAGCTGTTTGTAAACTCGTCCAGACTGCGGTCGGCTTTGCTTTGATTGCACAGGCTGCAGGCGCAGACGCAATTGGCCGGAGTCGTATGCCCTCCTTTGGCCCGGGGCAGCAGATGGTCGATCGTATCGCCGTATTCCCCGCAGAAATGGCATGTATAATTGTCCCGAGTCAAAATATAACGCCGGAAGTTTTTGTTGCTGTAAATCCGGCGTATCGTATGCCGGTTCACGACGACTGCGGCCAGCTCCCGGACGAGCGTCACCGCCGTCTCGAGATCGGTCTCCTGATGCCAGCGGCGTCCTTTGTCCGTCTTGCCTCTCATCCGGATAATGCCTTGACGGGTCGGGACGAGCACCGAGGCGTCGGGTCCTTCCGGCTTCGGCGGCAGGGGAGGCATAGGCCTTTTCGTTCTGCGTTTCGGCGCAGCGGTGTATGCGGTCTCGGCATTTGCCTCATCCCGTTCAAGGGTTGGCGCGGGCACCGGCTCCGGCTTCGCTTGCTTTCGGCAAGACCGGCAGGTGCCACGGCGGGAGGTTTTCCCGGAACGTTTGCCGCTCCGCCGGAGAAAATGGGACAGCGGCTTTATTTGGTTGCAGCGCGAGCAGCGTTTACCGGAAAAAAGGTCGTCGCCTGTTGTTTGATCCTGCTCGGTTGTAGGGCCATTCGGATCGATGATGTCCACCTCAAGTTCTGTTGTCCTTTCGTTTGCGAAGTAACGATCGATGAAGCCGGCTGGTATGTAGAAATGATTTGATATTAGTTCGTCAAGCTGCCCGTCTGCATCTCCTCGATCATCAGAAACGAATCGATGAGATCGGGATCGAAGGCGGTCCCTTTATTCTCTATTAAATAAGCGAGAGCTTTTTCCTTCGACCATATTTCCTTATATGGTCTTCGCGAGGTCAGTGCGTCGAATACGTCGACAACGCTTACGATTCTCGCTTCCAGCGGGATGTCGGTCCCTTTTAACTGATGGGGGTAACCGGTGCCGTCCCATCGCTCGTGATGACTGAGAATGATCTGGCGGGCGACGGAAAGCTCGTCTTTGAAAAAGCTGTCGGTCAGCTCTACGTTAATTTTCGACAAAATATCGACGCCGATTAACGGATGCATCTCTACGATCAGCCGCTCATACCCGGTCAGCGGCCCGGGTTTGTACAAAATTCCTTCGGGAACGCCGGATTTACCGATATCGTGCATAATGCTGGAATGTATGATGCTTTGCATATAGTCTCCCGACAAATTGAGGCCCATCCGTTTATTGTGCACGGTTACAAGCTGCTCCGTATACTGCTGGACCCGGATCAGATGTTCCTCGATCGCCGGATCACGAATTTCGCAAGAAATCGCCAGTACTTTGAGCAGGACGCCCTGGATGCTGTTCCTGCGCTCCTCCGCGACGTACACGCCTTCGGCCAGATGCTCCAGCTCCCGGAATATGCCGACGTAGTAGATGTCCCCACCGATATGGTAAGGTGTGATGGAGATGGAGGAGTGCCACAAGCAGCCGCTCGCTTTTTTGTTAATAAATATACCGGACCAGCTGCAGCCGCGGTTCAGCGCCTCATACATGCTGCGGTAGGTGTCCTTGCTCGTAAGCTTGCTTTTGACGATGCTGGCTTTCGCTCCCAGAATTGATTCCCGTTTGTAGCCGGTAATGTTCTGGTACGCATCGTTCACTTCCACAATGCGGTGATTGGAATCGGTTATAATAACTGCATCTGCTAAGGTTAGAAAAATGCGCAATGTGTCAATCATGATCGGTCTCCTGTGACAGGTAAACATAATATACGGTTTCTACCGTTTTGCTTTGCTTTATACAGCGCTTCGTCGGCAAGCTTCACCAAATGTTCCGGGTCCGTCGATAGCTTAGGGATTACGGTGGCCCCGCCGATGCTGACGGTAATCCGGTCCGAAATTTTCGAATAACCGTGCGGGATCGCATGCTGGAGAACGGACTCCCGAAGCAGCTCGGCAATCGAATACGTCTCCGAGGCGGACGAGCCCGGAAGCAGAACCGCAAACTCCTCTCCGCCGTACCTGCATATGCGGAAGGTGCGGGGCAGCCGCATCGCCAGCACGCCTGCCGTCTCGCGAAGGCAGACGTCCCCTTGCAGATGACCGTACATGTCGTTGTATTCTTTAAAATAATCGACGTCGATCAGCAGCAGCGACAAATAACTGCGAGTCTTGGCAAGCGACTTCCATCTCCGCTTCAAGCTGTCGTCGAAGTACCGCCGGTTGCGGATGCCGGTTAACGAGTCGATATGAATTTGACGTTTGAGCAGTTTATTGTCGGACTGCAGCTTCGTCTCGATACGTTTTCTCTCTGTAATGTCCGAGAATACGGCCGCATAATGCGTAATGTCGCCCTGTTCGTTTCGCAAAGCCATAATGTTTTGCCATTCGATAAAAATCTCACCGTTTTTCCTTTTATTCCATATTTCCCCTTGCCAATGTCCTTTAATCCGGATCGACGACCACAGTTGCTTATAAAATCTGATGTCGTGATAGCCGGATTGCAAAAAGCTCGGATTTTTGCCAATCGCTTCTTCGAACGAATAGCCTGTAGATATTGTGAATGCTTTGTTCACATAAATGATCCGCTTGTCGGCATCCGTCAGAATGATTCCATTCGTCGTTTGTTCGGCCAACATGTAGAATAGTTCGGTATTATGCATCGGCGATGAGGCTCCCATTCATGGAGGATGGAATTCACGGTACGAATGAATCAAGTGATATACCGATTGTACCACAAAAGCTTGAAATAAAGATGAATTTGCGTCCTTGTCACATGCGGCCGGTTATGATATTTTGTCGGTAAGATCGTAGGCGACGACTGCCCTGCGAAACTGAAAGCACTTACATCTCGTCCCCTGCGATCCAAAAGCTGGAGGTGGGAAAAGATGTCAAGGAGACGATCCGTCAAGGTATGGAGTATCTGTCTGTGCGTATGGTCGCTTCTGGTTGTTCAGCTCGCCTGGGCGGAACCGGATGCGCCTGCAAGCGGAGGAGGAGGGCAATCGATGGACAGCGAGGTGTTAAGCTTCACCAACCGCATAGCTGTCGTACCGCAGACCGGACACGTTCCGGCCGTAGACGGAACAATGGAGCCTTTATGGCAGTCGGCATTTCAGGCGGACGGCTTCGTCACCATGTTCGACAACCACCCGGCCGGGTCCGGCACCAAGCTGTATCTACTGTACGATGATGCCAATCTATATTTAGGTCTGGAGGGACTTTATGAACAGCCGGGGACAGCCCCGGACACGGAAATAGTGGAGGTATTGCTGGCCCCGGGAACGGCCCGTGCCGACGTATACCGGCTGATAATCCCGATCGCGAGCGGGGATAGTCCGATCCGCAGCAATTGGGGGACGGCGGTAAAGGAACTGCAGGGAGCGGCGGTTCAGATCGGCCGGGGGGCCGGTTCCTGGACGGCGGAAGTGAGAGTGCCTTTCCAATCGCTCGGGAAGACGGAGCCGGCCGAGGGAGAGATGTGGTCATTTAACGTGATGCGTTATTTTGGAATCAACTCGGAGCCGTTCAGCTCCTGGGCGCCGATCCGCAGCTCCTACATCGTGGATCAGGGAGGCAGCTCGATCAGCCTTGTCTCTCATGTGCTGAACGAGTCCCGCATGGCGCCGTTATACTTTGTGAGCACGCCTCCCTTACATGACGCGCCGGGCAGCCGTACCGAGCGGTGGCAGCCCCCGAACGGAAAGCTCACCTATGTGAACTACACGACTAAACAATTCGCCGTGAACGGCAATGCGATTCATAACGGGACAGAAGTGCGCCTGGCGTGGATATCGCCGGATGGCGTAACGACCCGCCTGGAGCCGCCTGCCGTGGAGAAACGGGGCGGGCAAACCTTTCTTACGTTTAATCATCCGAAACCGCTGGCAGCGGGACAATACCGCTTGCAGGCCGGTTTCCGGCAAGGAAACGGCATCTACCATTACTTCGAGCTGTCGTTCGACCGGAACGCGCTGATCGAAGCCGGGGATAAGCAAGCTTCGGGGATCGTTTTCCCTGCGGGGCCGATCCGGGAAGTGTTGAATGCGCCGGCTTCCAGTCATGTCGAAACGGTGATGCGGCTGATTCCGGAGAAGACCGGCTTTATCTTTACCGGACTTCCGGAAAATCCGACGCTTTCCCCGTATCAGCTGTACAGCTGGAACGTGCAGAACCCGAATCAGATCGTCTCGAAGACGACCGGGACCGTCTATCCGAACAGCACATACCCGGAGACGCATAAGCTGACCGTAACAAACCGAAAAGGCGAAACGGTCGAATACCCGTATTACGAAGACGGCGAAGGCCGCAAATATTTTCTGACCGCCCATCTATGGTACTTCCAGAAAGACTATACGCTGCGCGAGACAGCCAAAATCGCGGCGACGGATCCGCTGGGAGCGGCCCGTCTGTTGAACCGGTGGGCCGACGTTTACGCCGGATATTTGCCGACCAACGACTATTACTGGACCAACTACCCGGTCGTCAGCGGGCCTCCTTACCATTATTGGGGCGGGGTCTGGTACAGGTGGTATACCGGAGAGATGACGAATATGAGCTATCTGATCAACGCATACCGCGATGTGCGCAAGACGAACGCCTTTGCGTTATTAAGCGCGGAGCTTGGCTTCGATGTCGAGAAGAAGCTTGTGGAGACGGTGTTTGAGCCGTCGTTCGACTTCGTCCGGTCGTTCCCGGTGCTGAATCACAATATGGAGTATACGACCTGGCTCGGTCTGGTCCGGATGGCCAAAGGCTCGGGACAGCCTGCGTACATGCACGAAGCGGTGGATCTCATTCAGGACTTCGCTGCGAACAACTTCCTGTCCGACGGGTTCTGGAAAGAGGTGACACTCTCTTATCACAATCAGTCGATTAACGGTCTGGTGCATAGCATGGAGGAGGCGAAAGGGTGGAGCGACCCCGCCGGCTATTTGTCTCCCAGGGACGGCCAGCGCCTGGACAACGTCGATATGACGGGGACGTATCCCGCGCTCGGTAATGCGCTTAACATGAAAAACGTAGTAGCTTATCCGAACGGCAGTTATGTACCCATTCAGGATACGTGGGCGAACGAGAAAACCGCGTTGCCTCGCACCGATCTCGGCTCCTATCTGCTGCCTGGCTCGGGCATATCCCGTCTTGCGCTAGGAACGGGCGGCCGGCAGTTGCAAACTTATTTGCAAATCACGCCGAAATACGGCCACAACCACTACGATCCGCTAAACTTAACCCTGTTCGCGCAAGGACAGGAGCTGCTCCCGGATATCGGGTATACGCATACGTTTTACCGGAGATGGACGTCTTCGACGCTTGCGCATAACACGGTCGTCGTCGACGGGGAGGATATGAAGCTGAGCGGACAAGGGCTGCATGGCGGGCGGATCGAGTCGCTGGTAACGGGAGACAGCGGCGTACAGATCGTCCGGGCCAGCCAGCCGGATGCCTACCCGGTAACGGACGAATACAGCAGGGAGCCCTGGGTCATTCCGTTCGGAGACGGCGAGTCGGCGGAGGACGGCTATGTGGTGGATCTGTTCCGCATAGCGGGCGGCAGCCGCCACGAATATACCCTCGGAGGCGATGCGAACCGCGACGGCGTATTTACAACCGACGCGGCTATAGAGCCTTACGGCCCCTATTTGCTCCCGGAAGGGACGCAGGTGACGATGCCCGAATCCGAGAACGACACCGGTTCCGCGCAGGGGAACTATTACGGTTATATTTACGTGCAGGACGTACAGCGCGCGGAAATTCCGGACGGCCGCTATCAGGTTACGCTCGAGACGAGCGACAACGGTACGGATCAAGGGAAGCTTGCGATTACCGGTTTTACGGACGCAAGCGGGGAGAACGAACTGTTTATCGGCCGCTCGCCCTCGCTTCGGGCGACCCGTCTATCCGGCACATCCAAAGATATCAATACCGAAGCGGTCAAGTATTGGATGCCGAAGCTGGTCGTAAGAAGGAGCGGCACCAATCTGTCGAGTACCTTCGTCCATATCATCGAGCCGTACAAGGGAGCGGGTCCGAAAATCGAATCAGTTGAGAAATTGGTACCCGACCTGCCCCATGAAGGCGGGGTTGCGCTGCAAATCCGTTACGGGGCGATAACCGATACGGTGCTGAGCTCGTCGGAGTCCGGTGCGACGCTGAAGGTAGGGGACATGGAGCTGAACGGCAAATACGGCTTTATCCGAACCGAAAACGGTACGGTGACGAAGATGGTGCTCTCGGAAGGAACGCTGCTGCGCAAAGGCGGTGAAACGCTAACCGGTCCGGGGCCGGCGACCGGGACGGTGACGGACGTAATGCGAATCGTTAACGGCGATCCGGCCGATGCGATCGTTACCGAAACGGCCGTGCCCGCATCGTATACGGGCAGTACGCTTGTCGTCACTCATCCCGACGGCAAAACTCACGGCTACAAAGTGAAGGAAATCCGCCGCGAAAACGGGAAGACGTGGATCGTGCTGGATCATACGGATTCGGGCTGGGATTACAGGCCCGACGGCAGCTCGAGAATGACCTCGCATCCGTTCCTCGAATGGCAGGGCATGCATACGTTCCGCATCGGCAACGTGTCGGTCCGTTAACAGCAAAGCGCCTCCGGACGTTTGAATGAATCCGGGGGCGCTTCTGCGCGTTTCTGTGTATTTAGGGGGTCTTAAGCGGTGCAGTCGTAAAGTGCGGATCGGATCGTTGCTTCCGGCAATATTAATTGACACGCCCCTTGTATTTGCCGGTATGCAGCAGGCTGATCTTCACTTCGATCTCGCTGATCGAATCCGGCGTCAGCAGGAAGTCGCCCCTCGCGTGCCGCTCCCGCCACAATTTCGGATGGTTCCGGTACAACACCTCGTCAAGCTTGAAGATGTCGGCTTTAATCCGCAGCCCTTTCTTATAGGTGGCCATAATTTCTTCCTTGATCACTTGCGCCGCCTGGTCTTCGATTTCCTTTTCCGTAATATCGCGGATCATTTCGTCCAAGTAGGCATGCAGTTTGACGTGAATCTTATATTTGACGTCGCCGTCGATAACGGCAGTCACTTTAAACTTGGGCTTGGTCAGGACGAGTGCCACGGCAGGGTTGGAATCGTTCGGTACGTTGATGGGCGAGCGTTCCAGTTTTTGCTGCAACCAGCGGTATCCTGCCAGGTCGTTCTCGGGCAGCCAGCCGATCATATCCAGCTTTCGAAAAAAATAGGCGCCGTTAATTCGCAGCATCGACTTTTTTTTCTGATCTTCCGTCCAGTCCCCCTTGGCCACCGTGATGGAAGGCAGCATGATCGGTGATCCCGCCTCGTTGAACTGGGCGATCAGCTTAAACCCGTACACCGGCAGGATAAAAGATCGCTGCGTATATATTTGCGAGGGCGTGCTCATCACCGTATCGATCGGCGAGAAGTTAAGCAGCGATTTTTGAATGAAAATATCCCGCAAGTTATCCTTCGTTCCGTACAGCAGCACGTTATAGCGAATTTCGCGATACCGGTTCACCATATCGTAGGCTTCTTTGATGCGTTGACCGTTCTGCATAAAACTTTCGGTACAGACAATCGCTTTGATATGCCCCCAAAATATCCGGATCTGGGACGTGGAGTAGATGTCCGTGAGCGATTCGGTAACGGTAATCCCCTCTCCCTTGCCCACCCATACCGGCACCGATTTGCCGACCTGCGATGTTTCCCCCTTGGCGACGTTGGAGAAGTTGAGAACCTGCACATAGCTAACAATTTTGCCGTCCGCATAATCGAAGCCGAGCGCGGTAACGTAAGCCATCTTCTGGACGTCTTTGGAGTTCCAGCATCCGCTGACCAGCAGGGCGAGCATCACCGCCGCAAGCATAGACCCGATCGATTTCAAGGCTCCTCCTCCTTAGCGTAATGGTCCGAATCGATCGTATGCAACGTTTCCGGTCTTGTACGCCGCTTGCTCCACGGCATTCTCAAGAAGGACGACAACATATCCTTGAAGATCGGCGGAGAGAGCGGAGCGAGGAATGGAACGCCGAACGAATGCAGTCTGGACATGTAAAACGTAAGCAGGATCATCGAAAGGATGAGCCCGTACATGCCGATCATCGAGCAAAGCAAAAAGATAATCAGACGGATGACGCTGACGACCGTGCTTAACGTCTGATTAACCAGCGTCGCGCCCGCCACCGCCGTCATTGCCCCGACGACGACGACTGACGGAGAGACGAGACCTACCCGGATCGCGGCGTCCCCGATGATCAAGCCGCCGACGACGGTAAGCGTTTGTCCGATCGTGCTCGGCAGGCGTACTCCCGCTTCCCGGAAAATCTCAAGTATGATCAGCAGCAGAAACATCTCCATCTGGGCGGAGATCGGCAGCCCGAGCCGGGCTACCGCAATGGTTGCCATAAGCCGGAACGGAATCTGATCCTGATGGAAAGCCGACAACGCTACCCAAAAGCCCGGCAAGTAGACGGCAATCAGGAAGCTGATCAGACGAATGAGCCGCGAAAACGTCGTATACTGGAACGTAAAATGAATATCTTCCGGCGATTTCAGAAGCAGGGAAAAGTTGCTGGGCCCGATCAAAACGATCGGAATGCCGTCGACAATAATGACAAACCGGCCCGCCAGCAGACTGGATACCGCATAATCCGGCCGCCCGGAGTTGTCGAACGACGGGAAGAGGGAATACTTCGCATCCGCCAGCGCCTCTTCGAGCTGGCTGACGCTGTATATGCCGTCCACGTCGATCTTGCTCAGCCGGGAACGGACTTCGTTTAAGATTTTCGGCGAGATGATGTCCCGAATGTACAACAAGCCTATTTTCGTTTGGGTTCTCCGCCCCAATAGCGTCGTTTCATAACATAACGTATCGGTGCGTAGACGTTTGCGGATCAGCGCCACGTTAACCGAGACGTCTTCGATAAAGCCGTCCTTCGGACCTTTGATCGATATTTCCGTGTTGGATTCCTCCGGACTCCGCTCGGGGCGGCTGCCGATATCGATCCGGAACATCTCGCCCTGACCGGGGAAGAGGAGAACCAGATTGCCCTGGAAGACGGAAGCGGAAATCTGATCGATTTCGGTCCGGCCTTCAAAAGGGATCAGGGGCAAAAGCCCGAACAGCCGGTTCGAGCCGATATCGGCAAATTTCGTCTGCTGGTAAGCCTGATGCAGAGAAGGGAGGATCGTTCTGCCGATCGCTTCGTTGTTGCATAATCCCTCTGTATAGACCAGAACGACGTCCGACGGTTCGTTGTGCGGGCCGAAACGGTACGAATGAACCTTGACGTCGGAAGATAAAGCGAATATATTTCTCAGCTTCTGCTCCGTCCATACGGTCGACTCGTTAGGATTCGGATCGTTCATGCCGGATCTCCCCCTTTTTCCTTGACCAGAACGCTATGCTGGTAGTTACAACGCTAAGCAGCAGTGTGACTACAAGCGTTATGGGAAAATAGGATTGGTAAATGCGCAAATAGAGCGCATTTTGAGAATTCGTAAACAATATACAGCCAACATAGCTTAACGTAAGCCCCCACAAAAACAGCTGACGGACTTTCGGGCTGTGAATGGGCAGCAGGTCGGCCAGCAAAAACATGGCCACACTGATCCGTACGGTTGCTCCGGCCAGCCATTGGTAGACGGATAAAAAGTCGACATGTTCGATATAATCGCCCAATCGGACCAGACGCCACTGCTCATAAGGAGATACCATCTGCTTCGCCGCTTCTTGGGGACCGAACTCCGTAATGGCCCCTACGATCGGCCCTAACGTAATAAAGATGAGAATTAGCGCCAGAAGCATCAGTTTCCATGACTTAATTCCCGACTTCATCCGATGTTGCAAAAGGATAATTAAAAACAGCTCCGAGAAGCTGCCTCCGGCGAATACCATACCGTGGTAAACAGGCTCCCAGCCGTTCTCGAGGAAAGGCTTCAACATTCCATAGTCTTTCTCCGGCATATTCGCAATCGCAACGAAAAAGCCGAGTCCGATGACGGTCGGAAGCAAAATGCCCGAGCTGATCGCAATGGCCTTAAGTCCGTAATTGGCCGCATACAGGCATACCAGCACCAAGACGATCGTTAGTACCGATGTCGGGGTGGCAGGCAAATAGTTCGTGGCCGTCCAGGTGACCGTCTGTTCAACAGTCATTCCCCCGATCAAGTACAACTGCAAGATGATAGGGGCTAGCAGCAACCAGGAGATGACCGGAGAAGTCTGTTTGGCTAACCAAGGCTGAATTCTTTCTCCATTGGCAGAGCGCATAATGTAAACGATCAGCGCGCACCAAGGGAGGAACCAGAATGCGGTGCAGATGACTGCAATCCATGCATCGCGCCCGGATGCGTCCAGCAACAGCGGATTTACGATGACGTGATCGGTCAAGCCGTTCATCAGCATCAGAATCATGCATAATTGCAAAAAGTTGATTTTGCTATTGGACCTGCTCATGGGCATCGCACTTTCTATCCGTAATGATCGATCACTTAGTACGCTTTCCCATTTCTGCCCGAAACATGCACCGCTGCGGAAGTTCTCCGGCATGGCGGGGCCGGGAGCGGACAATAACAAACAGCCTCCTTTCACTACCGTGAAAGGAGGCTGTTTGTTCGGATTGGGCGGATCAGCAGCTGCCGCCGATGCCGGGTAATGCTTTGAGCTGAATGCCGTGCGGCATCGTTCCTACTTTAATTCGCTCGCCGATCTGACGCGTCTGCGTATCGATGACGGCGACTTCGTCCGAGCCCGCGAGCGTGACGTACGCTTTGGACTGCAGCCGGTTGTAGGCGATATGGCGGGCGCCCGGCAAATCCTGAATCGTCTGGACCGGTTTGCCGCCTGCGAGGTCGACAAACGTGACCGAATTGCCTTCCATGGACGTGACGATGCCGCTTTGTCCGTCTTCCGCGATGACGACATCGGTGGCGCCGGCTCCGACCGGAATTTTGGAGAGCAGCTTGCCGTCCTCGGTATTGTACGTTTCCAGGTTGCCGTCCCCGGCGGTCGGAACGAACAGCTTTTTGCCGTCGTCGCTTACTTTGACGGCTCGCGGCGTTTTGCCGGTTTCGATCGTAAGCACTTTTTCTTTCGTTTTCACATTAACGACGTACACCTTATGATTCTCATGATCGCTAATATAGAGCTTGTCGCCGAACAAAGCCATGTAGTTGGTCTTCGCCCCGGCTCCCAGATCGATTGTTCCGGCTTCCTTGCCCACCTTCGTATCGACGAGGTAGACGAACTGGTCCGCCACCGCCGCGACATACAGCGTCTTGTTGTCCGGCGACAGCACGAGCCCGTGAGGCATCGGGCCGACCGGGACTTCCTTCTCCACCTTTAATGTCTGCGTATTGATGAAGGAGATTGTGCTGCTGTTCATATTGGCCGCATACGCTTCCCGCATCGTACTCGAGAAGACGACCGTCGCCGGTGCTTCCGACAGCTGGACGGAGCCTACGACTTTGCCGGTCGGTACGTCGATGACCGACAGCTTGTTCTCTTTCTCGCTCGGCACATAAAACTGGACGGCCGTCAGCTTCCCGGCTTCTCCTTGCGGCGCCGCGGCGCCCGCTTCCCCCGTCTGGGGGCTTCCGCCTGCCGACAGACGCTGGCGCGCCTGTTCTTTCGTCTCCATCGCACATCCGCTCAGAATCAAGACGAGCGCTACTCCAATTGCGATAACCCGCTTCCTTTGTCTCATTGCAATTCTCCTAGTCGATTTGCTGAAATTAATCCTTGTAACACACTCGGGATAGGTGTATTATACTAGGGAAACGATCTAGGGCGCAAGATGCAGAAGGTCCGGAAGGAGAGAAAGATTCGATGAAAAAGAAAATGGCACTTCTTTCATTGGTAGTACTTGCGGGGATTGTCGGAGCCTGCAGCAGCAAGCCGGACGGCAGCGCAACGAATGCGGCGGGGGGCTCGAATACAGGCAACAAGGCGGTTCAGGAAGTCAAAGCGACGGACCCGTATCCGAATGCACAGCTGATCGCCGATGTGAAATGGGTAGAGTCGAATGCGAAGGACGCAAAGGTCAAAATTATCGACGCCCGTTCCAAAGGATACGAGCAGGGTCATATTCCGGGGGCGATCTCGATCAATTCCGGTCTGCTGAAAGATTCGAAAAACAACTCCATTATTTCGAAAGAAGCGTTCACCGAGCTGGTCCAAAAGGCCGGGATCAACAGCGACTCGACGATCGTCGTGTATGACGAAGCTTCGGGCAACGGCGCAACCCGCGTTTTTTACGCACTCGAATATTACGGTCTGAAAGATAAAGTAAAAGTGCTTAACGGCGGATATGCCGCATGGACGGCCGCCGGCAAGGAAGTGTCTACGGAAACTCCGGCTGTTGTCAAGGGTAATTTCGCTCCACAGCCTAACGACAAGCTGATCACTACGAAAGCGCAGCTACTGAGCGCCGATCTCGCCCAGTGCACAGTGCTCGACACCCGCTCGGCGAAGGAATACTCCGGCGAAGATCTGCGCGGCAACAAAAACGGCGGACACGTCAAGGGCGCGGTCAACACCGAGTGGAGCGAGGCGATCGACCAGACTCCGGCGGACGGGGTGCCGAAGTTCAAAAGCTACAAAGACCTGAACGATATTTACACGAAAGCCGGAGTGACGGATAAGGAAAAAACGATCATTCCGTACTGCCAGACGAACATTCGCGGAGCGCATTCCTACTTCACGCTGCGTCTGCTCGGGTTCCAGGATATTCGTCCTTACGAAGGCTCGATGGCCGAATGGGCCAACGCCGACGATACGACGCTGGTGAAATAAGGAGGAAACGACGTGCCGCACAAGATCGAAGAAATCTCCCACCTGGATTGGCAGGAGCTAAAAGAAATAATCGAGAATCCGAACCGTTCCGCCGTCGTAATTGACGTCCGTGAACCCGAGGAGTACGAGGCGGCCCATATTGCCGGACTTCCTCTCATCCCGATGGGCGATATTATCGACTGGACCGAGAAGCTGGATCCGGAGCAGGAATACGTGTTCGTCTGCAGAAGCGGACGAAGAAGCTTTGAGGTCGCCAAATATTTTCAAAATAACGGCTTTTCCAACGTTCATAACTTTGCCGGCGGCATGTTGAGCTGGGCGAACGAAGGCAACGGCATTGAAACCGGTGCCGCGGAGCCGATCGAAACATACGGACTCGACAAATCGAAAGGGGTTAACGGACAATGAGCCTAACCGAACAACAATTGCTGGAAATTAAGCCCGACCATATCGTAGACGCAGTAGGGGAAGTGTGCCCGCATACACTGAATCTCGCTTTGGACGGACTTCGCAAGGCAAAATCCGGAGAAATCGTCGTCGAGATTACCGATCACAGCATCGCTACGAAGACGATTCCGGCTGCCGTTAAGATGAACAAAATTGGGGAGTTTTTGGGTGTCGCCAAAAAAGGCGGACAATACCATATTTTCGTGAAAAAGTCGTAATGAACTAAGGAAGGTTGGCTCCGATGGCTTACACTTGGGATGTTTTTCTGCTGGCCGCATTTTTCGGATTCAGCTACGGATTTTTGCTGCAAAAAGCGGACTTTTGCTTCGTCGCTTCGATTCGCGACTGGATCAGCGTGCGCGATACGCGCATCTTGAACGGCGTGCTCGTGCTGATGGCTACCGCCTTGCTGGGCTGGGCGCTCGTACTGACGACCGGCGCCAAGGGGATCGCCGACTTGTGGACCGTGCCGATCGGCGGAGCGAACCTGCTGGGCGGACTGCTGTTCGGGATCGGCATGACGATCGCTGGAGGTTGCGGCTCGGGCAAGTTGTACCGGTGCGGCATGGGGTATGTGCAGTTCTGGATCGTGCTTCTGTTTGCCATCGCGGGCAACCTGCTGTTCGCTCTGATCTACGATCCGTGGGCGCGCGATGCGATCGAACCGCTGACGGTCGTCGAGTCGGGGTATACGCTGTATCATTTGCCGCTACCCGTGTATGTGATACCGGTTGCTATCGTAGTCATTATGGTGGCGATCGCAGTCGCCCGGTTCGGTGTGAAAGGTTTTGTGCAAGGGTTCAAAAGTGCCTTGACCGACTGGGAGGGCAATCCATTCAAGCAGTCGCACTGGGACATTCGTCTCGTGGCGTTTCTGATCGGGGTCGTCGCTACGGTTCAATTCGCGCTGATGTCAAACGTCGGCATCACCGGTCCGGAGACGCGGATCGGCGCGGTGGCCGTCGCTCAGATCTTCGGGGACGATTTCGTGTTTAACAACACGTATCTGAACGCGCTGTTCGCCGACTTTCCGAAAGTAGGGCTCGGACCAGAGGAGACGCTAGTGATCTTCCTCGTCATCGGATCGCTTTCCGCCGCCTTGCTGAGCGGTAGCTTCAAGCTCCGCTTCCCGCGCAGATCGCGTCTGCCGGCCGCCATCTTCGGCGGTTTGCTGATGGGGATCTCGTCGCGGATCGCGCCGGGCTGCAACATCGCCAACGTCATCACCGGTGTCGGTGGGCTGTCGATCAGCAGCGTGCTCGTACTGGTCGGCATGATTATCGGCATTTTCATCGTCGTCGCTTATGTGTTCAAAATGCCACTGATGCTGTTCAAGCGGGACGATTCGTTCGGAGCTTGAGCGAAGTTAGGATAAGAATAGAAGCGGGAGGACAACGCAGGCTTCGCCTGGGCGTTGTCCTTTTTTTTTGTGCGGCGCAGCTCGTTCGGCGTCTGCGAATCCCCGCTTTAACGGCGGCGGCTCGGAAGCTATAATGGAGGGAAGAACTGCGGACTTGCTGTCGGAAGTCTGGAACTGTTCAGGAAGCTAACAAGCCCTATACTGGCGGAGGGAATTCCTATGTTGGATTTGTCGCTCGACGAGCCGGAATTGTTGAAGCAGGTCGCCCATGCGCTGGCTTCCGACGTGCGTCTCGAGATCATCAAGCTGCTGAATGATCGTAAAATGAACATTATCGATATAGCTGAGCAGCTAAGCTTGCCGGTATCCACCGTCGCTCTTAACGTGAAAGTGCTGGAGAAAACCGGGCTGATCGTGACAGAGACGCTGCCGGCCAGACGGGGAACGATGAAAGTGTGCTCCCGCAATTTCGATTTGGTCCGGATGAAGCTGCACACGACGCTTGGCAATCATAATCCCAAAAACTGCTACACCGTCGAAATACCGATCGGTCATTATTCGGATTGTGAGGTCGCCTCCACCTGCGGGATGGCGCTCGAGTCGGGAATCGTGGAGCCGAAGGAAGATCCGTCCGTCTTTTATATGCCCGACCGGGTAGCCGCGCAGCTGATCTGGTTTCGGCAAGGCTATGTGGAATACAAATTTCCTGCGGCGTTTCCGCGCCAAGCGTCGATTCAATCCATTCAGTTTGCGATGGAGCTATGCTCGGAAGCGCCGACCTACGACCATGACTGGCCTTCGGACATTACGCTCTGGATCAACGATACCGAGATCGGCACCTGGACATGCCCCGGCGATTTCGGAGACCGCAGAGGGAAGCTGAACCCGGATTGGGTGACCGATGCGGTGACGCAGTACGGGCTGCTGAAAACATGGAAGGTCACGGGCAATGGAACTTATTTGGACGATGTGCTGCTGTCCGGTGTGTCTTTGCAGGAATTGAACATAGAGGCGCGGTCGCCGGTCAAGCTGCGGATCGGCATTAAGCCGGATGCCGTCAACATCGGGGGCATCAACTTGTTCGGCAGACGGTTCGGGGATTTCGAGCAGGATATTATCATGCGTGTAATGTACGAGTAGCGCGTTGGCGGGAAGCTGGGAAACGGATGGGTAGAAGGACAGGAGACAGGTACGGAGGCGCCAATCGGACGGGATTCGTTCGGAGGCGTCTTTTTGGTGCATATGGAGTTTAAGGAGTTGGCTGGTCTTAGGGGGGGCTGTTGCTGGGAAGGAGTGGGGCGGAAAGAGGTGGTGCGGATGAAGTAATTGTAATGTTTGATTGTCGGAGATGATGTTTTGATACATGTTTGATGAAATAAAGTACTTGATTGATTGCGTTTATGATGCTATTTTTATTTTATTACAATATATATGTAATGAATGAAGGGCATTCCGATCGTAAAGCAAGCGGCGGCACACCACGGGTCTACTTCATCGGAAGCCTCAATCAGTTTGGAATCGGACAGGAATGACGGATGGGGAGAGGATACGGACGATGAAGCTCGAATTGAAGGACATTCATTTGCGGGACCCGTTTGTTCTGGCGGATGAACGGTCGCGGAGTTATTACATGTACGGAACAACGGGGAAGACGGCCTGGAAAGGGAAGCCCGAAGGTTTCGACGTGTACCGGAGCGAAGACCTCGTTTATTGGGAAGGACCCGCTCCGGCTTTCCGCCCGGCTGCCGGTTTTTGGTCGGACCGGGATTATTGGGCGCCAGAGGTACACGAGTGGGACGGCCGGTATTACATGTTCGCCAGCTTTAAGGCGGAGGGGAGATGCAGAGGCACGCAAATTCTCGTTGCCGATCAGCCGGCGGGACCGTTCGTCGTCCACAGCCCGGAGCCGGTAACGCCGCCCGATTGGGAGTGTCTGGACGGGACGCTTCATGTGGACGAAGCGGGCGACCCGTGGATCGTATTTTGCCACGAATGGCTTCAGGTTGTCGATGGGGAGATTTGCTGCCAACGGCTGACACACCGGCTCGATGCCAGCATCGGGGAGCCGCAGCTGATGTTCCGCGCATCGGAGTCCGGCTGGAGCGTGAGCGGCAAGGCGGGCAATCGGGTGACGGACGGGCCGTTTCTGTTTCGAAACGAAGCTGGCGAGCTGCGGATGATCTGGTCCAGTTTCGATATGCGGGGCTACAATGTAGGGGAGGCCCGCTCCGTGACCGGGCGGTTGGCCGGCCCTTGGGTGCATGAGCCGAACCCCATGTTCGGGCCGGCGGGGGAGGACGGATCGCCTCGTTCGGGGATACCGGCGGAGGGTGGACATGGCATGTTGTTTCGCACGTTCGGGGGGCAGTTGCTGCTGTCGATCCACGCTCCGAACAAACACCCGGACGAACGTCCGGCCTTCGTCCCTGTTAAGGAGACGGGAGGGAAGCTGACGATCGTCGGTTGAGCGCCTGGCAGGCATCAGCTGGAGAGTCGAGGATAGGAACAGTCGGACGCTGCGGCGTACCGGCTTTTTTGTTGTTGTTCGTTGCAGGCCCGGCCAAGTCAGCCGCTACCAGCCGGTGCGAGTCCGGCCGAGGCAAGAGCGGAGTAGCTCGTTGCAAACGGGCAACGGTGGAGCGATTCTAAGGCTGGAGCCCCATGACACAGCTGCCGTGGATGTGCGAGCCGGTCAGCAGGTTGTGCCAGGATTGCGCTGCATAACCTAATGAACCCCATGCAACTGGGGATAATTCGACGGCCACAACGTCACTTTGCCGGCCGCGGCCGCGCTCGGTCCGGAATGGAATGGAGTAGAAGCGGAGTGGAGGATTGGGGAAGAAAACAAAACCGGTTGAGAGCAGCAACAGGGGCCGTGTGCTCCGCCCGCTTATGGGTTAGTGGGCACGATAGGCAATAGGAGTGGTTTGTGAGGCTGTCGATTCAATGTGGACAACCAAGTGGAAAGGGAAAAGATTACCTTCTGGCGAGTTTTGTCTGGAATCCCCTACCTTACAATCCTTATTCAATCAAGGGATTCCGGACAACCTGTTTGAGCAGAAGAAGGTAACTTTTCACTTGGAACGGCCTGCTAACACTTCTATACAATGAATCGACAGTCTCGCCAAAGACTTTTATTTTGTGATTGCGCCCGTTCGAATGGCGTTCCCATTTTAGGAATAATCGGCTACTGTGAGATGATAAGACAAAATTATTGTAACATTATAATATTGTTGACAATATTTCATTTCTCCATTATCCTTTAATTACTCGTTGGTGAAAGCGCTATTTTACGGAGTTAGTTACTTTTGTCGAAATTTACCAGGATATAAGGCGTATTCCATCCGCTTTATATAATAATTGAATGCTAAAGGGGAGCTATCACTTGAAACAAACATGGGGGAAAGCACAACAGACCGGAACGGCATTAGCGCTAGTTGGGATGATGGCGGCGATGCTTGCGGCTTGCGGGGGAAAGGCGGCCGAAGAAAACGGCGGTACGACGGCTCCAGCTCCAACGCCGGCGGAAAGCGCAAAGCCGGTGAAACTGCAGGTGCTGATACCGGGCGGCGTGAATATGGATTGGTTTATGGATCGGTATGGCAAGTCGATTCAAGCGAAATATCCGCACTATTCGTTCGAAGTCATTGAGAGTACCGGCAACATCGCTCAAACTATCGTGACCGAGAAACGCAAGATCGATCTCATGATCGGGTCTTTCGCCACGTATCGGAATCAATTTAAACCGTTTGAGCTGGTTGCCGACATGTCCGATCTGGTGCAGAAAAACAAGTTCGATCTGAACAAGATCGAGCCCGCATACTTGGAAATGATCCGCAATCTGGACGGCGGCAAGCTGAGCGGTTTGCCTTTGTACGACCTTGGACTGCTGCTCTATTACAACAAAGATATTTTCGATAAGTTCGGCGTTCCGTATCCAACTGACAATATGACGTGGGAAAGCTTGGTGGGCGTAGCGACCCGGCTGACCAGAAACGAAGGCGGCGTTCAGTACAGAGGGTTTGTGACCGATCCTTCCCATCTCGTTATCGGCAACCAGCTGTCGCTCGGATTTGTAGACGCCAAGGGGGAAAAGGCTTCACTCAACACGGATGCATGGAAGCAATATATCGATACGATGGTCCCGCTGTATAAAATGGCCGGTTATGATGTGACCAAAGAAATGATCACCGGCACTGCGATCAAAAACGCTTTCTTCAAAGAAAAGTCGTCGGCCATGTTCGTGATGTACAATTCCGATGCGCCAAAGCCGGATGAAGGGATCAACTGGGACGCCGTCTCATTGCCGGAATTAAAAGGTGCGCCGGGCATCGGTTCGCAGCCGTATCCCGTCTATATTTCCGTGTCCTCGTTGAGTGAGAATCGGGACGACGCTTTTAATGTTATCGCCCATTTGTTGAGCGACGAAGTCCAAACCAAGCTGTCGTCGGATTTCGCACAGATCAGTCCGCTCAAAAATGATCAGGTCAAAGCGGCCTTCGGCAAAAGCGTCGCCCAGTGGCAAGGAAAAAATATTGCTGCGATCAAAGCGAAGAAGCCTGCCTCTCCACCGGCATACGTAGGGGAATATAACAACTTCGGCCAGTCCGCAGCGGCGAATGCGATGCGTTCCGTAATCGTTGGCGAGAAGGACGTCAATACGGCTCTGCGGGATGCCGACGAAGAAGTGAACAAAAAGATCGAGGAAGCGAAAGCGATGAAAAAATAGCTGTTCCGGACTTCCACCCGATTGCATAACAGGAAAGGGGTTGCCCCGCAAGCGCTCGCATGACATGGAGCTGCCCATATCCAAACCGGCCATTTCCAAACGTAAGGACCTCAAATTCCACTGTAACGTGGAGACTGAGGTCCTTTTTTTCAAGGAAAATCGGTTCTTAGTCTGGCTCGCAAAATCGAATAAACTTTGGAGCCGGTCCCTCTTTGTGATTGCCCCGCCATCGTGCATCCGCCGCTTCCCCTTCTTTGAAAAAGGGGAAGGTAGGTTCCTCACTCAGCCTTCGCAAGATCTGCGCGTAATCAAGGTCGACTCGAACATTTGGGTGACGGGGCCGGTCAGTTTGTGGGACATTAGGTCGACCATCAGATTCACGCAGGCCTGGGCCATCTCCTCAACCGGCAAATGCACGGTGGACAGCGGCGGAGTGCTGAATTCGGAGACCGCATCGTCGTCATGCCCGACAATCTCCACCTGCTCCGGTACGGCCAGATTATGCGTTTACGAATGTAAGCGCTTTGACGACCAAGGAGATCGAGCTGACTGTGACGAATCCGGAGTCGCTGCAGCTGTTCGACATCGATTTGACGAATCTTTCTTTCAGTAAAATATATCGCGTAGCGATTGTAGCGGTGTAAGCGGACAACGGACACCCCCTGCATGTCCGAACGATCAAAGGCTGAGCCATAAGGGTCCGCCTGACAAGGGGACATCCTCATATTCGAGTGAAAGGACCTCAAACTCCACGGTAACGTGGGGGCTGAGGTCCGTTTTCTTGAGGGGAAATTCGTTCAGCCGCTCGGCCAGCAGCACGGAGCGCGCTCATCTTCTTCCTCCGCCGCCCCCTTCCTGCAGAGCGAGACGGCGGAACTCGCCGGGCGTAAGCCCGCATATCCGCTTGAACATCCGGATGAACGAGTTGACGTTCTGGTAGCCGACCCGGCCGGCGATATCCTGGATGAGCGTGTCGGTTTCGCTCAGCATCTCCTTGGCTCGCTGCATGCGCAGCCCGTTTACATAATCGCTGAACGTCTGGCCCGTTTTCTCATGGAAGTAGGTGGACAAGTAGCCGCGGGACAAGTTCAGCTTATCCGCCACCAGCTCCAGCGACAGGTCCTCCCCGTAATGGCTGGCTACATAGTCCAGCACGAAGTCGCGGATCGGATCGCGTTCCGCCTTGCGCTCCTGCACGAGAGCCGCCGCCTCTGACGTCAATCTCCGCACGAACGTCTCGTACTCCTCCCGGCTCCAGCACGACTTCAGATGGAGAAAAGGCGATTGCCCCCCGAACAGGCCGCTAATATCGTATTGATGCTCCAGCAGCGCCTTGAAGGTCGCCGCCACCGCTTCTTTGCCGAATTCGCCGTACTGTCTGGCGCTGGCGCCGGATGTATCCAACTGGTCCAACACCTCGAGCAGCAGCTCGGCGGGTTTGTCCTCGCGTCCGGCCAGCAGCTGTGCGGAGTACTCCTGCTCCTTGGCAAAGGTCAGCAGGCTTGCCGGCTCGCCGAGCGCCGCCTCCGTTACGATCCGGGTGTCGCGGCCCAGCGGCCGGGAGGCGATCAACGATTGCGCTTCCTCATACGCGCCGGTCAGCTCTTCCGGGCTGTATACGGCCGGCCGGAACGCGATCGTGACGATGCAATATTCGTTGTCGCGGTCGAGCACCTGCTTCAGCAGCAGCAGCGTATCCATGACCGCCTGAGGCTCCTCCCGGGCGAACAGCAGGGAGATGACCTGCTCCTTTTCCATCTGCAGCGTCACCGAATCCGGAAACCGTTCGCCGAGCTGCAGGTTTACATATTCTTTCAGGCAATACGCCGTCTTCTCCTGATCGTCCCCGGACAGCCGTTCGAACCGCTCCGTAAACGAAAGCTGGAATACGAGAAAGTAATAAGGCTTGTCGGTTTCGATCAGGTCGCGCAGATCGGTCCAGCTGCGGATGTTTTTAATTTTGCTCATATACCCGTAGCTTTTCAGCAGCTTGTTTTTCTTGGTGAGATCTTGCCGGAACCGTACGTTCGCATGCACGATATCCGCGATGCTGCGCCCGAGCCAGTCGAACTCGCGTATGCTGCTTGTGAGCTTGTGCGGCTGACCGGCCGTCTGCAGCAGGCGGATCATTCCTTGAATCGGGTTGTTGAACTTCATGCTGAGCAGAATGGAGATGAGCACGCTGAACACGACGGCGGCCGCCATAATCGCCAGCAGCATCAGATTCAGCCGCTGCACCTGGGAAGCGATGCGCACGTTCGGGATGACATTCACGTAGGTCAGGCCGGAATCCGTCCCTTTTTTGTAAAAGTAATAGTAGTCGTCCCGGGTTATATATCCTTCGGGGTCCGGGAAGGCGAGACCGTCCGGCAGCGAAGCGGCTAGCCCCGTCCCTCCTGCCTCAGGAGCGCCTTCGGCTGCGGACCGGAACAGCAGGCCGTACCCACTGTCGAGTATATAAAACGAATCTTCCCCGTTATAGTGAAGCGAACGGAACAAGCTGCGCGCGTCCAGCAGGGCGGCTACGAGATATTGGCTGTTGAACTTGTTTTTCATCACGACGGGCAGCAGCTCGCCCTTGAAGCTCTCGGACTTGTTGTATTTGTACTCCCGAAAGCCGGCGGCGGGAAAAACGCGGAACGTATAATCCGCGGAAAACTGTCTCTGCCAGAACACCGGACCGTAAGGCTCGCTTACGTAAAACTTCGTGAACATATTGACCGTGTTCGTCGTGCTTTCCTTCTCGATCACGAAGGGATGGTCGCGAAACAGCAGGAACATGTTCTCCAGATTCAGCATCGGATTCGCCAGCAGGGCGTTCATCTCGGTCTTAATTTCCGCGGCGGCGTAATAATTCGGCTGATCTCCCCCGTTCAGGCTCGAGTTGAACCGGTCGTTGAAGTAAAAGCGGAGCATCGCGCTTTCGACGAGCTGCAGCTGCTTCTCGTATCCGTTGACCGTATTTTTCATATTTAGCGTATTGTGGTCGATAATCTGCTTTTGAATATTGGTCTGAAAAAAAGTGAACGACAGCACGTTAAAGGAAAGCAGCAGCACGATGACAAGCAGAAAGCCGCCGAGCAGCTGAACGAACAAAGACTTCCGGTGTTCCGCAAATGTCCGCCGTACCTTGTTCATTCGATCGTCCCCTCCGATCTTCCATCTACAATCGGTCCGCTTATCTACATTTCGTCAGATTCGATAATAGCGCTTACATAATGACGCATTGCGGATAGGCAATAAGGCTGCGACGCTGTATCGTCGAGATAAGCTCATTGTAGCAACGAGTACAACCGCTAGGCAAGGAGCAATCCATACGCAAAGGAGGAAGGGGCGTGAACGCGAACCGGATGACGGGCAATTTGCCGCACGGTACGCCGGCATCGGCATCGGCTGCTCCGGCCAGTCGCGTGACATTGCGCAGACGGTTTAGGGAAAGCCGGTTTCTGCTGCTGCTCGTGCTGCCGTGTATCGTTTACTTTATCATTTTTCATTATGTTCCCATGTTCGGCATCGCGATTTCGTTCCAGAAGTACAACTTATTTAAAGGGATTTGGCAAAGCGAGTGGGTCGGCTTTCACTATTACGAAATGTTTTTCAGCAATCCGGACTTTTTCAAGCTGCTTCGCAATACGTTTTTGCTTGGGCTGTACCGGATCGTTTTCGGTTTCCCGGCGCCGATTCTGCTGGCGCTGCTGCTGAACGAGCTGAAAAACGCGGTATTCAAACGATTTGTCCAATCGGTCAGCTATTTGCCGCATTTTATCTCCAACGTCATTGTCGCGAGTATGATCGTCGTCTTTCTGTCGCCGTCCGGAGGGCTTGTCAACCGGCTGATCGAGCTGATCGGGTTCGAGCCGGTCAATTGGCTGATGTCCCCCGACTGGTTCCGGACGATATTCACGGCTTCCGGCATCTGGCAAGGCGTCGGCTGGGCGTCGATTATCTATTTGGCGGCGCTGACGTCGATCGATCCGCATCTGTACGAAGCGGCGGAGATGGACGGAGCCGGACGTTTCGCGAAAATGGCGCATATCTCACTGCCCGGCATGATGCAGACGGTAGCGATCCTGCTTATTCTGGAAATCGGGCATATTCTCGGGGTCGGGTTCGAGAAAGTGTTTCTGCTGTACAATCCGGCCACGTACGAGACGGCGGATATTATCAGCACGTACGTGTACCGGGTCGGGCTCGTGCAGGGCAACTACAGCTACGCGGCGGCGATCGACGTATTTACCGGCGTGGTCAATCTCGTCTTTCTGGTGAGCGCCAACTACGCAAGCCGCAAATTAGGAGAGAACAGCCTTTGGTAGGAGCGTTGGTTCGATCCGTTAAGATGTGAGTATGAACCCAACATCCGATCCAACGATGCGATCCACCCCAGGCCAAAAAAAGGAGATCAGGCGGCATGAGAAGAAAGTTAACCGTATTTGACGCCGTCAACGTGCTGCTGATGCTGCTCGTGATGATCGTCACCGTATATCCGTTCGTGTATATGATCGCCGTCTCGTTCAGCGATCAAGTATCGGTCATGAAAGGAAGCGTCTATCTATGGCCGAAAGGGTTCAATACAGACATGTACCGGATCGTCCTGACCGACCCGCGCATATGGAACGGCTACCTCAACACTGTGCTGTATACCGTTGTCGGAACGACCGTATCGCTTTCACTGACCTCGATGGCGGCTTATGCGTTATCCAAAAAGAAGATGCTGTTTCACGGACCGATCACGGTGCTGATCGTCGTCACGATGTTTTTCGGCGGCGGGATGATTCCGACGTTTCTCGTCGTGAAGGCGGTTGGTCTGGTCGATACGTTCTGGGCGATGATCGTTCCGGGCGCGGTCAGCGCGTGGTATCTGATCATGATGCGTACCTTTTTCGCCGGTCTGCCACAGGAGCTGGAGGAAGCGGGCAAAATCGACGGGCTGAACGACGTCGGCTTGTTCGTCCGCATTGCGCTTCCGCTGTCCAAGGCGGTGCTCGCCACGATCGGCCTGTTTTATGCGGTCGGCATCTGGAACAACTTCTACACGGCGCTGATCTATTTGCGCAATCCGGATCTGGTGCCGCTGCAAGTCATTTTGCGCAATATCGTACTTGCCGGGCAGACGAATCTGGACGGATCGTTTACGCTGGGGAAAGACCAGCAGATTGTCGAGGAATCGCTGAAATACGCGACAATTCTGGTCGGTACGCTGCCGATTCTGCTTACGTACCCGTTTCTGCAAAAATATTTCGTCAAAGGGGTCACGGTTGGTTCTCTGAAAGGATAATCGAGGTAACCGAGGGGAGGATAGGCGCTGATCGCCCGGAAGTTGGCGGACGGCGGCGGCGCCGCTTAGGATGAAAAAGGGGATGGCAGCTTTTACGGTGACGACGATGCTCGCAGGGCTACTGGCCGCATGTGGGGGAGATGGAGGCGGCGCGGGAGGCGCGCAGACTGGAGAGGCTGCGGGCGAAGGCGGCGGCACGAGCAAGCCGGCGGTGAAGACGTCGCTGACGATGCTGGTCGGGGCCCAGTCGAACTGGACGTATGCCAAAGACAAGCCGATCTGGAAGGCGATCGAAGAGAAGACGAACGTCGAGATTACCGGCACGGTGCCTCCGGGCGACAACTACAACGAGGCGGTCAACTTGACGATCGCGACGGGCAATATGCCAGACCTGATGTTTATGAGCAGTTTTGTAACCGCTAACAAGTACGGGCAGCAGGGAGCTTTGGCGAACATTATGGATTACGTCGACAGCATGCCGAATTTCAAAAGCTGGTTGGCGAAGTACCCGGAGCTGAAGGAGCGGTATACGTCCTCGGAAGGGAAAATGTTCATGTTCCCGAACGAAGGCTTCGGGCAGGGCGAGCGGATCAGCTGGATGTACCGCGACGATATTTTCAAAAAGCATAATCTGGCGCTTCCGAACAGCTACGACGAGTTGTACGAGACGCTGAAAAAGCTGAAGCAGCTTTACCCGGACAGCTATCCGTTCGTGACGCGGGGAGCGTTCGGCACGATTTCCCGGATGGCTCCGCAGTTTAATACGTACAACGACATCTATTACGATTTCGACAAGAAGGAGTGGAGGTACGGCCCAGTCGAGGACAACTACAAGAAGCTCGTCGTATTCCTGAACCGGCTGTACAAGGAAGGGCTGATGCCGCCTGACTGGCTGACCGTCAAAGGCAAGCAGTTCGACGATTTTATCGCCAACAACAAGTCGTTCGTCTTCCTGGACTATATGGTGATGGACTATTACAATGTGCCGCTGCGTAAAGACAATCCGCAGTTCTCGATGCTGTTCATGCCGCCACCTGCGGGCTTTGCCGGGGCAAATCGGCACAATATCAACATCAATACGGTTGATTCGGGCATGACGGTCGCCTCCACCTCGAAGAAGATCAAGGAAGCGATGAAGTATATGGATTTCTTCTACTCGGAGGCGGGACGCGAGCTGTCCAGCTGGGGGATCCAGGGCGTAACGTACGAGGAGGCAAACGGCAAGAAAAAATATCTCGACGCGTTCAAGACGATGTCCGATCTGCGCGAGAAGCCGGGGCTGCTCAACTACGGGACGTACACGTGGATAGACTATAGCGCCTTGCTCACGTTGACTTCCAAAGAAACGACCGACGCTTACGCGGCCATCGGCAAGTACGATTCGAAGCTGCAGCCGAAGCCGCCGTTCTCTGAGAAGGAGAACGACGTGCTGACAACGATCGGCCAATCGGTGCTGAAGCACCGGGAGGAGAACATCACGAAGTTTATTCTCGGGGACAAAGGGATGGACCAATGGGACGCCTACATCGGCGAGGCGAAAAAGCTCGGACTCGATCAGATGATCAAGGTGTATAAGGATGCATACGACCGGGTGTTGAAGGCGAAGTGAGCCGGGAGTAGGCGCAAGCGCGTAAAAGGCAAGTGAAGCACGGCCAAGCCCGTCCCTGTAAGGGGCGGGTTATTGGCCTTGTGCCGCGTGCTGCATGCTACGTGCTACGTACTGCGTACGGTGTGTGAGGGCCGCTGTAACGGCGGCTATTGCAGCCAAGCGCCTGCGGTGCGAAGCCGCTTGAGCCGAAGGTTCGATTGGTTACCAGAGCCGCTTGAGCTGTGGAGTTGCCTGTGCAGTAGATTCGCTTAAGTGGAGGGCGATTGGCCTCCAGAGCCGCTGGAGTTGTAGAGTTACCTGTGCTGGAGTAGATGTTGCAGTAGAGTTACCTGTGCAGTAGGGGGGGCCGCCCCATCAATAAGAGATGATTGGGGCTCTTATATGTATCGAAATGGCGGATCTGGAGTAAATAGGGGATGTTAGTGAGGCTGTCGATTCAATGTGGACAACCAAGTGGAAAGGGAAAAGATTACCTTCTGGCGAGTTTTGTCTGGAATCCCCTACCTTACAATCCTTATTCAATCAAGGGATTCCGGACAACCTGTCTGAGCAGAAGAAGGTAACTTTTCACTTGGAACGGCCTGCTATCACTTCTACACAATGAATCGACAGTCTCGTTAGTGACTCTTATATCGCCGACTTTGCTTGAAACGGGCGATTTCCGAGAAAATAAGAGCTAGTAGAAGCTCTTAATCTGTCTGGCGAAGAGGAAATTGCAAAAACAAAAATAAGATGTGCAAATAGCTTCTATTTCCTCAAGCTCTTCCAATACTTGCTCCAAAGCTACTCCAAAGCTACTCCAAGTCCACACCAAGCCCGCGCCATATACCAACTTTTCCCCTAGCTCGTTCTATCCGCACGGCCAAGTTCCCAGCGTGTGGTGCCCAGCTACCGTCCCGGGCTTCCATACAATCTCCTGCAAGCCAAGCGGCGGCAAGTGGAGACTCGTCTGCGGTTGAGGTACAATGGTGCTAGGATCAAAGGAGGATGGCACCATGATCAGACAAGCTACAGTGGAAGACGCAGCGCAAGTGATGCCGCTGCTGCACAACGCGATCGGGACGATTGCGAATACGCTCGCGGGAACGCCGGACGATGCCGAGGCGATGCAGATATTGACCGAGTTTTATAAGCAGCCGGGCAACCGGATCAGCTATGAAAATGTGATTGTAGAGGAACGGGACGGAAAGGTGGCGGGCATACTGGTCGCCTACGACGGCACCCGGGCCGAAGACCTGGACCTGCCGCTGATCGACCGGATCGTCCGCGAGTCGGGCAGGACCGGTTACACGATTACTAAGGAAGCGCAGCCGAATGAATATTATTTGGATTCGCTGTCCGTGGACGAGTCGTTTCAAGGGATGGGCATCGGAAAATCGCTCATCCGCGCCTTCGAGGACAAAGCGGCGAAAGACGGGTACCCGCGGGTTTCCTTAATCGTCGAGCAGGATAACGAGCGGGCTTATGCGCTGTACCGGAAAATCGGCTACACCGAAGACGGCCGTCTTCAAGTAAGCGGCAAACCGTTCATTCGTATGATAAAACCGGTTTAGCCGTATAACCTGCAACCCGCCGCCGGGAGTGGATACCAGGGAGGAATGAGCTGCGTGAGAGGGAATAGCGGACAGTCCGGCAATGTGAAGGTCGTCCTGGACGTCGCCGATCCGGCGGAAGCCGGGTGGTTTTATGAGGAAGTGCTCGGATGGGAGAGAGCGGGGACGAACCGGGAAGAGGGCGGGGGCGAGCTGCTGCGGATGCCGGGCGGTGAGCTTGCGCTGCTGCAGAGGCCGGACGGAGCGAAGGGCGATAGAGGCGAAACGCTCGGTGCGACGGCAGCGGTGAACCCTGGCCCGGTCCCGAATCGGCCAGCCCCCGGCGACCGCGTGTACGTGCTGGTGCCGGACGGCGCCGCAGGCGTGCTTGATGCGGTCAAACGCCGGGCGGAAGCTGCGGGAGCGCCCGTGAGGGACGAATCGGAGCCATTCTGCTGGCGGACGCTGACGGTGACGACGCCGGAAGGGTACCGGGTGGCGTTCTGGAAGGAGCTGGAGGCGTCGCCGGGCGATATTGCCGCTGCGTATGCATCAGGGCCGGATCGGCTGGAGGCGGCCTTGGCCGGGTTGGACGAGTCCGCCCTGGACTGGGCTTTGGCGGCGGGCAAGTGGAGCATCCGGCAGCAGGTGCTGCATCTCGTCGACCTGGAGCTGGTTTCCGTACATAAACTCAAATATATTGCGGGCAGCACGGAGCCGGACCGTGTCTATACGGGCAACCGGTTCACCCAGGACGAGTGGGCCCAAGCGATGCGATATGCCGACAGGCCGATCGTTGTCGAGACGGCGCTGTTCCGTCTGCTGCGAGAGCATGTGATGCTGCTCCATCGTCACATTCCCGGGTTCATGGAAAGGAGTGTGCGGGTCGGCGGGGGCAGACACGAGTCGGCGATCCGGCTGATGAAGTCGATGGCCGGTCATGCCAATACGCATATACGCCGTATTTTGGAAATACGCGAATTGCACGAGCGGTAAGCGGCCTGAATGTGAGTGACTCCGAGGGGGTTCCGAAGCGAAGCGGTGTTAGCCGCATACGTACGGGTACGGGCAATAGCCGGCTTACGAGTACGGGAAAGGTTGGAATTTTGCCTGGCTGGCAGCGTCCCGACCCTCCGTTTCAGTTTTTCGCCCTGAGCACCGTACCTTACAAGTTACAGACTAAGCTGTGCAAGTGCGATTACCGTGGCTGGCATAGGGCTGGCATAGGGCTGGCATAGGGCTGGCAAGAAACTACCCACGAACTGGCATTCGACCGGTTCCAATTGTTGTTTTCCGCTGGGCGTCTGGAGGAAGGTCCGTGAAGAGAAGCGATTTCCGATATGTTGAAATGGCGGCCGTTTTGCGCACCGAGATATTGTCCGGGTATTTGAAGCCTGGCCAATATTTGCTGCCGGAAACCGAGCTGTGCCGCAAATATTCGATCAGCCGCAATTCGCTGCGGCAGGCGCTGGAACTGCTGACGGAGGAAGGTCATCTTGTCCGGATGAGGGGCAGGGGCAACCGGGTGGCGGAGCCGATCGGCGCCAAGCCCGATGAAACGAATACGATCGTTGTGTTGAGCCCGTACCGTTCCTCTTATGCAGAGGAAGGACTTCCGATGCTCATCGCGGCTTTTAACAAGGAGCACCCGAACGTTGAAGTGAAGCTTCTGTATACTGGCTATCTGGTGGATACGATTATGCGCGATCTGACCGGGCTCGGCATGAAGCCGGATATCGTGCTCGCCTGGGACCGGCATTTCTGCGAATTCGACGCGAAGGAGTTCGTTCCGCTCGGAGGGCTTGTCACCGATTGGGCGGACATTCCGGAGAAGCTGATCGGCGCTTTCAGCAAGCAAGGCGAGCCGTATGCCGTTCCGGTTACGTATTCGCCGGTATTTCTCGCCTGCAATCCGCACCTCTTCGAGGAAGCGGGTGTCCATATGCCGGTCGTCGGGTGGACGCTGGAACAGTTCGTCGAGGCCGCCAAACGGTTAACCCGGGATACCGACGGGGACGGGATGTGTGAGACGTACGGATTCGGCTTGTCCGGCTCGTCGATCCGCTGGCCGGTGCTGGCGATGAAGTACGGTTACCGGAAACGGATCGGCGAGGATGGCCGCTTGCGGACGGACGAGCTGGAGCAGGCGTTTGCCTTTTTTCAGCGGCTGCTGTATACCGAACGGATTACGCCTGTATCCGGAGTCGGCGACTGGGTGTTTCTGAACGAGCTGTTCGAGGAAGGAAAGCTGGCGATGATCTTGACGACGACGCTGGCTATGCCGGACAAACGGCATCATTTCCCGATGAGGGTGCTTCCGCTGCCGAGGAACGAGGGCGCCCCGATAGGGAGCCTGATGATCGCCAACGGCTTCATGCTGTCGAGATCAAGTCCCAATCCGGAGCTGGCCGGCCGGTTTATTCAATTTGCGCTCGACTATGACTACCAGAAAAACATGGCGCGCCAAACCGGCTTCCTGTCCGTCTACGACAGCGTGAACCGATCGGTATGGACACCATACGAACGCAACGTGCTGGGGATCGATCCGGAACATTTCGAAGACGCGCAGTTTATTCACGAGTTGTTCCCGGCCGGGGTCAAGCCGAAAGAGCTGGAACAGCTGATGAAGAAATTCTGGGCCGGCTTGGAAAGCCCGCGGGACGTTCTGAACCGGATGTTTTGAACGCTTCCGGGAAGGGGGCGAGTCGTGTTGCGGTCGCGTTTGTAGGTTCGGCGGAAGCATCGTTTGAGCTATACGTAGTTGGATCTAGCTTCGAGCGGAATGTTTAATTCCGCTTTTTTGTTGTTTAGGGACGGATGGAGCTTCATCCGAGTATGGGCAGTGTTGCCCGGTTTAGATGGAACGCAGGTAAGCGGGTAAGCAGGCAAGCGAGTAAGTGGGTATGAGAAACAAAGCCGGTTCATGCGGAAACCGTCCACCCGCTGGCTGATTGGAGCTGCATGAAGGGGGATTCCTCCCGCTTGGCCAGGGGGAGGCTGCCAAGGGACTTCATCGGCTGCAAACAAAAGCAGGGAAGGAACCGAATAAGAGTGGTTTGTATCCTTAATTTTCTCAGAAACCTGCTTCGACGGGGAAATAAGAGCGGTTTGGGGCCGCTAATATCCGCGAAAAAGGTGCACACCGTGCCAGTTGGCTGAAATAAGGGGTACAAACGAGGCTGTCGATTCATTGTGGACAACCAAGTGGAAAGGGAAAAGATTACCTTCTGGCGAGTTTGGTCTGGAATCCCCTACCTTACAATCCTTATTCAATCAAGGGATTCCGGACAACCTGTCTGAGCAGAAGAAGGTAACTTTTCACTTGGAACGGCCTGCTAACACTTCTACACAATGAATCGACTGCCTCACAAACCGCCTCTATTTGCCTCGGTCATCCCCATATGCCGGAATATAAAGGGTGCAAAAGACTCTTATCTGCGCTGGAGCCCCCACGCATGGGTAGCGTGATCACCGAAGCCGGACACAAGCGGCTCGCAAGAAAAAGATTCACGAGCCGCGTTTCATTTTGAGCAGGTATCACTAGAACGGCTCAACGAGCAGATGGAGCGAAGCTCCCCGTTGCCTCCCGCACTACGGGATACATGGGCTTGCACGTCACAGGACCGTCCGGCGTTTTACTGGACGGTGTATCAGCATTTTCAGCGTGCCGGGAGCTTCGCGGCGTGCAAATTGAAGCGCAAATCCAAGGGAGAAGCGCGATGAGATTTAATTTTACTCCTTTTATGGACATTGACAGCCTCGATGTATACCAGTAAACTACAGGTGAAAATACCAAACTTGTACTAATAATTCAGTCATAATGTAATCGCTTACACAATTCTGATCAAAATCACGGGGGTGTCCATCTACCAAAGAGCAAGCAACGCATACCCAAATGAAGCGGAGGAATCGCTATGGCGGACTGGATTCACAGGAAACGTGCTCAACGTCTTTCGATTGTTAGCGGCTTAACCGTATTTGCATTGTTATGGCAATTGTTCTCGGGAGCTCTCATTACCTATGCGCAAAATGATACGTCCGAACGTTCCGATGCCGGTTTCTCGGACATGCAAGATCACTGGAGCGGTACGTCCGTAGCATGGGCCGTTCAAAACGGCATTGTAAGCGGATACCCGGACGGCACGTTTCGGCCGGACCGCGAGATGACCCGGGCGGAATTTGTAACCGCGGTGAATAAAACGCTTGGCTACGCGACCGAAGGGACTGCCCGCTTCACGGATGTCGGCGCGGCCGAATGGTTCGCCCCGGCGTTTCGGGTCGCGGCCGGGGAAGGGTACTTAACCGGCTATGAAGACGGGACGGTTCGTCCGCATCAGCCGGTAACCCGGCAGGAAGCCGCTGTCATACTGGCCCGTACATTCAAACTGACCATAGGCGCAGCCGGTGAAGCTGGAGCTGCCGGAGACACCGGCGAACCCGGGGAAGCCAAGGCGGCGCTCGACGCTTATGCCGATTCCCGCGAAGTGCAGGACTGGGCGAAGGCCGCCGTCGGCCGGTTGATCGGGCGCGCCTATTTGAACGGGTATCCCGACCGTACGCTGCGTCCGCAAGGCGGTGTCTCGCGCGGGGAGATCGTAGCGCTGCTCGGGCGGATCGCCGGCGACGTATACGGCAAGCCGGGTCAGGCAGGCCCGGATTCCGGCTCCGCGCATCACGCCGGCAATGTGACGGTTACAGCGGACGGCGTAACGCTAAGGAACCAAACGATCGACGGTGACTTGTACATCACATCGGGAGTCGGCAGCGGCAGCGTCGAACTGGTCAACGTGACCGTAAAAGGAACGACGATTGTCGCCGGAGGCGGCCCGAACAGCATCGTCGTCCGGGATTCGGAGCTGGCGAATATGCGTGTCGATAAAAAGGACGGCAACGTTCGTATTCTGGCTGCGGGAACGACTTCGATCCGTTCGGTGCAGCTCGTTTCCGGCGCCGTACTGGAGGAACAGATGAGCGGGAATCATCCGGGATTCGGGCAAGTAACAGCAGGCGGGACGATGCCGGAAGGCTCACGGATCGTACTGGACGGCGATTTCGAGTCGGTGACGGTCCAGGCCTCGGGAATTGCCGTCGAGCTTCGCGACGGAACGATCCATACTTTCGAGACGGGGGCCGGGGCTGGCAAGCTGAAGCTGACGGTGAACGGCCATATCGAAACGTTGACGGTCCGTTCGGCTGCGGAAGTAACGGGGACCGGCACGATCCGGCAGGCGTCCGTGCTGGCCGGAGGCGTAGCGATTGCGCAGACGCCGGTCGAGCTGAAGCTGGGCGAAGGTGTGACAGCGCAAGTGGGCGGCAAGCCGGTTAGCGGCCCCGTACCGGGAGCGGGAGGAACCGGCGGTATTGGTTCCGGCAGCTCCGGCGAATCGCCGGACACCGATCCTCCGGGAGAGGAGCCGCCCGCCAAGGCGGCAATCGAAGCCGTTTGGCCGGAGCCGTTAGGAGCGGGCCCGTATCTAACCGTGCCGGTAACGGCAACGGGATCGGACGCGACGGCCGCTGGTCCGGTGCGGATTGCGGTCGAGAAGCGTTCGGGCGAAGGGGACGTCTATTGGTCGGCGACCGACCGCAGCGGCCGGGTCGTCAATATCGCCAACACGGGCGTGTTTATGGAGCAAGGGTTTGCACTGCCGGCCCGATCGTCCGAGCGGATCGACTGGACGGTCAAGTTTACGAAAGTCGGCGATTATTCGTTATCCTTCCGCATTGAAACGATGCAGGGCGAGGTGCTCGCGGCCTCCGAGAAGACGGTGAACGTCACGCCGTCGATCATGAATCTCGGCCCGCAGGTGCTGCAGGACGGCATCAACCGCGGCGCATTCGGCACCGAGAACGGCAAGGCGGTCGGTTATGCGGTCATTACAGGCAAGCCCGATTCGCGCTTCGTCGTCGTCGACATCGAGACCGAAAAGGTCGTCAAGCAGTTTGACCTCCCGGGGGCGGAAGGGGCGTGGGGCGTATACGCGGCTTCCAACGGCGACGTATACCTCGGCACGTATACGAGCGCGAAGCTGTTCCGCTACGACCCGTCGGCCGGCGTGGTCGAAGACGTGGGCAGTCCGCTCTCGTCCGTCGGGGGCTCGCTGCTGTACGAGATGACGGAGGACCGGGATGGCAACATTTACTACGGCTCCTATCCGGACAGCAAAGTGTTCAAGTTCGACCCCGTAACGCGGCAAACGACCGATCTGGGGACGATGGTCGAAGGACAGCCGTATTCCCGGTCGATCGCTTACGATCCGAATGAGCACGCGCTGTATGTCGGGGTGGGGGGAAACAAAGCGTCGCTGATCAAGTACGATTTGGCGACAGGGGCCAAAACCGAGCTGCTGCCCGAGCCGATCCGCTCCAGGTATAAGCACACTTACGATATGAACCTGATCGGCAATAAACTGTTCCTGAAAATGGATTCGAACTTCGGCCTGATCGTAATGGATATTACGGACGGCTCGGTCGTCAAAGACTTCGGCGATCTAGCGATTCATTCCCGGGGGACTTCAAGCTTGTCACCGGACGGGAAAACGGTCTATTTAACCTTCGGCGGCATATTGAAAGCGTACGACCTGACGACCGATACGATCACCGATGTGACAACGGCGGCGGGCAAGATCGATTTCAAGGCGAATGCGATCGGCTGGGGGATGGCGGAGCTGAACGATCCGGATTACCCTGGCCATACGCTGGTCGGGTTCGTGGGCAATACGGGCGGCGGCTTTTTCAAATACAACCTGCAGCAAAAGACGCTGCGCCAGACGAATCTGGAGCTGCCGAAAATCCCGCTCAAGCTGCACGCTTTGGGCAAATCGACCGACGGAAACATCTATACCGCGGGTTTCCTGCCAGGCGGGATGGGAATCTACAATCCGTCGACCGGCATATCGTCGAGCAACTCGATCAGTCAGGTGGAAGGAATGACGGCGCTGGGCCAATATATGTATTTCGGCGTATATCCCGGCGCGAAAATCTTCCAATACGATACGACCAAACCGTGGAAATCTAGTGGCAGCGGCCTGACGGTTGTTAACAAATTCGAGCTGAAGACGGCTCACCAGCAGGATCGCCCTTATGCGATGCTGGGCGTGCCGGAGCTGAACAAAGTTTTCATCGGTACCGTGCCGGACTACGCCGTAAGCGGCGGGGCGTTAACCGTCTACGACCCGGCGGCGGCTCCGGGGCCGTCGTATCAAGTATACGAGCATGAGCAAAGCGTCGTGGCGCTCGCTTATTTGAACGGCAAAATTTACGGCGGGACGTCATACCGGGGCGGCTTGGGAACGGAATGGCCGTATGCTGACGGCAAGCTGTTCGTGTTCGATCCGGCTACGGGAGCCATGGAACGGGAGATTGTACCGGTTCCCGGCAAAGGGGCCGTCAACGAATTAATCGCCGGTCCGGACGGCAACTTGTGGGGCTTCGCCCAAGGGACGTTTTTTGTATACGATCCGGTGCTGGGTCAAGTGGTGTATACCGACGAGGCGTTTCCGGAATCGACCGGCGCCTGGCTCGACCCGCAGATGGAAATTAGCGTGAAGGACGGCCACGTATACGGCACGATTGCCGGGGACAATTTCTTCCGGATCGACAAAGATACGAAGCAGATGACGGTACTGCACAAAGGCGCGTCGCTGCTCGCGCAGGATAATGACGGCAACTTTTATTTCAAATTAAAGCAGGACGAATCGGTGCTGTGGCGGTACACGATCGAGGACCGCACCGTAGCGGCGAACGACGTGTCGATTCCTGTGCGGGAAGCCGACGTGTACTTGAACGACACGCTGACGGTGACGGCTGACGTATACCCGGTTTATGCAACGCTGAAAAACGTCGTCTGGTCGACAAGCAACGCCTCGGTGGCGACGGTCAGCGCTTCCGGCGTCATTACTCCGGTTGCGGAGGGGACGGCGGTGATCACGGCGAAAATCGCGGACGGCAGCCGCTCCGCATCGATAACGGTCCATGTGAAGGAGCGAATCCGCTCGGAGTACGAGTTGTCCACAGGGACAGTTCCGGCTGTCATCGAAGCAATTCCGGTCACAGTGCCCGTTCAGGTCAAGACAACCAAGCTGGGTGCCGGGCCGCTCGAGAACGCCTATTATACGCTGGAGAAAACGGCAGGCCCCGGCAGCATCGCCTTCGAATTCGAGGACGCCGGAGGAGTGGTGCATTCCTTCACGGACCGCGGCGAATACGGACGGCCGGGCTTGACCGTCCCGGCGCAGGTGAATGCCGCCATGAACTGGAAGATGACCTTTTCGTCGCCGGGCGACTACTCGGTTACGATCCGGTTAGTGGATGCCGCCGGCGCAACCGTAGCGGAGACAATTCGAACGATTGCCGTGCAGCCTAAGCCGGTTCTTTCCACGTATACATTCGCTTCGGCGGTAACGAATGTGACATATGGCGTATACGGAACCGTGCCGGTTACGCTGCGAACGGATGTCGCCGGCTTGAACGGGTACAGCGGGGCGAAGCTGAAGATCGAAACCGTCAGCGCCCCCGGAAGCCTTTCCTTTGAGCTGGTAGACGGCGGCCGGACGTATTCGTTCGCCGGCTCGGGCGAGATCCGGCCGGACGGGTTTGACGTTGCCGCTTTGTACAACGAGACGATGCTGTGGACGATAAAGGCGGATCAGCCGGGCGCCTATCGGACCCGGTGGACGCTGATCGGAGCGGACGGCCGCACGATCGTGCAAAACGATCTGTATCTGGTGGCGGCGATGCCATATGCGGTAACGCTCGCTAACGGGGATTTCGAGCAGCCGCAGCTGCCGGACGGAACGATACCGGGCTGGACCAACTGGTCCACGTCGCTGAGAAATGTGGAACTATCGCAGGAGAGAAAGCTTGGCGGCGGCAGCAGCCTGAAATTTATCGATGAGAAAAATAACGCGACGAATGCGATTCAGACGGTAAACGTACCGGCGATACCGGGCAAGACGTATCAAGGCTCGTTTATGGCATACAATACCGGCCCGTCCAACGGCGTTCAGCTGTACTTGCAGTTTCTGAACAGCGCCGGCACCCGGATCGGCGTAGCTTATCTGGGCTCGACCGTGATGAATCAATGGGCGCCGGTCGTCGTGACGGGAACGGCCCCGGCAGGTACGACACAGGTCAACATTATGGTGTACTCCACGTCGGGAGCCGTCATGACCGTCTACGTGGACGAAGCGGCGCTGTCTTACCGGGATTAGCGGCAGCTGCCCCTGCGGCCCCGCCGAACGGATGAGCGCGTAAACCAAAGAACCTCCGCTACCACGACTGCAAACGTGGAGACGGAGGTTCTTTTTGGATATAGGCTGGACTACCTGCTTAAGCTCCTCGCCGCCGTTCGAAACGAAATTATGCGACCAGCGGCCCCGTCTATTTACGACGCTGGCGGCCCCGCCTAGAACCGATATTCCTCGAAAAAAAGGACCTCAGCCTCCACATTACCGTGGAGTTTGAGGCCCTTCATTTGAAATGAATACCTTCCCTGTCTTACGGACTGCCCCTTCTTACATGCGACGCGGAGCCCGGTAGGGCCAACCCCACTGATAGCGGTCAGCGGCATGCAGCCGCAGGAACGCCCTGTGAATGGCTGTACAGCTCCTCGTAGTAGCCTTTACGCTCCAGCAACTGCTCGTGCGTGCCTTCCTCGACGATCGCCCCTTGCCGCATGACGATGATCCGGTCCGCCTGCATGATCGTGGACAGCCGGTGTGCGATGACAAGCGTCGTTCTGCCCTTGGATACGATATGAAGCGCCGCCTGAACCAATTGCTCGGTATGGGAATCGAGATTGGCGGTCGCCTCGTCGAGGATGAGCAGGCTCGGCTTGAACACGACGATGCGCGCAAACGAGATCAGCTGCCGCTCTCCCGCAGACAAGCCGCTCCCCCGCTCGGACAGCATCGTGTCGTAGCCGTCCTTGAGGCGGGTGATGAGCGGGTCGGCTCCTACGAACCGGCAGGCTTCCACCACCTCCTCGCGGGTAATCCGTTCATCGAACAGCCGCACGTTGTCCACGATCGATCCCGAATACAGAAACGGCTCCTGCTGCACAAGTCCGACGATCCGGTGAAGGGAAGCCTGCGGGATGTCGCGGACGTCCGCCCCGTCGATTTTAACGCTCCCCTGCTGCACGTCGTAAAACCTGCACAAAAGACTCATCAGCGAGCTTTTGCCGGCGCCGGTTGCGCCTACGATGCCGATCATCTCGCCGGGGCGGATATGCAGATTGAGGCCGGACAAGATCGGGACGCCTTCCACATAACCGAAATGGATGTTGTCGTAGTCGATTCTCCCTTGAACCGACTCCGCCGCAAGCGGCTTCGGACGTTCCGGGTCCTGCACCGCCGGCTTGATCGAGAACAGCCGCCACAGCCGGTCCATCGAGACCGTCGTCGCCTGCAGCGTATTCCACTGCTGCGTAATCGAGTTGATCGGCTGGAAAAACTGCCGGATATACGTAATAAACGCGTACAGTACCCCGAATTCCATCGTCCGCTCGAAGACGGCCATACCGCCGATCCAGACGATGAAGGCAACGGACATGTTGCCGAGAATATCGAACGAACGGTTGAAGAACACGTTTGTCTGAACTTCGCGGACGTTGGCTTTAAAGTACTTCTTATTTTGCCCGTCAAACGATTGCTGCTGTTCCTTTTGCTGATGAAACGCCTGAATGAGATTCATGCCGGCGAGATTTTCCGCGGTGAAGGCGATCAGCCTCGACAGCTGCGCGCGCGCGATCTGGTAAATTTTGCGCATATACGAACGGAACCCGATGGCGATGCCCGCGATGATCGGCAGCAAAAGCATACTGTAGCCGGCCAGCACCGGGTCGAGATGGAACATGAGCGCAATGATGAACAGCAGCGTCATGCCGTCGCGCATCAGGCTTAAGAACACCTGCGTGAAAAACTGGTTCAGCGTCTCCGTATCGCTCGACACGTGGGTGACGAGGCTTCCGTTCGGGAACCGGTCGAAAAACGACATCGACAGCTTCGATATATGCTCGAACAGTTCCTTGCGGATGCGGGCGACGATGTTTTGCCCGACATATTGCAGCATGTTGTTTTGCAAATACGTAAAGACGAGGCCCATAATGACGAAAAACAAGTAAATGCCGCAGATGACCAGTAGCATGCCGAAGTCGTTTTTGCCGGCCATCAGGTTGTCGTCGATCGCGATTTTGACCAGATATGGCTGGAGCAGGTCGGCCGCGATGGCCAGCAGCGTACAGAGGAAAATGAGCGCGAACCGCAGCCGGAACGGCTTGGCGTAGGCCAGCATGGCGCGGAAGGCGGCCCGCCGGTCTTCCTTGCTGGCGTTATAAGGGCTGGCGGCTTCTTCCGCCAGCTTGCTCGGGTCAGCCTTTTCCTTCGGCATAGCGCGTTCCCTCCTCCTGGATGGCATACAAAGAAGCGTACAGACCGTCCTGCTTCATCAATTGCTCGTGCGTTCCCCGCTGGACGATCGTTCCTTTGTCGAGGACGACGATTTCGTCGGCATGCTTGATTGCGCTGATCCGATGCGCGATGATAATCGTCGTCTTGCCGCGGCGCTGCGAGTGGAGATTGTCGATAATATTCGTCTCCGTCACGGCATCGACCGCGCTGACGCTGTCGTCGAGGATCAGAATCGGCGCGTCCTTCAGGAAGCCGCGGGCGAGGCTCGTTCTCTGCCGCTGGCCGCCAGACAGCGTAATGCCCCGTTCGCCGAGCTTCGTCTCGAACCCGTCGGGGAAATCGGCGATATTGTCGTAGATTTGCGCCTGCTTCGCCGACCGCTCGACCGTCTCCATCCCGGAGCTCCGGTCGGAGAAGGCGATATTGTCGCGGATCGAAGTGCTGAACAGGAAGCCGTCCTGAGGGACGTACGCGATAAACGTGCGCAGGCTTTCCAGCGTAGCGCCGCGGACATCAAGCCCTCCGATCGAAATCGTCCCGTGCGGAGGCTCGTATACCCGGAGGAGCAGCTTGACGAGCGTCGTTTTGCCGCTTCCGGTCTTGCCGATGATCCCGAGCGTCTTGCCATGCGGTACGGTCAGACTGATGTTATGCAGCGCTTCCTGGCCGGCTCCAGGGTACGAGAACGACAAGCCGCGAATCCGAAGTTCCGGCGAGGCGGCGTCCAGCGCTCTCGCATCGGGGCTTTCCTGAATGTCCGGCTGCACGGCGAGCATGTTGTTCAGCCTTTCCAGCGAAGCGCGCGAACGCTGCATCGTGTTGATGACGTTGCCGATCTGCTGGAGCGGGTTCACGATCATCCGCAGGTACAGCGTCAGCGAGACGAAGCTGCCGATCGTAATCGAGCCTTGAATCGTCAAATACCCGCCGTAGGCGATCGCGATGATCAGCGACAAACCGCCTAGAAACGGAAGCAGCGCCTGGAACATCGACGACAGGCGGACGAGCCGGAGCTGATTGTCGACGATCGTGTCGACCGTACGCCCAAACCGGGCGCGCATGATCGGCTCGACGGCGAACTTTTTGGTCACGCGGATGCCGCCGAACTGCTCCTCGGCCGTTTCCGTCATTTTGGCCAGCGATTCCTGCACCTTGAGCGACCGGCCGCGAACCCGGGGGCCGAACAGGACGACGACCCATGGAATGAACAGCAGCGGGATCATGCAGACGAGGATGAGATATACCGGGATCGAGCTCAGCGTCATCATCACAAGGACGGAGACGATCAGGATGACGGCGTTCGTCGTCTGGTTGACGCCCATCGAGATTGATTCCCTGACGGAGGTGACGTCGTTCATGACGTAGCTGAGCAGCTTGCCGACTCCGTGCTTCGAATAGTAGTGCTCGCTCAACGTGGTGAATCTGGTGAACAGTTTGCCGCGCGCCACGAACTCGAATTTTCTCCCGAGCCGCATAATGATGTACTGCCCGAGTCCGGCGAGGAGACCAAATGCGATCCCGATGAACAGCAGCTTCAGGCTGGCATCAACAATCGCCTCGCGGCTAATGCCTCCCGCCTGCAGCGTATCAGTGAATTGTCCGAGGACGCGCGGGTAAAAAGCTTGCACAACGTTCGCCACGGTGATGGACAAGATCGCGAAAGCGTATACATACCAGTGCGATCGTAAATAGGAATAGAGCACGCGTGGAGATTGCAACCTGGACCACTTCCCGTATCGGATTTCGTTTCAAAAGTTCATTATACTGGCGTATGCATAAACTTTCATCTGCCTCTAAGGGCGCAAGACGCGATATTACGAGTTGTGCGGCTGTATTCAACCGGTATTCGACACCCAGCCAACAATTTCTATCGAATTCGGCCCTTACCTGCATCCTCGGATGAATTCACGAACAATCCGCTCCCTGGCGCGGGATTGACGGGACCCGGGATCGCATGATAATATTTGACTAAACCAATAAGTAAAGTTGGATATTGTCGTAAGCAACAACGGCTGACTAGTCCTCTAGAGGCGCTGTACCCGGAACGTGTGTGTATTCGGGATACATGCGTCTTTTTTGCGCTCCGGAGAAGAGGTCCGTCTGAAGAACCATACAAGGAAGAGAGGAGAAAAGACCGATGAGCGAAACGCTGCTGGAAATTCACCAATTGCACAAAATATTCGAGTCGAGGAACGGAAACGTACACGCGCTGCACAACATTCATCTGAATATAAAGGAAGGCGAGCTGGTTACGGTCATCGGGCCGAGCGGCTGCGGCAAAAGCACGCTGCTGAAAATCATCGCAGGTCTCGATACCCGCTACGAGGGCGATGTCCGTCTCGGGGGGAGGCAGGTAGAGGGGCCCGGGATCGACAAAGGTTTTATTTTTCAGGAGCCGCGGCTGTTTCCCTGGCTTACGGTGGAGAAAAATATTGCCGCCGATCTGCCGCTGGGCCGGCCCGAGGTCCGTTCCGAGGTCGATCGGCTGATCGGACTCGTCCGTCTCGAAGGGTTCCAGAAGTCGTATCCGCGCGAATTATCCGGCGGGATGGCCCAGCGGGTGGCGATCGCCAGAGCGCTTGCGCGCAAGCCGCGAATTTTGCTGCTTGACGAGCCGTTCGGCGCGCTGGACGCTTTCACGAGGGCGCATATGCAGGAGGCGCTGCTCGACATCTGGCAGCAGAACCGGACGGCGATGGTGTTCGTCACCCACGATATCGACGAGGCGGTGTTTCTCGGCAACCGGGTCGTGATCCTGAAGCCGCGCCCGGGCGAGATTCGCAAGATCATTCCGATCGATCTGAGCTATCCGCGCAAAAAGTCGAGCGTATCGTTTCAAGAGATGCGTTATCTCGTCCTGAACGAATTCGAAAAGCTCGACGAGCTGGAGCTTGTGGAAAGCGCGGGAATTTGAAGCATCCGGAAGCCCCGAGCCGATGCGGCGTGGCGAAAGAAGCGGCGTCCGGTCTGAAAAACAGGAGTTGGAATAGAAGCCTTGCCGTATTTAAATAACCGGCAGGGCTTTTATTTTCGGTGGATTCGTAAGCTAGTCAAAGAGACGACCGTTTCCTTGGTGCAAAATGTTTGTTTTTGAGCATTGATCGATCATATGGTTTCGGGTAAGATTGAATGTGTGTGATTTTGTCGTTTTATAAACTAGCCCTGAAAGGAAGGGATCGCTTATGCAAACACAGTCAAAGGTGAAATTGGGAGTAATTGGACTTGGTGGAAGAGGAAGAGGTTTGCTCAAAAACCTTCTGGTTATGGACGATGTGGAAATACCGGCCGTCTGCGACCCTTACGAGGACCGTCTGCAGAAGGCTCTGGACATCGTAGCGGAAACGGGAAGACCGAAGGCGGAAGGTTATTCGGACTACAAGCAGTTGCTTGCCCGTGACGACATACAAGGCGTTATTATCGCCACAACCTGGATTACCCATGCCGAGATCGCAATCGCGGCTATGAAAGCCGGCAAATACGCGGGGATCGAGGTCGGCGGAGCCGCTTCGCTCGAAGAGTGCTGGGAGCTGGTCCGGACTTCTGAACAGACCGGGATGCCATGCATGCTGCTGGAAAACTGCTGCTACGGCCGGGAAGAGCTGGCTGTTCTTAACATGGTCAAGCAAGGACTGTTCGGCGAGCTGATTCATTGCCAGTGCGGCTACGAGCATGACCTGCGCGACGAGGTGGCGCTCGGCGAACAGAACCGCCATAACCGCTACCGCAACTACCTGCACCGTAACGGAGAGCTGTATCCGATCCACGGACTCGGCCCGGTGTCCAAAGTGTTGAATATTAACCGCGGCAACCGTCTGATGACCTTGACCTCGATGTCTTCGAAAGCGCGCGGCATCCGCCAGTGGGCGACGGACAAGTTCGGAGAAAACGATCCGCTTGCTAAAACGGAGTTCGCCCAAGGCGATATCGTCACGACGATGATCAAATGCGCCGGCGGCGAAACGATCTCGGTCATTCACGATACGACGCTGCCGCGTCCGTATTCCCGGGCGGGCCGGGTGCAAGGGACGAAAGGGCTGTGGACGGAGGACAACAACTCGATTCATATCGAGGGCAGAAGTCCGCACCACAAGTGGGAATCGTTCGATGGCTACCGCGAGGAATACGAGCATCCGATCTGGAAGCAGTTTTTGCGCGACGGGGTGAAAGGCGGCCATGGCGGCATGGACCATCTCGTGCTGCGCGCCTTCGCCGAAAGCGTCAAAAATGGAACGGACACGCCGATCGACGTCTACGACACGGCGGTGTGGATGGCAATTACCGTGCTTTCCGAAGATTCGATTGCGCTCGGCAGCGCCCCGGTTTGCATCCCCGACTTTACGAAGGGCAAATGGATCAACCGCGCGCCGGGTCCGGTGGGCAAATATAGGCTGGATCAAGTAGACGAGTCGTTGTTTAACGACTGATCGGACTTCTTTTCTCTAATAACGAAAGGCTGTACCCGAAGCCGCTGTGAGCGGCAGGAGGTGCAGCCTTTGCTTTTGGAAGCCGGGAGCTTCCGCGCTAACCGGCACATAGCCGGCGAAGGTCCGGGTAATCGGCAAGGCGATTATTTGGGCTTGTTCTGAAGCGCCTGCTCGACAAACCGGTTGTCGAGCACGAGCGATGTGTCCAGCTTTTTGCTGATCGCTCCGACCGCATACAGAAAGTCGGCCTGCTCCTGATGCGCCTTGGCAAATTCGGGGGTGACCGGTGAGGTGATCGGCTCCGAATTTTTCAGCACTTGGATAATAATGTCCCTCTCCAGCTTTTGCGACTTCACGAGATCGTCCGCCACTTCCTCCAGATGGCTGGCGTAGTAGCTTCGGATCTCTTCATATGCTTGGAGAAACCGGACGGTCAAGTCGGGATGATCTTTCGTAAATTTCGTTCGGGCGACTAAAAAACTGGGAGCGTTAATATTTAATCGCTCGCCGGTCGCAAGCACCCGGGCTCCGGTCTGGAAGACGGCGGTCGTCGCATATGGTTCCCAGATCGACCAGGCGTCCACGGCGCCGGTATCGAATGCCGGCCGGGCTTCATCGGGCTGCAGTTGAATTTCTTTAATGTCTCCGCCCTTCAGTCCGGCTTTGTCGACCGCCATATACAGGAAGTTGTAAGCGCTGCTGCCTTTGGCTACGGCGATTTTTTTACCTTTCAGATCGCTGAGCTGGTTGATCGGACTGTTTTTGGGTACGATGATCGAGTTTCCTTTTTTGCCGTCCGACGTAACCGCTATCGCTCGAAAGTCGACACCGCCAACTTGTCCGGAAATTAGCGGGGTGCCTCCTGTAGCGCCAAAGTCGAGCCGTCCGGCAGCCAGCGCCTCGAAGTGGGGAGGACCGCTGGCGAACTCGTTCCATTTCACCTCGACCCCGACCTCGGCAAAAGCTTTCTCAAAATGCTTCTTCTCCCTCGCATACGGAAAAATTCCGGTTTTGCCTTGTACGCCGATGTTGATCGTCACTTTCTCGCCGCGCGGCGCTCCGGCCGAAGCGGGGGAGGCGGAGCTGCCGTCGGCCTGCGTCTGGGAGCCGCCGCCTCCGCTGCCTGCTCCGGCGCAAGCCGCGAGCCCCACGGTCATTACGATCAGCGATAACCCTGCTGCGAACCGAAGCGGAAACGAACGGTTCTTACTGAAATGCGTAAACATACTTGTTCAAACTCCTCTCTATCGAACGGGAATGAAAAACAAAAAGGAGACGCAACGTATCGATACGTCGGTCTCCGGCTATCCGGTGGAACTAATTCATACTAAATCTATGAGATTAATTTGATTTGAATCATACCAACAACCTCGGGAGGTGTCAATGCTTTGACGGAAAAAAATAATTCAGGCGGTAACGGTTGACAGCGAGAATAGGCGGTGATAACATGACTTCAAATCACACTAAATACATGGGGATACACGAATATGGACTCGCGGAGGGAGTGATGTTTTGACAAGCAGCTGTTTCCGAATGGAGTGGTATATAGGAATTACGGTGTCAACCGGTCAGTCGGAGACGCGTTTCTATTAACAGAAGCGGCGTCTCTTTTTTGTTGTGTCGGGTATTGGACCAAACCCGCTTCCTGTAAATAACGGGGCTTCCCCGGCAGGAGCGGGGAACGGCCGCGGCGCTGAGCTGCGTAGTTGCATAGATTTGTTGCACAGGTTGTCCGTCTGATTGTATCCATCCATAAAAGGAGTGTAATCGCATGAGCAAAAGAGACGATCAAGTAGAGTTCGGCTGGTTTATTCCGACGACTGGAGACGGCAAATATATCGGCGTGGAGCCGGAGAGGGAGTCGACGTCCGAATATATGATCCAGGTGGCGCAAACGGCCGAGAAGGCCGGCTTCACGTTCGCCCTCATTCCTACGGGAGGCTCGTGCATCGACGCCTGGATCGTCGGCTCCACGATCGCTTCCCACACGTCGATCCTGAAGCCGCTCGTCGCGATGCGCCCGGGTCTGATCGCTCCCGTGCTCGCTGCCCGGATGGCCGCTTCGCTTGATGCGATATCCGGCGGCCGCGCGCTGATCAACGTCGTCACCGGCGGTTCGCCGCACGACTTGACGGCTACGGGCGATCCGCTCGCCCATGCGCATGACGAGCGGTATGACCGGACGCTCGAGTTTTTGCATATCGTGAAGAGCGTCTGGGCGAATTCCTACAAGAGCAAGCCCCGTTTTCTGGCAGGGAATCAAGTGTATAAGGGCGTTGAGCCCGTTCATTTCAAAGGCAAATATTACGAGGTCGAAGGAGCGGCCAGCTACCCGCCTCCGGTGCAGCAGCCTCACCCGCCGCTATATTTCGGCGGCAGCTCGCCGGCAGGCAAACGGACCGCGGCGGAGACGGCCGACGTCTATCTGATGTGGGCGGAGCCGCTTGATTGGATCAGACAGCAGATCGGCGAGCTTGAGCAGATCCGGGAGCAGTTGAAGCTTGAGAAGGGAATCGACCGGGAGCTGCGGTACGGCCTGCGGGCCCAAGTACTCGTTCGCGAGACGGAGGAGGAGGCGTGGAAAGAAGCGTGGGATATTATCAGCAAGATCGACCGAGAGGCGCTCGAGCAGTCGAACGTGCGGTTCAGCCAGACGGATGCGACGAATCAGAAGCGGCAAAACGAGCTTCGCGAAAGCTCCAAAGACAGCGGCTATCTGGTCGGTCCGAACTTGTGGGCGGGACTGTCGCTCGTCCGCGGCGGAGGCTCGATGCTGCTGGTGGGCAACCCGGAGCAGGTATCCGAGCGGCTGCTGGAATATGCCGATCTCGGCATCTCGTCCTTTATTTTGTCGGGATTTCCGAATCTGGAGGAGGCCGATATTACCGGACGGCTGCTGCTGCCGCTCGTCAAGCGGAAGCTGGCGGAAAGAAACGGGACGGACGTATCCGTCGAATCGGCCTGAACGGCCTACTAGATGAGGAGTGATGCTTATGAGCAACCGGGCGGAAGCGCTCCGAAGTCCGGCAGTCGCGCCGTCGAAGCCGGCCCGGGCGCGAGCGGGCAGGAGCGGATATGCGGCGGCACACGGACGAAAGGTGCTGGCCGGACTGGTGTTTCCGCTGCTTGTGCTCGCCGTCTGGCAAGCCGCCGGCTGGGCGGGGTTCGTATCCCCGACGATCCTCCCTGCCCCTTCGGCCATCTTCGTGTCGTTCTGGGAATTGCTCCGGACGGGCGAACTGTTTACGCATCTGGAAATCAGTCTTATGCGCGCCGGAATCGGCTTCGTGCTGGGCGGGACGCTCGGTCTGCTGGCCGGACTCGCCGTCGGCTTCTCCGTCAAGGCGGAGGAGACGCTGGACCCGTCGCTGCAGATGCTGCGCACGATCCCGCATCTGGCTGTCACGCCGCTGTTTATATTGTGGTTTGGCTTTGGCGAGTTTTCCAAAGTGCTGCTGATCGCCAAAGGCGCTTTTTTCCCGCTGTACGTTAATACGTTTCTCGGCATCCGCAGCGTCGACTCCAAGCTGTTCGACGTCGCGAGAGTGCTGGAGTTCAGCCGCTGGAAGCAGATTACCCGTCTCGTGCTGCCGGCCGCGCTTCCGAATATTTTGCTGGGGGTGCGATTGTCGCTCGGCGTCGCCTGGCTTGGTCTCGTGGTGGCGGAGCTGATGGGCTCTAGCGAAGGGATCGGTTATCTGATCATGGATGCAAGGCAATTTTCGCAAACCTCGATCGTGTTCGTCGGCATTCTGATCTTCGCCGTAGTCGGCAAGGCGACCGACTCGCTCGTCCGGTATTTGGAGAAAAAGCTGCTGCGCTGGAGAGACAGCTACACAGGCTGACAATCCGGCTTTCGGCCAGAACCGGAACGTTACGAGCGGCGGCGCTGAATGACACGGAACGGCCGTTTGAAAAAAAGCAATTTCGGTTAACTAATCGCCAATCCGGGCTAAATCCAAACCTCGCCAAATCCGGTACAGTGGAAGTGGACGAATACTCGCGAAATAGCGGAGGAGGAAAACCGGATGCAGCCGTTTCACGGACTGGGAATGGGACTTGGACAACTGCCCAGGTTGTCGAAGGCGAAGACAAGATCGATCAGCGCGGAGAATGGTACAGGCGAAAAAGGAAAAGCCGGCATGGCGACGGAAGGAACCGGGAAGGAGGCCGCCCGGGATCTGGGGTTAGGGTGGAAAGTGTCGCCTTCGATCCGCATCCCGGCCGGTTCGACCTTCACGCTGGCGGATATCCGGGAACCCGGCGCGATCCAGCATATATGGATGACCTGCTTCCCGGCGGCTTGGCGGTCGATGATCTTGCGCATGTATTGGGACGGGGAGGAGCAGCCTTCGGTGGAAGCGCCGGTCGGCGACTTTTTCTGCAACGGCTGGTGCGAGCGCAGCAACGTCAATTCGCTGCCAGTGGCGGTTAATCCGGCGGGAGGAATGAATTGTTACTGGGAGATGCCGTTCCGCAAGTCGGCGACGATCACGATGGAGAATCGAAGCGACAAGGAGCAGGTGCTCTATTTCCAGATTGACTATACGTTGACCGAGGTGCCGGACGATGCCGCGTATTTCCATGCCCGGTGGCGCCGCAGCAACCCGCTTCCCTATAAAGACGTTCATACGCTGCTGGACGGCGTGCGCGGGCACGGGCATTACGTCGGTACGTATCTCGCCTGGCAGTCGAACAACAACGGATGGTTCGGCGAAGGGGAGATCAAGTTTTATATGGACGGCGATACCGATTTCCCGACGATCTGCGGCACGGGGACGGAGGATTATTTCGGCGGCGCGTGGAACTGGGAACAGCCCAAGGGCGAATACGGCACGTATTCGACTCCTTTTCTCGGCATGCACCAGGTCGTCAAGCCGGACGGCTTGTACCGCAGCCAGCAGCGGTTCGGCATGTACCGCTGGCATGTGATGGACCCGATCCGGTTCGAGGAGGAGCTGCGGGTCACGATTCAGGCGCTGGGCTGGCGGTCGGAGGGCCGGTATTTGCCGCTGCAGGACGATATTGCCTCGACGGCTTACTGGTACCAGGCGGAGCCTCACGTCCCATGGGAACCGCTGCCTTCGAAGGATGAGCTGGAAGTGATATAAAGGTTAGAGCGCGGGCGGCGTGCCGTCCAGGCCATCAAGTATCGGTAAAGCGTCAGGCGTACGGGAGCCTGGCGTTTTTGCATGTTTCAATCAAACATTTTGTATCTAGGCATCCGGCGGATCGTGTAGTAGAGTAGAACATGAATACGCAGGCGGACCGCTATCGCCGACTGCACGATACCGCCCTATACAGGTGCAGGAGAAGGGGAATGGACCAGTTATGACCATGGTAAAGTATTGCGCCAGCTGCGGAAGCAATCTGGAAGTAAGAGTGATCGACGGCGAAGAACGGCAGGCTTGCCCGAATTGTTCATTTGTGCATTGGGGTTCTTATAGCGTCGGAGTCGGAGCGCTGGTCGTGCGCGACGGCAAGATGCTGCTCGTCCGCCGGGCGCAGGAACCGGGCAAAGGCTACTGGACCAATCCGGGCGGTTACATCGAACAGCACGAGCCGATCCACAGCACGATCGAGCGCGAGGTGAAGGAGGAGGCGGGCGTGGAAGCCCGGACCGTAGGCATCGTCGCCGTGCGCGACCAGCCCCGGGATATACATAACGTCTACATCGCCTTCGAGATGGAATACGTGAGCGGCGAGCCTGTGCCGGACCAGTTCGAGGTCGATGGAGCCGGATTTTTCAGTCCGGAGGAGATCGCCGGGATGAACGTCGCTCCTTTTACAAAATGGCTTGCGGATATCGCCTTTAACGGTCAGACCGGTGGGCTGGAGAAAGATGACGAGAACGAGCTGCAATTCCGTCATGCCGGGCTATTCAAGGTACCGACGCGGACAAGCCGTTAATAACGCGTGTAAAAGCGGCAGGCTGCGATTAATCGTGAAGGCACGATTGGCGCAGCCTGCTCGTCATATCAGATCCCAGCAGCCCGACTGGTCGTCCAGCGCGCGCAGCTTCACGGAGCGGGCGTATTCGGTCGGCGTCATGTTCGTCATTTTCTTAAACTGCCGCGAGAAATAATGGATGCTGCTGTACCCGAGCATCTCGGCGATTTCCGTGTAATTGTGCCGTTCGTCGCGGATGAGCACCTTCGCCCGTTCGATCTTCAACTGGTTGAACGTCTCCAGCACGCCTTGTCCCGTCTGCTGCTTCAGGGCGGTTTTCAGATTCGTCCGGCTGATCTGGAATTTCCGGCACAGCTCCTCGACCGTCAAATCCTCGGACATGTTCGCTTTCATATATTCCACGATATCCGTAGCGATCTCCAGCTCTTTATTTTCCTTCACGGCCGATACCGGCTTCAGCTTCTCCGGAGCGGGAGGCACCTGCTTGCGGCGGATCAGATGAATAAGCAGATTTTCCAGATGGTTGCGGATCAACTGCTCGCTGCCGAACGGAGCGCCTTCCCGCCGGTTCAGCTTGCGCATGCGCGGCGAGTCGATCGGCGGATCGAACGATTCCAGGCCGGCCTTCACGAGGCTGGAGAAGATGCTCCGCTCCTTCTCGTCGAGGCGGAACACCCGGCTGTCGGCGAAGTAGTCCATGGCGGGGCTGTCGCATTCGAACGTAAGAATGATGACATTCGGCGTCGATTTTAGCGCAGCGCCTCCGCGGTGGAATTCGTTCGGGCCGTAGAAGACGAGGTCGCCCTGCTCCAGATGAAAAGGAGCCCCGTCTACCGTAACGTCCCACTCCCCTTTGTCCACATACACGATTTCCCAGAAGTCGTGCCGCTCTCCTTCGAAGAAGTAGTCTTTCGGCATCTCCCTGTAAAAAAAAGTGATCAGTCTCCGTACCGCCAAATCCTCGCGCAGTTCGAACTTCACGTAACTCAAGCGGCTCTTCTCCTTTCGAGACAAATCCAAGGGACTATCGATGAATCTCTGATAATATCTTATAGCGAAATGGTAGGGTTGACAAATAAAATGGAAAAAAAATCGTGGTTCCTCGGCGAAATTCGTGTTAATATGTTAAAAAGAAACATATGAATGTTTGATATAAACATTTGTTTCACTCCAAATTCACATCTCGTTTCCTATAATAGGGAAAAGAGACGCATCTTAGACTAGCCTGACGGATCGTTCGATAGAACCGACTACCATTAATAGGAGGAGTCCGTATGGGATTGCTGCGTTTTGTTGTCGTTGGAACAGGGTGGGTAGCTGGAGAGTATTTGAAAGCGATTTCGTCGAGATCTGATGCGGAAGTGGCGACTGTGGTCAGCCGGAACACGGAACATGCGAAAGCCAAGCTTGCGTCTATGGGCATTCAGGCGCGCGTGACCGACAATTTCGAGGAAGCGGTCAAAGATTCGAGCGTCGACGCGGTCGTGCTCTGCTCCACGCCGGATTCGAGACCGGAGCAGGCGGTGATCGCCGCCCGTTACGGCAAGCACCTCGTGCTGGAGAAGCCGCTTGCGATGGACCGTGCCGGCTTATGGAGCATGGCGGATGCGATCGAGAAAAATCCGGTGCGGACGGCGGTCAGCTTCGTGCTCCGATGGAACCCGTCGTTTACGAACACGAAATCGCTTATCGACGACGATGCGATCGGCCGCGTCTACATGGCGCAGGTTGATTACTGGCATCATGTCGGTCCGAAATATGTGCAGTACAAGTGGAGCAAGACGAAGACGCAAGGCGGCAGCAGCATGCTGTCGGCGGGCTGCCATGCCGTCGACGCCGTCCGTTTCTTCGCAGGGGACATTACCGAGGTAACGGCCTACGGCTGCCGCACATGGGCGGATTCAGAGTATGAGTTCGACCCGAACGCGATTGCCATCCTCAAGCTGAAGAACGGGGGCATCGGCAAAGTATCGTCGTCGCTCGAGTGCAAGACGCCGTACAAGTTCAACGTCCATCTGCTCGGCGAGAAGGGGGCGATTATGAACAACCAGCTGTTCACGCACAAGCTGCCCGGACAAACCGATTACGCCACGATCCCTACGATTTTGCCGGACAGCGGAGACGTCTCGCACCATCCGTTCACCGATGAGATCGACGATTTCGTGCAGGCGGTTCGCAACAATACGGCTACGAAATGCGAATTTGCCGACGCCTACAAGTCGATGGAAGTCAGCTTTGCGATCGACGAGTCGATCGAGACCGGCAAAAGCGTCATATTGCCATTGGCAAGATAACTATATGCGGTAGGAAAGGCTGGAGAGAATCCATGAGTGTAAAAATCGGAATGATCGGCGCGGGCGGCATTGCCCGGAGCCACTTGACCAAGCTGCAAAAAATCGAGCAGGCCACCATCGTCAGCATCTATGACGTGAACCGGGAAAGCGCCGTACAAGCGGCCGAGTCGGTTGGGGCCCGCGCGGCGGACGATGTCGATTCGCTGCTGAATCCGAACGAGATCGATGCCGTATTTATTTGCACGCCGCAATTCGCCAGAGACGATCTGGAGGAGCGGGCGGCGAGAAAAGGGATTCACGTCTTCGTGGAAAAACCGCTCGGGCTTGATCTGGAGACGGTGCAGCGCAAGGAGAAGGCGATTGCCGAATCGGGCATCATTCATTCCGTCGGTTACTGTTTGCGATACTATGATACGGTGCTTAAGGCCAAGGAATATTTGCAGGGACGGACGATCCATCTCGTGCAGGCGCAGCGCTTCGGCACGACGCATCCGGCGCTCTGGTGGAGAACGCAGAGCATGTCCGGCGGCCATCTGGCCGACGCCGTTACGCATCAGGTCGATATGGTGCGGTTTCTGGCCGGCGATTACCGGGACGTGACCGCCCAGTTCGGCAGCAATTCGATTGCGGGCGTATTCCCCGACGCTACGATTGCGGACGCCGGCGCCGTCACGTTCTCGCTGAAGAACGGTGCGGTCGGGACGATTACCGAGTCGTGCGTATCGCCGCATCATGGCGGATCGGAGGTTAAGTTTTTCGGCCCCGACTTCTTCGTTCATTTGACCGGGAACGGGAAAACGTTAACGATCGTCGATAAGGAAGACAAGGTGACGCATACGTCGACGCAAGATCCGAGCCTCGAGCAGGATAAAGCGTTCATCGAGGCCGTTGCAACCGGCTCCCGCAAGCCGATTTTGTGCGGCTACGCGGACGGCATGCAGACGCTGGCGTTCTCGCTGGCAGCCCATCGCGCTGCGGAGTTGGGCTCGAAGGTGACGCTGTAACGCTGCCACGTTATCATGGTGAGGCTGCTGGAGACGCGCCCGCGTGCGGCTGAAGCTGAGGAGCGGGCTGTAAGGCAGGCTTAGCTCAGGCAGCGCCGCGCGTATCCGGTGCGGCGCGCCTAATAGAAGAACCATCCGGCCCGTTTGTTTGTTACGGGAGGGATGGTTCTTTGTTTTTTAATGATTCAGAGCCCCGTCCAGTCACATTTGGCGTAATAAGGGATGTTTGAGACTCGTATTACTCCAAAATCTCCGTTCATGACCGAAATAGGAGATGCTGGAGGCTCTTATTTCCTCGACTACTCGCAATTTCTGGCCAAACCGACAAAATAAGGGGTGCCAAAGACTTCTATTTCCTCAAAAGTTGCGTTTGTGACCGAAATAAGACGTGCTGGCAGCTCTTATCTCTAACGTCCCCCCGACTCCGTGCTGGGAGCTCATACTCATTACTCTACGTAATCGCTTAACGACCCTCCACTCCGTGTCGGAACGAACGCCACCTAGCGGACATCACCCAGCGGACATCACCCAGCGGACATCACCCAGCGGACATCACCCGCCGGATGTCGCCCGCCAGAGCGCCGCCGGCCACCTTTACCGATTGTCCACTTTCTCCGGGTACAGGTCATGGTTCAGCAGCCGATGCTCCGCCATATGCTCATACTTCGTGCCGGGGCGTCCCCAGTTGCAGTACGGGTCGATGGAGATGCCGCCTCTTGGCGTGAATTTGCCCCATACCTCGATATATCTCGGTTCCATCAACGCGATCAGATCGTTCATGATGATATTGATGCAATCTTCGTGGAAATCGCCGTGATTGCGGAAGCTGAACAAATACAGCTTTAACGATTTGCTCTCCACCATGCGGCGGTCCGGGATGTAGGAGATGTACAACGTCGCGAAATCCGGCTGGCCGGTCATCGGACACAGGCTCGTAAATTCGGGGCAGTTGAATTTGACGAAATAGTCGCGCCCCGGATTTTTGTTATCGAAGGCTTCCAAAATATCCGGCGAATAGCCGAACCGGTAGTCGGTTCCCTGATTGCCGAGCTGCGTGATGCCCTGAAGTTCGTCTTCCGTTCTTCCTGCCATGCGTACGCCTCCTCAAACCCCTTTTTTATTGCCCCATACCCAGGTGTGAAGCTGGGGGAGCACATGAACTTGCTTGAGCCCGGTATGTTCCATCACCCGTCCGATCAGCCAGCGGTACCGTTCCAGCAAATACGGGAGGAGCTTTTCCGGCTCGTCCTCCTTCAACCGGTCGTTGCCCGCCTGCACATAAAACGGAATATGCGGATACCGTTCATGCACACCCGCCGCATAGTGCAAGTCCTCGTCGTCGAATACAACGATTTTCAAACTAAAGAGCCGCCGCTTCTCCGTTAATTTGGCGACGATGTCATCCAGCGCCGTCCAATCGGTCTCCATGCGGGAGCTGGGCGGCTTCGGCGAAATCGTCAAATCGTCGATGTCCCCAAACCAATCCTGCCACCTGCTGCCCTGCGTCTCCAGCGCCACACGGATTCCACGTTCGCGGAGCAGCTTGATCAGCCCGGCGAGCTGAGGCAGCAGGGCGGGATTGCCGCCGGAGATCGTCACATGTCCGAACGTTTCGCCGCCGATCCGCCGAAGCTCCTCGCCAATTTCGTGAGGAGTCATCGGACGAATATCCGCCTTGCCGCTCCCGTCCCAAGTAAAGGCTGAGTCGCACCAGGCGCAGCTGTAGTCGCATCCGGCCGTGCGGACGAACATCGTCTTGCGCCCGATTACGCTGCCCTCGCCTTGGACCGTAGGTCCGAATATTTCAATAACGGGAATGCGCCGTTCATCCGTTCTATCCGGGCTTTTATTCATGGGCGGACACCGCTTTCGGCCGATAGATGCAGTAGCTGGTCGGGGTTTCCCGCAAGTACACCTGGAGGCAGCGGACGCCATTGCCCATCCCGTCCAAATAACGCTGCACGATCTCGCAAATGGTGCGCGCGACGACCTCCGTCGTCGGAAACCGGTTCGAATCGTCGCTGCTAAAGCTCTCAGCGTCCTCGTTCAGCACGGAATGATCGAACCTGTCGTGAATGAGCTGCTTCAACTTGGAGAAATTGACCAGGAAGCCGGCCGAATCAAGCGTATCTCCGGCTACTGTAATGTTCGCGAAATACGTATGGCCGTGCAGCCTCCGGCATCGTCCGGCTTCATCCGCCGGAATGTAGTGCGCCGCCGCAAACTGCATATCTTTATTCAATTCGTACATATAGGAATGATTCGCTGCGGGATACATTTGCTGCATCATCGGGAGGCACCCTCCCGTCCCTGTTTGATCAAAAATTCGTTTAACCCGTTTCTGCGCAGCGTACAAGCCGGACACTGCCCGCAGCCGTCAGCCACGATGCCGTTGTAGCACGTCAGCGTCCGCTGTCTGACATACTCCAGGACGCCGAGCCGGTCGGCCAGCTCCCAGGTCTGCGCTTTGTTCAGCCACATAAGCGGCGTTTCGATTACAAACGGATAGTCCATGGCCAGATGGAGCGTAACGCCGAGCGATTTGATAAAAACGTCCCGGCAATCCGGATAGCCGCTAAAGTCGGTTTCGCACACGCCGGTCACGATATGCCTCGCTCCGATCTGCTTGGCGAGGATGGCGGCGAACGATAGGAACAGCAAATTGCGCCCGTCCACGAACGTGGTCGGCAGCGAGCCTTCCTGCTGCTCGATGGCGATATCGTCCCGGGTCAGCGCATTCGGGGCCAACTGACCGAGCAGGCTCATGTCGAGCACATGATGTCTGACGTTTTGCTCTTTCGCGATCGCGGCGGCAACCTCTACCTCCAGCTTGTGCCGCTGGCCGTAATCGAACGTGACGGCTTCCACTTCGCCGAACCGCTTCATCGCCCAGAACAGGCAGGTCGTACTGTCTTGTCCGCCGCTGAATACGACGACGGCTTTCGATTGATTCATTCGGGCATCTCCCTCTCTGATTCGAGAAGAACGAGATCCGTGCAAATTTCCCTGAACTAAAGAAACGGCGCGAACACGGCCAAGCCGATTCGCACCGAACGCAAAAACGACGATACCTGAACGGGGCCATCGTTTCCGGATAGTTTTTTATAGAGGGAGTTCGCGAACCTCTCCCGGGGCTCCCGCCGCTTGCGGCAGAACATCCGACCGGAATTCTTCTTTAGTTTTTCTCACGTACTATAGCACAGAAGCGTGCGGAAGGGAATAGGGGGCTTTTGGATGGCGGTTCCGGTTCGCTTGCGGAACATCCTTCATGCGTGGAAGCAAGGGGTTGAGACGCCCGAAATCCCCTGCAAACAAACAGACGCCTCCATCCCCGCATACCCGCGGTTTTGGAAGCGTCTTTGCCTATCATCAGGACCGGCCCGTTCGCCGATAGTCGGTCTGGAACTGCCCTTTGCAGGTTTTTCGCGGCCGCACAGGCCGCTAGGCACGGACCTGCTTCGCGTCTTACTCCGCCTCCGCCCATTGCTTCAGCGTCATGTAGTCGGGTTTGCCGCTCCCCAGTACCGGGAGCTTGTCGACGAACCGGAGCTGGGACGGAAGCAGCAGCGGCGAGCCGCCAAGCGCCCGGGTTTTCTCCTTCAGCGCGCCGATCGTCAGATCCGGCGACGTGTGGAACAGCACGATCCGCTCGCCTTTGCGCGAATCAGGGACGCTGACGGCGGCGGCCGCCAGATCGGGGAAGCAAGAAGCGACCATCTCCTCGACGGCGCCCAGCGACACCATCTCTCCGGCGATTTTGGCGAACCGTTTGCGGCGGGACAAGACGGTCACATAACCGTCCGCATCGATATCGACGACATCGCCGCAGTCGTACCAGTCCGGACAAGGGACGAACCCTTGGTCGTGCAGCAAATATCCTTTCATCACGTTCGGGCCGCGAACGTGCAGGTTGCCGCCGTCGATGCCCGGAATTTTCTCCAGCAGGCACTCGATTCCAGGCAGCAGGCGTCCGACCGATCCCCGCTTGAACGCCATCGGCGTATTCAGCGCCAGTACCGGCGCGGTTTCGGTCGTGCCGTAGCCCTCGAGGATACGGATGCCGAATTTGTCGTACCACAGCTGGCGGACGTCGTCCTTCAGCTTCTCCGCACCGGCTACCACATACCGCAGCGAGTAGAAATCGTACGGATGCGCGGCTTTGCCGTAAGCGGCAAGAAAGGTCGAAGTGCCGAACAGGATCGTCGAATTGCTCGTATACACCAGCTCCGGGATCACTTTGTAGTGGAGCGGGCTCGGGTACAGAAACAGCTTTATTCCGCTGAGTAGCGGCAGCATCGTACCTGCGGTCAAGCCGAACGAGTGAAACATCGGCATGGCGTTAAATACTTTATCCTTCGAAGTAAAGTCGATGACCGAGCGGGCCTGCTGAATGTTGGCAAACAGATTGCGATGGCTAAGCACGACACCCTTCGGCTTGCTTTCGCTGCCCGATGTGAACAGGATGACCTCGTTCGGTCCGGGAGCGGCTTTTGCACGGAATGCGTAATCGGCCAGCCCGCGCAGCTTGTCGCCCTTCGTAACGGTACTTCTCACGTCCTCAAGGTACAAGACGGTGAACCGTTCCTCGAACAGTTCGATCAGCGGCTGGAGCTTCGCTTTCTCCACGAATTGGCGCGATGTCAGCACCGTCCGGACCGACGCGGTCTCGCACGCTTCCGCCAGCTGCTGGGGGCCGTTCGAGAAATTCAGGATGGCCGGCGTTTTGCCGATCCGGATCAGCGAGAACAATGCGACGACGTGTCCGCAAGCGTTCGGCATCAGAAGCGCTACGTTCGGTTCGTCCTTCAGCAAGGGGGCCAGCTTGCGCCCCAGCACATGCGACGCGAGCAGCAGCTTCTTGTAGCTGAGCTGCTGAGTGGCGTCCTCGCAGGCCGGAAACCCGTTGCCATGCCTTGCGGCCGCCGCTGTCAGCTCGTCGAACAGATTCACTTCCGGCTTCATCCGGCTGTCGAACAGCTCCTGCTGCAGCAGCCGGCCGATTTGCCCGGCAGCCTGCTCCTTTTGGATTTTGACCGACCGTTCGGGGTCGGAAGCGATCCGATACGCTTTGCCGACGGTGATGGCGACCGGAGGGAGCAGGCGCCGTTTGACCAACCCTTTCAGATACGACATGTTGGACTGTTCCAGTCCGTTTATTGCGACAGGGTGAATCGGGACCCCTGTTTTCAAGGCGATATACCCGACGCCTCCGTACATCTTCATCAGTCCGCCCGTAGTCGTAATCCGGCCTTCCGGAAAAACGACGAGCGGCGAGCCTTTTTGCACCACTTTGATCATATGGCGGACCGAGTACGGATTGAGCGGATCAACCGTAACGATCTTGCAAAACCGCAGCAGCGGGGCGAACCGTTTGGCGATCTGCGTATTCACGACGAACACGACATCGCGTGGCAAAGCGAGCATCAAAAATACGCCGTCCAGAAGCGAGACGTGGTTCGGCAGAAGCAGCGCGGGTTGCGAGGAATCCAGCTGCTCCAGTCCGCGGAATCGTACCCGGAACAGACGGAACAGGACGAAGCGAAGTAAAGTGAATGCCACCTTCACGGTGATCATCTCCTCCAATATAGCGGCGATTGCGCCGCTTTCCAGGTTGGGTCTTTTTATGACCTGGTCTTAATCTTATTGTACGTGAATTTAGCCAATTGGAAAGTACTAGATTCGAGTAGTACCGAGAATGTATGTTCGCAACAATGTATGGGCGTAAGCGGGAGGAGGCGTCTTCTGATATGCTTATTCAGGTCAGGGAGAGTGAGAACGAAATGCAAAAGGTTAATAGTTTATAACGAGATATAATTTCATATAATAAAATATAATTGCAAAATAGAAACGTGAAATTATAATAAAACTTATCCGCGAGTTATCTAAGCTGAACCGGGAGGGGCAGCGGCCGAGCCGCGAATCCGTAACGAAAAGACTGGAAAGAAGCGGGATTTGAGGCCGAATACACGATCAAGGGTCATAGGGCGGAACTCTACTTTTACAAGGGGGATGGATATGAACCACGTACCGGTGTACAAACAGAAGCAAGTGCTGATTGGCAACGACAGCGGGGCGGAATCACAACGTTATTACGCCTTTCCCTCGATATTCGAATCGGGTGACGGGAACATCATTATCGCCTACAAAAACGGGACCCAACATGCGCTTGAAGCGGGCGCTCCCTTGGAGGTGCTGACTTTTGACCCGGTGCAGAAGGAAGTCGTATCCGTGTATACGGTTGACGAGACTCCCGGATGGATCAACCAAAATCCGGAGCTTCTGCGGATGCCGGACGGAACCGTCTACATGTATGTGGATGTGCAGCGCGGCGGTACGAAAGAGAGGCTTGGGCTGCATGTATACCGATCGACAGATGAAGGCGCCTCTTTTCAGAGCGATCCAGTTTTTCCCCAAGTCGGAGACTTCGTGTTCGGCTACTCGTTCGACGACGCTGTAACATCGGACGGAGCAGCTGTGATGCTCGCGATGTCGTTCCCGGAACTTCCGGTTGCGGTAAGAGCCGTGCACGCCATACGATCGGCAGACGCGTCAATGTATTGGAAGTGGATCAGGTCTGGAAGGGGACCGAACAGTCCCGGACGATCGTTTTCAGCAACGGCGGCAGCTGCGGGTTCGCGTTTGAAGAAGGCAAGCGCTATATGGTATATACGTATGATAAAAACGGAGAATCTTACACCAATTTTTGCAGCCGAACCGTGGAACTATCGCAGGCAGCGGAGGATATCAAGGCGTTAGGTAAAGGACGCGAAATAGAAAAACAACCTCGCCTTGAAGCCGCCGAAGCAGAAATGGACGGAAACCCGGGACAACGATACAGGATGAAGTGTGTGGTCGATTTGCTATCTGTCGCAGCTTTTGCACTACTCTTATGGGCTGTGGAATGGAGGAGGCAAAGGCGGTGAGACAAGACTTACAGTTTTCTTGCTTTGATTACAAACGTTACAGGGAGCATCTTTGCTTTTTTGGCAAAATCGCTGTTATCGCCGCGTACTTGCATGATCTCATCATCCGATTCCTCGATCATTTGCTCAATGACAAATCCCGCTTTTGCCAACGCATTCAGATAGGTGGATAGTTTACGGTCCGATAAGGTCAGCGCACCTTCATCCAGAGAAACCGAATACCAGGATTCGTCGAAATAACACTTTTTGAAAGTAAGCCTATTATTTTCTGCAACAACGCATTTATGTATCGGGTGAGACCAGCTGAAAATAAATACGCCATCTTTTTTAAGGTAAGAAGCGATCCGGCAAAAGGTGCCTTCAAGGTCGGTCGTCCAGCCTATGGCATAAATCGAATAAACAACGTCAAAATAATCGACCGGTATGCCGCATTCTTCTTCCATGGGAGAACAGATCAGTTTGGCTGACAGACCGCATGCTTCCAAATGCTGTTTTGCCTTTTCGATTTGTTTTTCCGACAGATCCACGGCCCATAGTTCAGACGCCTTGCGTTCCCCCTGGTATTGCAAAGATTGACCGTTACCACAACCAATCTCCAACATCTTTTTCCCGGAGACATCGCCAAAGAGCCGGTATTTTTCCTCTGAGACAAATGCTCCATATAAAGGCAGCACGATTGCTCCCAAGAAGTCGTTTCCATGGGTATCCCAATAGAAGCTGTTGGTTGTATAAACCGAATTTTTGTCCATGTCGACCGAGCTGGCGCGGCCAACCTCGCCAGCGCCTATCACGTTTGTTTTATGAACGGAATTGTTGTCCATGCCGCCGCCTCCCCAATATACATTCTCCCTGCGCGATTAACCCCAAATACTATACCGTTTTTCGTTGAACAATTCCAATCTGTCTACAATCAGCCGTCCGGGGTTGTTTTGAGCTCGCAGATATGACCGCCCCTGTAAAAAAATCAACAACCAGCAGCACCGTACGGAGCAGCGGGCAAAAAAGCAGCTACCCTGACAGCGTATGTCAGGGTAGGGAAGGGAATCAGGCGCGCCTTATACGCCCGCTGCTTATGTTCATGTATGCCGTTCGAAACTTACACGGTGCGGAAACTATCCCTTCAACACGCCGGTCCGCTTGCCGACCGCGACGATCTTCTCCACCGCAAACGACAAGTCGTCCTTCGTATGGGCGGCGGTCACGATACAGCGAACGCGGCCTTTGTCCATCGCCACCGTCGGGTACACGATGCCTTGGGCGTAGATCCCTTCCTCCATCAGTTGCCGCGAGAAGTCTGCCGTCTTGTCCGGCTGGCCGATCAGGACGGGGATGATCGGCGTCTCGCTGCCGCCGGTATCGAAGCCTTCCTCCTTCAGGCGCGTCCGGAAAAAGGTCGCGTTGTCCCATAGCCGGTCGATCAGCGGCTGGCTTTTGCGCAGCAGCCGGATCGCGGCGAGACAGGCGGCGGCAACTGCCGGCGGATGCGAGGTGCTGAACAGAAACGGCCTCCCTTTATGAATGAGGTAACGTTTCAGCACATCGGCTCCGGCCACGTACCCGCCGACGACTCCGACCGCTTTGGACAAGGTGCCGACTTGAACGTGAACGCGCCCATGCAGATTGAAATGGTCGGTCGAGCCTTTGCCGTTACGGCCGAGCACGCCGCTCGCATGCGCATCGTCCACGTATACGTAGGCGCCGTAAGCTTCCGCCAGCTCCACGATAGCGGGCAGCGGGGCGATATCGCCGTCCATGCTGAATACGCCGTCGGTCACGATAAACGTGCGCTTGCGGCCTCCGTTTTCCTTCAGCAGTTGCTCGAGCCGGTCCATATCTTTGTGCGGATAAATCGCCCGGGCGGCTTTGGTCAGCCGGATGCCGTCGATGATGCTGGCATGGTTCAGCTCGTCACTGATGACGAGTTCGTCCGGACCGAGCAGGGAGGACAAAGCGCCCTGGTTCGTCGTAAAGCCCGACTGGAATACAAGCGCCGCTTCCGTTCCTTTAAAATCGGCGAGCTCGCGCTCCAACTCGTCGTGGATGTCCAGCGTTCCGGTAATCGTCCGGACCGATCCGCTTCCTGCGCCATACCGGTTAATCGCTTCGATCGCCGCCGCTTGAATGTCGGGATGCCCGGTGAAGCCTAAGTAATTGTTGGACGACAGCTGAAGCAGCTTGCGTCCGCCCGTCTCCATCCACGGCCCCGAGGCACTGGTCCATACGGTCGGCAGCCGGTACATGCCTTCCTTGCGGAGCCGCTCCAGCTCTTCGTTTAAATAATCAAATGTCGATGTCGGCATAGGTAGAATCTCCCCTCGTAATAGAAATCGGTTAGGCATGCATAAAGATGACTTTGCCGCAGTTGCCGCTGCGGACGAGCTCGAACGCTTCCTCGTACTGCTCCAGGCGGAACCGATGCGTGATAAGCGGCGACAAGTCGAGCCGGCCGCTTTCCAGCAGCCCCTTGACCTGGTACCAGGTCGTATACATCCGGCGGCCGGTGATGCCGTCCAGCCGGAGCCCTTTGAAGATGATGTTCCGGGCCAAATCCAGCTCCACGCCGGACGCCGGTATGCCGAGCAGGGAGACCCGGCCGGCATTGGCCGTACCTTCCAGCCCTTGACGGATGGCATCGGGATGGCCGGACATTTCCAGAAGCACCTCGACGCCTTCGCCCCCGGTTAACGCTTTCAACCGGTCCGCCAGCGATTCCGTGCGGCTGTTCACGACGTGATCCGCTCCCATCGTTTTCGCCATATGCAGCCGGAAGTCGTTAATATCCGCCGCGATGACTTGAGACGCCCCGCACGCTTTGGCTACGGCCACCGCCATCAAACCGATGGGCCCCGCGCCGACGACGGCTACGCTTTTGCCGGAAGTTTCACCAACCATTACCGATTGCACCGCGTTTCCTAACGGATCTTGCAGACAAGCCAGCTCAAAGGGCAGGCGCGGATCGTTAAGTACGATATTGGACGCAGGCACGACGGCATATTCCGCGAAGCAGCCCGGAATCGTAATGCCGAAGCTGCGCGTATTCGGACAGACGTGCGCATTACCGCTGCGGCAGACGCGGCATACGCCGCACACGACATGGCCTTCTGCCGATACGTGGTCGCCCGGCTTTACGCTCGACACGTTCTCGCCGACGGCCTCCACGATCCCGGCAAATTCATGGCCGATCACATTCGGCGTCGCGACAGCGCTTTCCGCCCAAGCGTCCCATTTGTAAATATGAAGGTCCGTTCCGCATATGGAAGAGGATCGGACTTTAATCAACACTTCGTCCGGACCCGCCGTCGGAATCGGAACCTGCTTCAAGCTTAACCCGGAGGCGCGATTCTCCTTCACTAATGCCTGCATAGTTGCCCCCATGTCCATTCCTCCAAAAGTAGATATAATATAACGCACTTGTGTATGTTATAGTATACATGGTTCGCGTTTGGCAAGCAATGATCTTTTCAATATATTAATTATTTTGTACAATATAATATACGATTATTCTGAAAAAAAGGAGACCGTATCCAATGGACCATATTCCGATTAAAGTAGGCAAAAACTTAAAATCGATCCGCAAGTCGCGGGATCTCAGTCTGGATAAATTGGCGGAGCTGACCGGAGTGAGCAAAGCGATGCTGGCCCAGGTGGAGCGGGGCGACTCCAACCCGACGATCTCCCTGCTGTGGAAAATCGCCAACGGCCTGCGCATCTCGGTGACGACACTGATTGCAGAAGAGACATCGCAGGTAACGCTGGTCCGTTTCGCCGAATTGGAGCCGATTACGGAGGAAGCGGAAGGGTACAAGGCGTATCCGCTGTTTCCATTTGATGCGAAAACGCATTTCGAAGTATATACCGTTACCGTCGAACCGGGCTGCAGCCATCAATCCGAGCCTCACCAAGAAGGCGTGGAGGAATTCGTCATCGTGACGCAGGGGGCGCTGGATTTGCATATCGGGGATGAAGTGTATGCGGTCGAGCAGGGAGATGCCGTCCGGTTTAATGCCGACCAGGGACATATTTACGTCAATCGGTCGGACCGTCCGGCCTGGCTTCAGGTGATTATTCGTTATCCGTTCTGATAAGGAGAAGCAGGCTCCCCGGATCAATGGCGATGGTTTCGAGCTGGAGTCGGTGCGCTCCCGATTGGACGATGTATATCTATGGTAAGGAAGTGCTCCTGCATTTGAGCAGGAACTTGCCCGTTCGATTCGAATCTCCTTCATACTCCAGCACATCCCGATCCTCCGGCTTTCCGCGGGCCGACACCCGTTTTTTTCCATCCGCTGCAACTTTACAACGACATCCATCGTCTCTATGAGTACCAGAATCATCCAAATGGAAGAGGAGAAGAGAATGGAATCGTATCTGTTGAAAAATCGCAATCGATGGCTGATGCACTTGAACGCCGCGGCATGACCGGTTATAACGAAGAAACGTATATCGGCTAAACCGGAGTGAACGGACAAAACGATCAGCGTAAGAGAAACGGTTGCTTGGATGGGGCACTCCCTTGACTAGAGATACGGGGATATGATATTTTGTACGATAATGAAATTGCAACCCGAATCCAGCCTTATATGAAGAGACGCGATGAAGAGGAACAGTAATCAGCCGACCGGATCGCAGAGAGCCTACTGGGGTGAGACGTAGGCATCCGGAATTGATGAAAGAAGCCTCCGAGTACCGGGCCGAAAGCAAGCGGAGTACGTCCGGCGGGAGTTCCCGTTACAGAATCGATGTCGGCGCCATGCAGCGATGCAGCAGGGCAGCCGTACTTTAAGCGGGTCGTTTTACGGCCAAATTAGGTGGTACCGCGGAAGCCAAAGCCTTTCGTCCTTATGAGGATGAGGGCTTTTTTTGTTTTTCATTTCAACTATTGCGAAAGGATGAACCTGGATGACGACTTTAAACGAGCTCGCCGATTTGTTGTTTCCGAACGTTACCCGAACCCCCGAGGATATGCTTGCGTTATATCCGCCGAGAAGTTTGCCGCAGGGCGCGAAAGTGACGAGGTTCGCCCCGAGCCCGACCGGTTTTCTGACGATCGGGGGGCTGTACGCCACGATGATCTCGGAGCGGCTGGCGCGAAGCAGCGGCGGCGTCTTTTACTTGCGGATCGAAGATACGGACAAGAAGCGCGAGGTCGAGGGCAGCATGGCCGATATGATCGAGTCGCTGGCCGCGTTCGGTATCGCGATCGATGAGGGGCCTGCCGCCTCCGGCGAGGAAACCGGCGCGTACGGCCCGTACCGCCAAAGCTCGAGAGTGCCGCTGTACCACGTATGGGTGAAGCAGCTGGTCCGGCAAGGACTAGCGTACCCTTGCTTCTGCACGGAGGAGGAGCTTCAGACGATCCGCGACAAGCAGCAGGAGCAGAAAGTGACGCCCGGTTATTACGGCGAATGGGCCGTTCACCGCTTCCTGACTCCGGAGCAGGCGAAGGAGGAGCTGGCGGCGGGCAAGCCGTATGTGATCCGGCTGAAATCGCCGGGATCGCCCGCGAACCGGGTCAGCTACATGGATCTGGTCAAAGGCCCGATCGAGATGCCCGAGAACGATCACGATATCGTTCTGCTGAAATCGGACGGTATCCCGACGTATCATTTCGCCCATGCGATCGATGACCGGCTGATGGGGACGACCCACGTTTTCCGCGGAGATGAATGGTTGTCCTCGGTGCCGATTCATCTGCAGCTGTTCGAGGTGCTGGGATTCCCGCGGCCGGAATACGGCCATATCGCGCCGATCATGAAGATGGACGGAATGTCGAAGCGGAAGTTCAGCAAGCGCAAAGACCGGGACGCCACGGCTAATTATTACCGGAGCCAAGGATATCCGAGTCTGGCGATTAATGAATATTTCATGACGCTGATCAATTCGCACTACGAGCAGTGGCGGATGGACCACCCGGCGGAGCCGTACACCCGGTTTGCGATCGATACGAACAAAATGAACGCCAGCGGCGCTTTGTTCGACATGGATAAGCTGAACGATATTAGCAAGGAAGTGATCGCGAAATTAAGTGCGGAGTCCGTCTACGCAGAGACGTCGGGTTGGGCGGAAGTGTACGACCCGGAACTGTACGGCTGGCTGGGCGAGAATAAGGATTATGCGCTGAATATCTTCCGCATCGGAAGAACGCTGGAGAAGCCGCGCAAAGATATGGCCAAGTGGGGAGACGTAAGAAGCTCTGTCGCGTTTTTCCATGACGGCTGGTTTGAGGACGCAACGTCCGGCGGATACCCGCTGCCGCCGTCGGTCGATGGTATGACCGCGAAAGGAATCGCAGAAGAGTTTCTGAACCGTTACGATCCGCGGGACGACCGGGACGCCTGGTTCGGCAAGGTGAAGGAGATCGCCGAAGCGTTCGGCTTCGCCCAAGATACGAAAGCGTATAAGAAACATCCGGAAGCTTACAAAGGGAGTGTCGGAGATGTCGCCGCCGTCCTGCGATCGGCCTTGTCAGGCAGGCTGAACGCCCCGGATCTGTACGATGTGATGAACGTGATGGGGGAGGAGCGGGTGCGCGGCAGACTGAGCCGGTTTGTGCAGGGATAAGGCCGGAAAAGAAAGGCGGCGAAAGGGTTAATTGCGGATGGCGCGCTTCCTCCCGCGAGTGTCGCCGGTTAGCTTTTTCGCTGTCCGGAGGCACATGTGGTATGATTTTATTAACGGATTGTGGTTAAAAAAACGCCGACCGAAGGCACGGAGGGGCGCGCATGGACATTCGCGACAAGGCAAGCACGGGGATAACGGGCTTCGATCAGGCGATCGACAAGCTACGGCTGGGCGACAACGTCGTATGGCAGGTCGATTCCGTATCTGACTACAGGAAGATGGTCGAGCCGTACGTCCGTCAGTCGAAGCTCGATAACCGGAAGCTCGTATACGTCCGTTTCGGCAGCCACGAACCGGTGCTTGAAGCCGATCCGGCCATTACGGTCTATCCGGTCGATGCGGAGAAAGGGTTCGAGAGCTTTGCGACGGCGGTTCACAGCCTGATCGAGCAGGAAGGCCGCAAAGCGTTTTACGTGTTCGACTGCTTGACCGATCTGCTGCAATACTGGCATTCCGATCTGATGATCGGCAACTTTTTTAAGGTGTCGTGCCCGTTTCTGTACGAGCTTGATACAATCGCTTATTTTGCCATCGTCCGCAACGTGCATACGTACAGCACGATCGCGAGCATCCGGGAGACGACGCAGCTGCTGCTCGATTTGTACCGGGTAGGCGACAACTACTATATTCATCCTCTGAAAGTGTGGAACCGGTATTCGCCCACGATGTTTTTCCCGCACCGCATACGGGGACAGGAAGCGGAGTGCATTACGGCGAGCGCGGAGTCGGCCGAGCTGTTCTCCAGCATCCAGCGCGGCGGGGAGCGGCTGGACTATTGGGACGTCCTGTTCCACAAGGCGAGAGAGGAGCTGTCGCAACCGCCCGAGCGTCAGGAGGCGGCCAAGCGGATGCTGATGGCGATGCTGATCGGCCACGAATCGCGGATGTTCGAGCTGTGCGACCGGTATTTTACACTGGAGGATATTTTGGCGATCGCCTCTAGGGAAGTCGGGACCGGTTTTATCGGAGGGAAAAGCGTCGGGATGCTGATCGCCAGAAAAATCTTGGAGCGCGAAGGCGGCGAGCGATTCGCTCCGTACATGGAGCCTCATGACTCGTATTATCTGGGGGCGGACGTGTACTATACGTACATCGTGCAGAACGGCTGGTGGAAGCTGCGGACGAAGCAGAAAACGAAGGAAGGTTATTTCCGCTACGCACCCGAGTTACAGGAAAAGCTTCTGTGCGGCACATTTCCGGAGAACATTCAGGAGAAATTCGTCCAACTGCTGGAATATTTCGGGCAATCGCCGATTATCGTACGGTCCAGTTCGCTGCTCGAAGATAACTTCGGCAATGCGTTCGCCGGCAAGTACGACAGCGTATTTTGCGCCAATCAAGGCACGCCGGAAGAGCGGTACGAAGCGTTCGAGCAAGCGATCCGCACCGTATACGCCAGCACGATGAACGAGGATGCGCTGCAATACCGGCTGAACCGGGGACTGTTCGAGCAGGACGAGCAGATGGCGATTCTGGTCCAGCGGGTATCCGGCGACCATTACAACGATTTGTTTTTTCCGCATCTCGCGGGCGTCGGCAATTCCTCCAATCTGTACGTGTGGGATAAAAGCATGGATATGGACGCGGGCATGCTTCGTCTGGTGTTCGGACTGGGGACGAGGGCGGTGGACCGGACGGTCGGGGACTACGCGAAAATCGTATCGCTCGATAACCCGCAGCGCAAGCCGCTCAGCCTGGCCGAAGACTACCGGAAATATTCCCAGCACTACGTAGATGTCATTGCCTTGAAACAAAACACGCTGTCGACCAAACGGCTGGAGGACGTTCTTCCTTACGATCTGAAGGTGGACAAAGCGCTGTTCGCCTCGCCGGACTACGAGACGGCGCTTCGTCTGAGCGAGCTCGGCTACACCGGGTACAAGACGCCGGATATTCTCGATTTCGACAGCCTGCTTACAGGGACCGGGTTTCCCGGCCTGATGAAGGAGCTGCTCGCTTTATTGTCGGGCGTGTACGATTATCCGGTCGATATCGAGTTTACAGCCAACTTTACGAAAGACCGCCGGTTCAAAGTGAATGTGCTGCAATGCCGTCCGCTGCAGACGAGAGGGCTGGGCAAATCGGTCCATATGCCGGAGCTGACCGACGGGGACGATTGCTTCTTCTCGTCCAAAGGAAACTTTATGGGCGGCAACGTCCGGCTGCCGATCGATTATGTCGTTTATGTCCATCCGCAGGCGTATCTGGACCGCAGCGAACAGGGAAAATACGAGGTCGCCCGGCATATCGGGTACGTTAACGCGATTCTGAAGCATCGGCATGCGATGCTGATCGGCCCGGGCCGATGGGGAACGACGACGCCGTCGCTCGGGGTGCCGGTTCATTTTTCCGAGCTGTGCCATATGTCCGTTATCGTCGAGACGTCTTCGGTCGAAGCCGGATTTATGCCCGAGCTGTCGTACGGCAGTCACTTTTTTCAGGACTTGGTCGAGTCGGGGATATTTTATGCGGCATTATTCGACGGGCAGCCGGACGTTGCGTATGATCCGCAGCACGTCCTTCGGCTGGACAATGCCCTGTCCGAGCTGTCTCCGCAAAGCGCGGCGCTGTCGGACGTCATCCATATCGCGCGGACGGCGGGAATGGAGCTATTCTCGGATATTGTGACGCAGAAGCTGCTGTGCAGATAGAGGCTGTAAGAAACAAAGAGGAGAAGGGGAGAGTATACAATGCCGCCAATTGTACAAGGGTTGATCAAGCTGGCCCTCGTTGCGGTCGTCATCATCGCCGCGTTTAAGTTTCACATCGGTGCGGGGATCGGGGTGCTTGTGCTGCTGCTCGCGTTCTGGATCTACAAGAGCCGTTCCGCGATCTATGCGCAGCAGGGTAATGTAGCGTATATGAAGGGCGATATGAAGACGGCGCTCGCCAAGCTGGAGAAAGCGTACCAGACCAAGCCGTATCATCCCCAGCATATCGCCGGCTACGGCTTCCTGCTGGCGAAGGCGGGAGAGACGGATCAAGCGGAGCGGGTGTTAAACGAGGTGTTGTCCGGCCAGCTTTCGAACGAGATCCGGCTGCAGGCTCAAGTGAATCTGGCGACCGTGTACTGGCTGCAGGGCAAGCAAGACGAAGCGCACGACCTGCTTGAGACCGTGTACGAAACATTTAAAAACACGACGGTGTACGGAAATTTGGGTTATTTCAAGCTGCTGCGCGGCGAGTTGGATGATGCGCTCCGCTTCAACCTGGAGGCGTACGAGTACAACGACGGCGATGTGACGATCCTCGATAATTTGGCGCAAACGTATTATTTGCTCAGCCGATACGAGGAAGCGGCCGAGATGTACGCCAAAGCGGTGGACAAGTCTCCGAAGCATGCGGAGTCTTACTACTATTATGCGTTGACGCTTCAGAAGCTGGGACGTCTTGAAGAGGCGGCCGAGCAGATCGGCTATGCGAAGCATAAGGAGCTTGCGTTGATTACGACGGTAACGAAGGACCAGATCGAAACTCTGGCGAAACAGTTGGAGCAAGAGGTTGAGCCGGAATCGGAGACAGAACCGGAACCTGTCCGGGACGACGACCGATAGGAGCGCCGCAGACGGCCGGCCGCTATGGAAACAGGAACGCACCACCTTGCATGGGGGGCGAGCCTTTCTATAGCGGCCTTGCCGCGTTCTGACGGCGGTCGGCCGCCTGCCAGGAATAGAAGCTGTACCGATTTTTGCCGAGCTCCTTCGATACGTAAAGCGCCGTATCGGCCCGCTTGCATAACGTCTCGACGTCGATGCCGTCATGGGGGGCCAGCGATATGCCGATACTGACCGAGATGCTCGCTTTCTCAAGCGGAGAGTGCCGCTTGAGCGGTCCTCGGACCGCTTCAATCAGCTGTACCGCCGTATGTTCCGCTTCCTCCTTGCTCGCCGAAGGCATAAGGATGACGAATTCGTCGCCGCCAAGCCGCACGGCGGCATCTCCTTTGCGAAGGACGGAGCGGATGCTGTGGGCGACCCGCTTCAGCAGCAGATCGCCGGCATCGTGACCGTAATCGTCGTTAACCGATTTGAAATTATCCAAGTCGATCATAAGCAGGGCGAGCGTATCTCTGTTATCCGCCAGCATCGATTCGAGCAGCTCCTCGAAAGCCGCGCGGTTGTGCAAGCCGGTCAAGCTGTCGTGAAAAGCGAGATGCATCGGCCTGGCCACCCATCTGGAGATAATAAGGGCCAGAACGACCGTTACGAACAGGACGGCGATCAGCTGGACGATGAACGTCCTCCGGTTTTCCTGCAGGAAAGCCTGCAAGTCTTTGTCGTTGTAAATCATTTCGAGCACTTTCGTCTGCGTGGAACCGCTGTCGTACTTGGAGTCGTAGTTCACATAACGGTAGATCGCCGGCAGCCCTTCCCAGTCGCCGCGAAATTCGCTCGTTTGTCCGGTTGTGAACGTTTTCTCGAACGCGTCCCTCCGCGAACCCGACAGCTTGCTGGCGTCGGCCAGCTCGCCCAAAGCGTGGCCGCCCATATTCAGCACGTTGATCTCGTAAAAAGAATCGTCCTGGGCTACGAGCTCGTTGATCGCCTGGAAGAAGTTGAAATGCTGGTAGATCATACTGTCCTGCAGTGTGTAGCCGAGCTGAAATATATACCTTTTGTCGGGTGTCGCCATATAGCTGTATTTTTTTAAAATGCCGGTGTTTTGCTCGATATCGATTCCGTCATGATAAAATTCGCCGGTGCTCCGCCGCTCCTTCAAAATGGCGGCCAGCTTGCCGCAGCAAGCTTTAAAGTCCAGTCCGACTTCGTCCCGCAGGCTGCTGTAGACGATTACATCGTTCTCGTCGATAATGTGGATGTCGTAGGTAAGCTCTTTCTTCAGCGCTTCCAGATCCCAACTGCTTACGGACGGAGCGTTCTCATATTGGTTCAGCAAATAAACGGTGCTTTCCCGCATCTTGGCGGCTATATTCTCGCCGAGCACGTAATACGCTTTCTCCATCGATTCCAGCGCGTACTTGACGGTTTGCTCGCTTTTCCGGACTTGCTCCGCTTTGCCCAGACGGGCTTGATCTTTCAGACGATAATGATCCATCAGGGCGATCGCGACGGACAGCGCCATCGCGAAAATGATCATCACGACCGTCAATTTCATCCTAAACCGAGATTTCACAGAAATACCTCCGTCACAAGCCCAGATGTCGCGCGTCGAATAAGGATATATATTCCACATGAGTTGACAATTACCTCTACGTCCGGACGCCGAAATCCGGGGGAACGGCCCGATAATTGCGGCGCTCGAATTAGGGTTGACTTTCTGGATTGCATCGTTCAGCGGTTCTGCCTGCGGAGCAAGCGAAAAAAAGCGTTCCGGGCCGCCATCGAGGCGGACCGGGACGCTTATCCGTTACAGCAGCTTCGTCGTCCATGATTCGCAGTTCCAAACCTCGGTCGCGACGTCGCGGTAAAATTCCGGTTCGTGAGAGATTAGCAGGATGGTTCCTTTGTAAGCTTGCAGCGCGCGCTTCAACTCATCCTTGGCATCGACATCGAGATGGTTCGTCGGCTCGTCGAGCACGAGCAGGTTCGTCTCTTTGTTGATCAGCTTGCATAGCCGGACTTTAGCTTTCTCGCCGCCGCTCAGCACGTCGATCCGGCTCTCGATATGTTTCGTCGTCAGACCGCATTTGGCGAGCGCCGCGCGGACTTCGAATTGCGAGAACGAAGGAAATTCGTTCCATACCTCGTCGATGCAGGTCGTGCTGCCCGATCCCTTCATCTCCTGCTCGAAGTAGCCGATATACAGATGCTCTCCAAGCTCCACCGATCCGCCGAGCGGATGGATCTCGCCGAGAATGCTGCGCAGCAGCGTCGTTTTCCCGATGCCGTTCGAGCCGACGAGGGCGATCTTCTGGCCGCGTTCCACGCGCAGATCCAGCGGCCGCGACAGCGGTTCGTCATAGCCGATGACTAGACCTTTCGTCTCGACGACCAGTTTGCCGGACGCTCTGGCGTCCTTGAAGCGGAATTCCGGTTTCGGCTTCTCCTTGGCGAGCTCGATGACGTCCATCTTGTCCAGCTTCTTCTGGCGCGACATCGCCATGTTGCGGGTCGATACCCGGGCTTTGTTGCGGGCTACGAAATCTTTCAGATCGGCGATCTCCTGCTGCTGCTTTTTGTAGGCCGACTCCAGCTGCAATTGCTTCGCTTCGTGCTGCTGCTGGAAGACATAGTAATCGCCGACGTAGCGGCTGAGCTCCTGATTTTCCATATGGTAAATCAGGTTGATGACGCTGTTCAGGAACGGAATGTCGTGAGAGATTAGAATAAAGGCGTTCTCGTATTCTTGCAAATACCGCTTGAGCCACTCGATATGCTGCTCGTCCAAATAGTTCGTAGGCTCGTCGAGCAGCAAGATGTCCGGCTTTTCGAGCAGCAGCTTCGCGAGCAGCACTTTGGTCCGTTGCCCGCCGCTGAGGTCGTGAACGTCTTTCTCCAGACCGATATCCTCCAGACCGAGGCCGCGAGCAATCTCTTCGACCTTCGCGTCGATCATATAAAAATCGTGATTGGTGAGCGCGTCCTGGATCGTGCCGACATCCTCAAGCATCTTCTCGAGCTCCTCGGGTGTCGCTTCGCCCATCTTTTCGTACATGCCGTTCATTTCCGCTTCCATCTCGAACAAGTAGGCGAATGCCGTCTTGAGCACATCCCGGATGGTGAGCCCTTTTTGAAGCACGGAGTGCTGGTCCAAGTAACCGACGCGGACCCGCTTGGCCCATTCGACCTTGCCTTGATCCGGTTGCAGCTTCCCGGTAATAATATTCATGAATGTCGATTTGCCCTCGCCGTTAGCGCCGATCAATCCGATATGTTCGCCCTTGAGCAGCCGGAACGACACGTCGCGGAAGATGGCGCGGTCGCCGAAGCCGTGGCTTAAATTTTTGACAGTCAGTATACTCATTGTGCACCTTTTTCATTATAGTAGTAGGGGATGGGAGTCTTACACAGGGTCATTCATCGTGGTAAATACATCGATTATAAGCTTTTCTTTTAGAGTAAGAAAGTCTTATGTTTCAGCGAAGCTTAACACTTTCTGCTCGCAAGAAAAGCTACCTCTTACGCAGGGTCATTCATCGTGGCAATACATCGATTATAAGCTTTTCTTATTATAGTCCGAGCATGAACCGAAACTCAACCGGAAACTATAACTGAAAAAGAGGTTTCGGTGTCTGAGCCCATCTTGCCGCCAAACCGGCGCTGCCGCCGCGGTTCACAAAATATTTCTTCCCCCGCGCTTTACATTCCGGGCTTACGCGATACAATAAGGGTAGTTCGAACAGGAAAAAACGGAGGCGGTACAAGGTGAATATAGGAATCGTTGTAGCGCTGATTGCGCTGATTGGGTTTGCCGCCGTCGCAACAGTGCTGATCGGTTTGTCCAAGCAAAACGTCGAAGGGAATCCCGATTACGATAAAAAGATCGGTAAAAATACGTTAAGACTGACGCTGATTTACGCAGTTGCCACGATCGCGGCTGTGCTCGCCTTTATTTGGTGGTATGTGGGGTAAGTCTGACATGGTAGCAGAGAGCGGTTTACAAGAGAGATGGGGGCTTTCTCCGAACCGGGAGAGAGCTTTTCGTTTTTTTGCGGCCGGTTACGAAGCGGAGCTTTACTTTGTGGAGATGGGTTGCGGGAGGGTGCGTATGCGGGGCGGAACGATTTTGCTTGTGGACGACGAGAAAGAGATTATGGGTCTGCTGGAACTGTATTTGAAAAATGAAGGCTTCAACCTGCTTACGGCAAGTGACGGGGTGGAGGCTCTGGAGCTGCTGAACGCGAACGACGTCGATCTGATCATTCTCGATGTAATGATGCCCCGGATGGACGGCATTGAGGCGTGCATGAAAATAAGAGAGAAACGGCAAATGCCGATTATTATGCTGTCGGCCAAAGGCCAGGAGATCGACAAAATTATGGGGCTCAGCATCGGGGCCGACGATTACGTCGTTAAGCCGTTCAGCCCGCTCGAGATGATGGCCCGGGTCAAATCGCAGCTGCGCCGGTACCGGCAGCTTACGGCCGCCTACAGGAACAACGACAACGAAATCGTTATCGACGGACTCGAGATTCAGGTGCTCACGCATAAGGTGACGGTTGATCAGCAGGAGGTTCGCTTAACGCCGCGCGAATTCGCGATCCTTCACGTTCTCGCCAAAAATCGCGGCCATGTGCTGAGCATGGAGCAAATTTACGAGACGGTGTGGAACGAACCTTTTTACGAATCGAACAATACGGTCATGGTGCATATCCGCAAAATCAGGGAAAAAATCGAACGCGACCCGAGCAGCCCTCACTATATCAAGACGGTATGGGGAATCGGATACAAGATCGAATGAACGCACGGGATTGCGGTCAGACTGGAGCGGGACGGTTATGAAAACCAAGTTTATTTATACGGTTCGCTGGAAATTTATGTTTGCCTTCATGCTCAGCGCAGCGCTTGCGGCCGCGACCGTGCTGATCGCTTACCGGCTGCTCCTGGTTCTGGTCTACGTGAAGCCGTTCGCCGCTCCGATCGGGTGGGTTGTCCGCGAGATCGGCTCCGCTCCGGTTATGGTTGTCGTGGGCGCGATCCTATTCCTGGTCTTCTTCTTTCTGTTCAGCCGCAAAAGCATCGGTTATCTCGATGAGATTACCCGCGGGCTTCAGGAAATAGCTAAAGGCAACCTTGACTATAAAATCGTCACCAAATCGTCGGACGAGATGGGGGCGGTCGCGGATCATTTCAACCAGATGACGGAAAAGCTGCGGAAATCGATCGAAGAAGAGCGAGATGCGGAACGGACGAAAAGCGAGCTGATCACCGGGGTATCTCACGACTTGCGCACACCGCTTACGTCGGTGCTCGGCTATCTGGAGACGATCGAGAACGACCGCTACAAGGACGAGGTGGAACTGCGGTATTATACGAGCATCGCCTACGAGAAAACCAAAACCTTAAAACGGCTGATCGATCACCTGTTCGAATATACGTCCCTGAGCGGCGGAGGGATGGAGCTGGAGCTGAAACGGGTGAATCTGATCGGTTTCCTGAAGCAGTTGGCGGAGGAGTTCATCCCGGCGCTGACGAAAGCGGGTATGTCCAGCCGGCTCGTTACCGAAGAGGACCACGTATATATTCAAGCGGACGGCCATCAGTTGATGCGCGCCTATGAAAATTTAATCTCGAACGCGATTCGTTACGGGAGCAAAGGGAAATTTGTCGATATCCTGATCGGCAAAACGGACGGCGAAGCGGTCGTGGAAATTGTCAATTACGGCGAGCCGATTCCCGAGCGGGATTTGCCTTATATTTTTGAACGGTTTTATCGTGCGGATGCTTCCAGATCGTCGCAAACCGGAGGGACAGGTCTTGGGCTGGCGATTACCAAAAGCATAATCGAGCTGCACGGCGGACGTTTATCCGCACGCAGCGGACGGAGAGAGACTGTGTTCGAAACGGGCTTCCCTCTGGATCGATCCGGATCATAAGCAGATTAGACGGAAGACCGCAGGACGGTCTTCTTTTTTTTGCGCCAAAAAAGGTCGTTTGGCACCGGGAAAGTCGCCTTCGGGCTATGCGAACATCTTAATTTTTATTAAGAATCCCTTAAGCGACCGATAAGCGGCCGAACAAAAACGGTTAAACTTTGTCCGCTATACTGGTCAGCATACATCGAGGAAAGGAGTAAATCGCTTTTTACGTAATTACCGAAATTCTAATGATAACGGCGAGGTGCTACATGTCACGCAAAGGGTTGATTATCGCAGCGATACTGCTGGTCGTATTCCTCGGAGGAGCCGCAGGGATCTACTACAGCAAGGGGAAAGATCCGGCACGGGCAGGAGGGGCGGACGATGCGAATGATGTAAAAAGAGAACCGGTAAAAGTGCATTCCGTGGAAAAAAGGAAAGACAGCTACGACTTGATTGTCGTCGGTACAGACCCGGAAGGGATCAGCGCAGCCGTCTCTGCGGCGCGAAGCGGACTGAATACGCTGCTTGTCGACAGCTACGGCCGCGACGTGCTGGGCGGACTGATGACGGTCGGCTGGCTGAACAGCATCGATATGAACTGGGACAACACCGCGGCTTCGATCCCGGGTAAAGGAAGAGATCATTTCAACAAAGGGATATTTACCGAATGGTATAAAAAAACGGAGGGCCATTCCTTCGATGTGACGACGGCTGCCAATGCGTTCTATGATATGGTCCGGGCCGAGAGCCGCATCGATCTGGATATGAAGGTGGCCGACGTGGAGCCGATCGTTGCCAAGGAAGGCGGAACGGTCCGGATCGAGGGCGTCACGATCACGGGAACCGATGGAACGAAGCAGGAGGTTCGCTCGAAGGCGGTTATCGACGCTACGCAAGATGCGGATATCGCCGCTGCGGCGGGAGTTCCTTTTACGATCGGACGCGAGGATCTGGGCGATCCCGATTCGCGGATGGCCGTGACCGCCGTATTCCGGCTGAACCATATCGACGACAAAGCTTGGGATCTGATCGCCAAACGGCTGAACGGGGACGGCGACAGCAATACCGGAGTCAGCGACATGTCGGCATGGGGCTACGGCAACGAGATGAAAAAGTATGTGCCCCTAAATAAAGAACAGACGAAAATGCGCGGCTTGAATATCGGCAGACAACTCGACGGTACGATTCTGATCAATGCGCTGCAAATTTTCGGAATTGACGGAATAAACCCGGAATCGAGAAAAGAAGCGCTGGAGATTGCCCGTGAGGAAGTTCCGAACGTAGTAAAATTTCTGCAGACGTTCGAAGAGTTCAAGCATGCCGAGCTCGATGCGATCGCCCCCGAGCTGTACGTCCGCGAGACGCGGCATATGAACGGTCTGTACCGGCTAAGCGTGATCGACTTGCTGGAAAACCGCGATCAATGGGACCGGATCGCGTTCGGTTCTTACCCTGCGGATATTCAAAGAACCTCGGTGTCGGACAACGGTGCGGTCGTCGTACATCCGCTCAAATACGCCGTCCCCTTCCGCAGCATCGTTCCGCCAAACGTAGACGGTCTGCTGGTCGTAGGCCGCTCGGCCAGTTACGACACGCTGGCGCACGGAAGCGCGCGCGTGATTCCTACCGGCATGGCCGCAGGCGAAGCGGCGGGTGCTGCGGTTAAACTGGCGGTCGAGCACGGAGTTACGTTCCGCGGCATGGCCGAGTCGAAACCGCTGATCGCCGAACTTCAAAAACGGCTTAACGACCAGGGGATGGACCTGAAGCCGTATACGCTTCAGCCCCAGCCCTATATGAAGCATAAAGCGTATACAGGGCTGAAAGCGGCCGTTTATACCGGGATTGCCGTCGGTTCTTACAATAACGAAGCGTTTTTGCTCGACAATCCGTCGAATATGCAGCGCATGGTGAATCAGGTTCATCACATCCGACGCATGTACCCGGACTCTTTCCAGGGCGATCCGGCCCAGGCTGTAAAAGGCGTGGAGGAGCCCGCGAAAAAACCGTTGACGCTGCAGCAGGCCAGCTACACGATTGCCAAAGGAATCGGACTCGATGCGACGATCGACACGGCTCAGGACGAACTGGCGAACCGGAAGCTGTTATCGCCATCCACCGTCGACCTGATCGGAAATCCGGAGAAATTAACGGACGGTGATGCGTATATGATGCTGAAGGATGCGATTGAAGCGCTGGCAGGCGTTACCTTTTAGATTCGAAAAAGAAAACCGTCACCGGCGTTTGGCCGGTAGACGGTTTTTGTCAATAGATCACAATAATATTCTTCACTGTATTAAAGCGAAGATGAGCCCGGAATTTAAGCTAAACGATACTCTAACGGACATGGTGGAAGCTATTTCGCTAAAATACAGTTTTTTTAAATGTAACGGTCACCACAGCACCTATTTACTCCGAACCACCTCTAAAAGTAACATTTCTCACCAAATAGTTGCATCCATGTCCCTTAGAAATCAAATGGATCGAAATTCATCACAATAACGGCCTCTGTGTCCGTTAGAGTTTGTGATGCAAATCGCCTTTATTTCATCATTCAAGCGGGACGGCCCTGGATGATCGCATCCAACTGGCGCGCCGTGTCATACACTTGCTGCAGCGGACTGGACGAGTAGATGCCGATCTCCGCCGTCAGCGTGTCCGCGTAGCCGATCTCCTTCAGCGCCGCGACCACTTCCGGCCAGTTGACGTCGCCGCCGAGCAGCGGGACGAAGCCGCCTCCGTTGCCGACCGACGTTTTGAAATCTTTAACGTGGACTTTTACGATCCGGCTGCCGAGAATGCGAATCCAATGCTGCGGGAAGCCGTACAGCAGGATGTTTCCAACGTCGAAGTAGACGCCTGCGTAAGGGGAATTCAGCGTATCGATATAGGTTCGCATCTCGAGAGGCGAGAGCAGAAACTTGTTCCAGACGTTTTCGATTCCCATCTTGACGCCGCGTTTTTCCGCTTCCGGAACGAGCTTCTGCAGCTCGCTCAAGCTTCGTTCGTAGCAATCGTCGTACGAAGTGGCCGGATTCACGACGCCGGGAACGACCAGTACCGTATCCGCTCCGATCCGCTCGGCAAGGTCGAGCTGCTTCGTCACGACGCTCCGTCCTGTCGCCCGCATGTCCGCGTCGGCCGACGAGAGCGGGCTTCTCCCCATCAGGGAAGTCGAGATGCTGCGCAGCTGGATGCCGTTCTCCCGTGCGAGCTTGGCGATCTCGTCCGCTTCGCCGGGAGTCGTTTCCATCGTCAGTCCGACTCCTCCCGGCGGGTTGATGTTCAGTTCTACGGCATCGAAGCCCGCCTCGCGGCTAACTTGGAACAATTTCGGCAGCGGGGTGCCTTCAGGAAAACACCATTGGTTGACACTTTTCAGCATAACGGGTTCCTCCTTCTCGCCTTACACTTGAGCCGTGCTGGCGGAGATTGTGACGGCGCGCCCGGTGGCGGCCGATTCGTTGGCGGCGAGCGTCGCTTCGAGCGTCGCTACAGCTTCATCGTAGCCGCCCAGCACGAGCTCCTGACGGCCGGTCCGCACCGCTTCGATAAAGGCGCGGTCCTGCTCCAGGTAAAAGTCGGTGTTATATTTCTCATCCACATTCAGCTCGTTGTCGACGATGCGGAGCGCCCCGCCTTTGATCGTGACGTAGAAATCGGAGCCGATCAGCTCGACGTCGCCGCGCCCGAACTTCTTCGACATGCACGCAGTGCTGAACGAGCCGACTGCGCCGGACTGAAGCGAGAACGAGATGATGCCGACGTCCGGAATCGTAGCGTCCGGGAATTCCTTCAGGATGCTGCGCTGCGCATAACGCGCATGTACCTCGTGGAAATCGCCGACCAGGTAACGGATCAGGTCGACCTGATGAGTGGACTGCTCGACGAGCTGTCCGCCCGATTTGTCCATTTTGCGGAACCATGGAGTTCCGGGCAAGCTGCCGAGCCGGTAAGACAACACCATGTCGACCGATTTGTCTGCGAGATATTCTTTTGCCTTCTGGACGGATTCCAGGTAACGCAGGCAATAACCGGAAGAATGAATGATCCCGGATTCCTGAATGATTTTGCTTTTGGAACGGACAACCTCCATGTTGAGACCGACCGGCTTTTCCGATAGCAGGTGAATGCCTTTGCGGGCGGCGGCTTCCTCGATTCCGTCTCTGGCGAAAGGCGGCGTGCAAATAAATACCGCGTCCACCGCACCCGATTGAAGCAACTGGTCGGCGCTGTCGAACACTTGCGCTCCGTATTGCTCCCCGACCTGGCCTGCCCGCTCGGCATTCAAGTCAAATACGGCGGTAAACTCGGCCTGCTCCAGCTTTTGCAGCGTTTTCATATGATGCTCGGCCATTCCTCCGGCTCCGATAAAACCGACTTTCACTTTGCTCATGTGGGAAATCCTCCTTAGGGACGATGGTTACACGAACAAGGATAGTGGATATGCCCGGAAAAGTATTTATTCAAATGGAACCGGAATTTACGCAAAAAAACGGGCCGCGCGTAGCGGACCCGTCTAAGGCCGGTCAGGTAAGGGGTTCTCCGCCGCCGTGATTCATTTTCTGCCGCTTGCGCCAGAGGGTGGGGGAGACGCCTTCGGCGGACTTGAACCACTGGGAGAACGAGTGGAGGCGGTAAAAGCCGACTTGACCGGCGATCTCGTTCATATCTTTGTCGGTCGCACTCAGCAGCCATTTGGCCTCCTGCATGCGGCACTGCTGCTGGTACTGTTTGGGGCTGAGCTTGTATATTTTCTCGAACGTGCGGCGGAAGCCGGCGACGGTTAACCCGGACAGCTCGGCCAGATCTGCCATCTGGACCGTTTGTCCCAGATTTTCGCGCAAGTAGTCCGCAGCCTTCGTAATGGTCATCGCCTGCAGATCCGTCTGGGAATGCTCGTACAAATAAAGCAGCAGCATCTCCGCCCATACCGCATAATTGCGCTGGCGGTCCTTCAGCGAGGCGGCGAGCACCCGCAGCCATTCGCGGAACAGCTTCTCGAACCGGTCCCGGTCGATCCGGGACAAGGCGTACAGCTTCGGCTGGGTGTAGTTGCCGGCCAACTTGTCGGCCGCTTCGCGCAAGGAGGGGGGCATGCCCTGAAGGTGAAATACCCCGTACCGCACTTTCGTGATGGCGGCGAACCGGTGCGGGATGCCCGGAGGAATGACGACGACGTGCCCCGTCTCGATATGCTGCTTGCGCTCTGGCCATTCGAAGAGGCCGCGTCCTTCGAGGACGATTTCGATTTCCAGCGTCGTATTCTGGTGAAATCCGATGTCCTGCCATGTTTCGTCGAACTTGCCGATAAAGCTGCGGATATGGAATGTCCCGTCTTCCATCTCTGCTCCTCTCCCGGCGGTCGGCCGTTTGCGGCGGATTGTCGCAGCCCGGCGCTAGCCTTTCTTCTGCTGCTCGATCCGTTCCGCCAATTCGTTTAAGTAGGTCCACCGCTCGATCAGATGCTCGAGTGCGGCTTCCGCCTCCTGCTGCCTCGCGGTCAGCTTCGCCAGCGCCTCGTAATCGGCCCCGCAGGCGGAGACCGCTTCTCCGACCTCGTGGAGCTCGCGCTCCGCTTCGGCTATTTTCCCGTCGATCTCTTCGAACTCCTTCTGTTCCTTGAAGGAGAATTTGAGCGCTTTTTCCTTCGGGCGGCCGTCTGCCGGAGAAGTTCTGGAATCTGCTGCCGGCTTGGATTCTTTGGCGGAGCTTTCCTTCGCTTCGGCGTCCTTCATCCGGTCGCGGAATTCCGAATAGTTGCCGGTATGGTGGCCGATCTCGCCGTCTCCCTCGACGACGAGCAGCGTATCGACCGTACGGTCCAGGAAGTAACGGTCGTGAGAGACGACGAGCACCGCTCCGGGAAAATACTCCAAATAATCTTCTAGCACGGTCAGCGTCTGAATATCCAGATCGTTGGTCGGCTCGTCCAGGAGCAGGACGTTCGGACCTTCCATCAGGATGCGCAGCAAGAACAGCCGGCGCTTCTCGCCGCCCGACAAGCTCGCGATCGGCGTCCATTGCGCCGCGGGAGGGAACAGGAAACGCTCAAGCATTTGCGAGGCGCTGACGATCTCGCCGTCGGACGTCCGGACCTGCTCCGACGCTTCCCGGATATATTCGATCACTCTAAGCTTTTCGTTCAATTCTTCATTCTCTTGGGAGAACAAGCCGATCTTCACGGTCGGTCCGGTATCGATCATGCCGGAATCCGGTGCCAGCCGTCCGGCAATCAGCTTCAGCAGCGTCGACTTGCCGGCGCCGTTCGGCCCGACGATGCCGACCCGGTCGTCGCGCTGTACGATATGGCTGAAGGAACGGATGACGGTACGGCCCTCATACGATTTGCCGACCTCGTTCAGCTCGATCACTTTTTTGCCGAGACGGGCTCCGGCAAGCGAGATGTCCATATCGGCGGGCGCCGCGTCGGGTACTGCGTCCTGCAGCTTCTCGAACCGCTCGATCCGCGCTTTCTGTTTGGTCGACCTGGCCTTAGCCCCGCGGCGAATCCATGCCAGCTCCCGGCGCAGCAGGTTTTGCCGCTTCTCTTCGGAAGCTTGCTCCCGGGCCATCCGCTCCGCTTTCTGCTCCAGAAAAACGCTGTAGTTGCCCGTGTACGGATACAGCTTTCCTTGGTCCAGCTCGATGATTCGTCCTGCTACCCGATCCAGAAAATACCGGTCATGGGTAATCATAAGGAGGGCGGACTTGGACTTGGCCAAATACGACTCGAGCCAGTCGACCGTCTCCGTGTCGATATGGTTGGTCGGCTCGTCCAAAATGAGCAGATCGGCCGGGCGGATCAAGGCGCCGGCCAGGGCGACCCGCTTGCGCCGGCCGCCGGATAACGTGCCCATGCGCGCGTCGAAATCGTCGATTCCGAGCTTGGTCAAGATCCGCTTCGCTTCGTTCTCAAGCTGCCAGGCGCCTTCCGCATCCATTCGTCCGGTCAGCTCCAGCAGCCGCTTCTGAAGGCCGCTGTCGGTGTCTCCGTGCTCCAGGCGGCTGACCACGGCTTCGTAGTCGCGCAGCAGCTGCATAAGCGGCGTGCGGCCGCTGAATATTTGCTCCAGCACCGTAGCGTCGTCGTCGAAGGGCGGGTTTTGCGGCAAATATTCGATTCGGACTCCGCCTCGGACGGCGATCGATCCTTCATCGGCCGGTTCCGCGCCTGCGATCACTTTCAAAAACGTCGACTTGCCCGTTCCGTTGACGCCGATCAGCCCGATCCGGTCGCCTTCATTGATGCTGAAAGACAGGTGCTCGAACAGCTTTTTCATGCCGAAGCTTTTGCTTAATCGTTCTGCGGTGAGTATATTCATCGTTTCGTAGTTCTCCGTTCCCGTTAATATAAGCACAAGCATAGCATATTTTACCCGATAACTGAACGTTTTTGGAGCTGCATTGACGCTTCGTATAGGGCGTGTTATCGTAAGCACATCGGAGAGGGACGGGCGGTATGCGAACGATTAACGAAACGGAGCTGACATCATGAACCGGTTGCAGGCTTATGCGCCTCACGTCTACTTTTTCTTTTTCTTCGCGGCCGCGGCCTCTTATTCGCCTTTTCTCGCTTTTTGGCTACGCGAGGCGGGACTGACCAGCCAGCAGATCGGCATCATCTATGCGATCGGTCCTTTCGTAGCGTTGTTCGTTCAACCGATGTGGGGACTTCTGTGCGACAAGTACGGCATCGAGAAGACGGCCTTGATGATATGCGGCCTGATGACGCCGGCGATCGCGTTCGGCTATTCGACGGGAGCGGGATTTGCCGTCTTTGCCTCTACGGCGGTCGTGCTCGCGATATTCAACTCCCCGATGGTGCCGCTGTCGGATGCCGTCGCGGTTGCCCATGCCCAGAAGCACCGGCAAACGTACGGCGGCGCACGGGTATGGGGTTCGATCGGCTTCGCTCTGATCGTGTCGCCGGTTGGGATTCTGTATACGCATATCGGCATCGATAAGATGTTTTTTCTATATATGGGGCTTATGATCGTCGTTGTGGCGATCACGAGATTGCTGGAGAAAGGCAGTGTCCGCAAAAACGCCTCGATGCGTGACGTCGTGAAGCTGTTGGGCCAAAAGGAGCTTTCCGTTTTTCTGCTGCTCGTGCTGCTTGTCGCCTGCGGCACCCAAAGCTTCAGCATCTTTTTCTCCGTCTATTTGGGCACGACGGGCGGAGAGGTGTCGGAGAAAATCGGCTGGCTGTCGACCGTGTCGGCTTTGTCCGAGCTGCCGTTTTTCTTTTTTGCGACGAGATTTACCGAGCGGTTCGGCTACCGGGCCATTTTGGCGTTGGGCGCATTCGTGGCGGCTTCCCGGATGATCATCTTGTCGCTGGACCCGCCGTTCGCGGTCCTGCTATTCAGCCAGATGCTGCAGGGGATAACGTTCGCCTTGTTTTATGCGGCGGGTGTCCAGTACGTCAGCGACCTTTGTCCGGATAGCTGGAAGTCGACGGGGCAGACACTGTTCAGCATGGTGTACGTCAACTTGGCGATTTTGATCGCGAGCAACGCGGGAGGCTGGCTGATCGATCATGCCGGGTTCGGGACGATGTTCCGGTTTGCGGCGGTATCGTGCGCGCTGGGCGGCATCGGTTTTTTGATTTTGAGCGGGCGGGGAGCGGGAAGCCGTGTGGCGGGACGTTCCTGAAAAGGTTGAAGTATACCACGATTGTCCGGATTTTTCGTCCTTGCTATTCAAAAGTTTACCGTATGCAGCACAATCGTCCCAAGCTTGGCTTGGGGCGATTTTTTGTGTTTTTTTAAAAGGATTCAATTTCAATCCTTGCGGTCATCCTTGGAAACGTTCAGCGGATCGGGGACGGAAATCTTGTGGAATGAACGCAGCAGCTGCCCGGCAACAACAAAGATCGATTCGTGATTAGCGACATAGCGCTGGATCGGCTTTATCTGCAAGCAGTAATACCGAGGGAATGAATGATTGTGTTATGTATATGTAATATAAAATGACGTTAATTAACGAAAATATACTCATTCGCAAATTTTGTGTTATAATAATTAACATAAAGAAGTGGATGGGATGGATTCAATATGCGAGTAGGACTCCGTGTAGTCAAAACCGTGATCGCGATTGCGATCAGCATCTCGATCGCCCGACTCCTGCATCTGGAGCCGGATCATTTTGCGGGCATCATCTCGATGTTAGCCGTTCAGCCGTCCGTATACCGTTCGCTCCAATCGACGCTGTCCCATCTCGCCAGCGCCTTGTTCGCCGCTCTGCTCGGGATCGGAGCCGCGCTTTTGTTCGGGGAATATTCGCTCGTTATCGCGGCTGTATCGCTGCTTGTCATGGCGATCCATGTCCGGCTAAAGCTGACCGCTTCGCTGACGCTGGCCGTTATCGTCGCCGTCAATACGATCGGAACGTCCGACGAGCTCCATGGCACCGCCGCTTATCACCAGCTGCTGCTCGTACTGATCGGAATGCTGGTCGGAACCGCCGTTAATATGATCCGCAAGCCGGTTCACCGGGAACGGGAAGAGGTGCTGCTCGTCAAATCGGAAAGCATGCTCCGCACGCTGCTGTATTATATCCAGCAGGATTTGATGTCCGCCCGTATGACGCCCTATAAGCCGCAAATGCGGCTGCAGATCGAGGAAGTGCGGAAGTACATTGAGTCGGGCAAGGAAATATCAGCCTTTATCCGCGAGGATCGCTGGATGAACCGGAGGAACGGGCCGATCGCTCCGGGGGAGCTGTTCCGGACTTACGAGACGATGGTCGAGCGGGTGCGGGATTTGTCCAAGGCGCTGCAGAAGGCGGATTTGAATTGTCCGGAACGTCAGCGGCTCATCCGCGCCATTGGAGTGACGGTTCGTCTGCAGGAACGGGTTATGCAGGGCGGCAGAATACCGGCGGGTCTCATGCTGAAGGCTTTGCGGCCGGAGCTGCTCCGAACGGAAGGGGAAGGTGCGCTGCACCGGCTGTTTCCGTATTATCAGGCGTATGAAGCGCTCTCGGAGTATGTCGCCGAATTTTCCGGAATCAAACAAACGTTCCTGTTTGTTTCCTCGCGCGCGATTGTGGAAGGAAGAGAGGCGTTTTTCAAACTGCAGGCTTGAATCGGTTTGAGCTGCTGTGGAGTGAGTAAAAAGAACTACTTTCCGTCGCGGAGTAGTTCTTTTTTAGTGCTTCTCGTGTTATACTGTACCTAACACCGGCATCGATAAACGGCAAACCTATCGAAAGGTAGGGACGCAAAGCTTCAGGCCTAAGGGGATCGCCTACGGCAGCTGGGCTACCGAAATGAGGAAGTCCGTAAAGGATATGACGGCTGCCCGCATTTCGGGCAGTTTTCTTTTTTCGGTGGACCGCCTGTCAGAAAGGGGGTTCGTTAAGGGGAGTAAACGAACGGCGCCGATACGCGATGTTGTGGGGGCGCAAACCTAATCGATAACGGAGGATGAATGCGATGAATCAACCGGAAATGGCTCAATTGACAGCGGAGCTGGAGCAGTTAATCAGCAGGGCGGGGATGGACGGATTGCTGCAGCGGTTCCAGACGATGTCCAGAGAGGAACTGGTCCATTTCATGGATGCGCTCGGCACGGTAAAACGGTACATGCTGGAAAAAAGCTGTGCTTGAGGCCGGGACGCCATGACTCTGTGCAATTGCCGCGACTGCGGCGTCCTATTCGTACAGGACCGTGTGGAAGTGACGGTGTGCCGGGATTGCGAGCGGCACTACGACCGGATGTTCGATGTGGTGAGGGAATTGGTGCGGACTAATTCGCGGATGACGATTCAACAGTTAGCCGACAAGACGAACATACCTTCTCAGCAGTTATGGGAATGGGTCCGCAATGGGCGCATTCACTTTCAATAAAAAGCAAGGGGCGCCGGCCGTGAGGGCCAACGTCCCTTTTTTGTTGTGCCAGAGTGTTTGGGTGAGTTAGCGTGACAGAGTGGAGAAATGGCTACTTGCTTGCTATGCCAGAACGTTTAAGTGCTTCATCGTGATCGAGTGGGGGTCCTCTTACTTGCTAGGCCGGAATGTTTAAATGCTTTACCGTGGCAGAGTGGACGAGGGGGTTTGTGCTTGTTAGCTGGAATGTCTAAGTGTGTCACCGTGCTAAAGCGGGCGGGAGGTCTTTACTTATCAAGTCAGCCAAGTTGTTCATCGTGGGTGGGGGCTGTTTGGACCTCCTGCCCTGCTTCCGAGCGGAGAAGGAACCTAAAATCCGCGAAAAAGGTAAACTCCCCATCAGTTGGTTCGAATAAAAGCTACAAACCGCCTCTATCCGATTTAGTTTGTCGAAAAGATCGAAAATACAAGGTAGCAAAGACTGTTATATGGTTTAGAACCCGCGTACATACGTTTTGGCGAAGGCAAACACCAACAACCTGCTAGCAAGCCAACTGTTATCGGACCGCACCTAGAGCCGGGTTGTTCCCCCGAAACCTCATAACGAGCGACTGAAGCGTAGGTACCCACTCTCCATTCTCTCCCATACACAAGCGTATGGGTTTGCACGTCTATGGACCGTCCGGAGTAACTACTTAGATACATCAAAAAAAGATGGTTTGAATAGTAGGGAATTTGTGTAGTGAAAGGGGATTTCCTCTTTTAATTACAGCCTCTTTCCTTTTCGCTTTCTTGCTGCCTGAGTAGTTACCGTCCGGACACCTTTACCGGACGGTTTTCCTTATTGTATGGCGAAACCAAAACGAGGAAGCAAAGCCATGCGACAGAGGTTTGAATAAGGGCGGCGGCTATTTGCCGACGGCTTGCCGGATCGCGGCATTTATTGTGTCAGTATCGACGGAGCCTGCGGCTTCGTCGGACAGCTCGTAGCGCTGCTTCAAAGTTAAAATCCGGGTGACACTGCGATCGATTCGCTCCGCGGCAATGGCTCCGGATACGACGGCTTGCTTCAAGGCGTCGAGCACCAGACGCGCGTTTTTGTATTCGTGGGCGACCAGCAGAATATCGCTTCCGGCATTAAACGACTGCACGGCCGCTTGCCCGAGATCGTAATGCTTCGTTATCGCGCCCATCGTCATATCGTCGGTCATGACGACGCCGTCGAAGCCGAGCTCCTCACGCAGCAACCCGGTAATAATCTTCGAAGACATGGAGGATGGGACGCCGGGATCGAGATCGGGCAATAGGATATGGGCGATCATGACGGAATCGGCTTTGGCGCGTACAGCATCGGCAAACGGGACGAGCTCCAGCTTGCGCAGCTGGTCCGCCGTCTTGTCCACAACCGGGAGATCGAGATGGGAGTCGACGGAAGTATCGCCGTGTCCGGGAAAATGCTTGACGACCGGAATCACTTTTTGGTGCTGCAGCCCCTTCATCAGTTCGATCCCATAAGAGCTGACGATTGCGGCCGAGGGGCCGAACGACCGGCTGGCGATGACCGGATTGTTCGGATTGCTGTCCACATCCAGCACCGGGGCATAATTAACGTTGAAGCCGAACGCCCGCAGTTCCTCGCCGATCGCTTCGCCGATGCTGCGAGCACGCTCCGGTTTTCCGGCTCGCGCGATATCCCGGCTGGACGGCAAGGCGGCTAAGGGCGGCGGCAGCCGGCTCACCTTTCCGCCCTCCTGATCGACGCTGAGCAGCAGCGGAATGCGGCTGTTGCGGTTGGCCTGCTTCAGCTCATTCAGAAACGATACGGTTTGTTCGACCGATTCGATATTCGGCTTGTATAAAATAAATCCTCCGACGCGATCCTTTTCGATCAGGCTCCGGGTTTCCGGGTCCAGCTTCGTGCCGTTGACGCCGGCGATGACAAGTTGTCCCAGCTTTTCGTCCAGCGACATCGACTTCAGCCGCTCCTGAATCGGATCGGGTGCGGCGGGCGGAGCGGGAGACGCGGTACCTGTTCCAGTTCCGGTTCCTGTGCCGGTTCCGGGCTCCACAGGCTCCTTTACCGTGTCTGCGCAGCCGGAGACGGCTAAAGCGAGCAGCAGCGGTATGGCGGCGAGCAGCCTTTTCATGGCGGCACCTCCTTAGGTTGTCTTATTCTGCACTATTTCCATGGATCTATAGGCGGATACATGCGGATACATAAAATGGACGAGGGAAATCGCTAAAAGTTGCATCTTATTAATCATGAGCACTCCGGAGGATTAGCGGGTTGTTGGGATTAGATGGCGATGTGCGGCTCGGGCGGCGGCAGTTGCGGGCTGTTCGTGCTTTCCCTATCGGCCGGGTCGTGTTAGAATGGAGTTATTCTCCATAACTACCCTTGTTAAAGGAAAAAATCTTTTAAACTTACTTATTCGCTAGGAGAGAAAACCATGCAAACGATCGTGTATGTTCCGTTGGACGAAAGACCTTGTAACTACCGCTACCCTCAAATTTTGGCGTCGATGACGGATATGACCTTGAAAGCGCCGGAGATCGGCATGCTTGGACGCAAAAAAACGGCTGCAAATACAGATGCGATCCGCGACTGGCTGCCCGGGGCGGTTTCCGGCGCAGACGCTTTGATCGTTTCGATCGATATGCTCGTGCACGGAGGAATCGTGCCGTCCCGTCTGCACTATACGGAAGAAGCGGTCTGCAAGGAGCGTCTGGCCGTGTTGGCCGAGCTGAAGCGGGACAATCCGCAGCTTCGCATATATGGATTCAACCTGATTACCCGGGTTCCGGCTTACTCCAGCTCGGAGGAAGAACCGGATTATTACGCCGACTACGGCAACGAAATTTTTACGTACGGCTGGCTGAAGGACAAGGCCGAGCAGGAAAGTTTGGATGAGGAAGAGACGGCTCGTCTGGAGGCGGTTACGGCTGCAATTCCGGAGGCGGTGCTGGAAGATTTCCTGACGCGCCGGAAAACGAATTCGTTTGTGAATGCGGAGACGATGAAGCTTGTCCGTGACGGAATTATCGATTATCTGATTGTCCCGCTCGACGACAATTCCCAATACGGCTTCAGCCCGCTGGAACAGCGGAAGCTGACGCTGCTTGCGGAAGAGCTCGACATCAGCGACCGCGTGATGATTTATCCGGGTGCGGACGAGATCGGTTGCACGTTGTTCGCCAGAGCGTTTTGCGAAGCGAAAGGATATATTCCGAAAGCGTTCGTCCGGTATTCCTCGGTGCATGGCCCGTTCGTCGCGCCGAAGTATGAAGACCGCTCCCTCGGGGAAAGCATCAAATATCATTTGACCGCGGCCGGAGCCGTGTCGCACGACAATTCGGCCGGAACCGATTTTGTTCTGATGACGAATTCTCCGCCGGTCGGGCAGAAGGATATGGCGGAATGCTCCACTCCGTACAGCGGGCGCAATCGTGCGTATTTTTCGGAAACGAATCCGAAGGAGTTTGTACAGGCGATCCGCCATTATATCCGGGAAGGCCATATGGTTGCATTGGCCGACGTAGCGGTAAGCAACGGCTCGGATCTGCCGTTTATGAAGCTGGTCGCGCGCAGCGGACTGCTGCACGATATTGCGGCGTATGCGGCTTGGAATACGTCGGGCAATACGCTCGGAACGGTGATCTCCCATGCGATCATCGAGTCGTATTATCGCGGCCGCGGCGACCAGTCGGCGGAACGGCTGAATCGGAGCAGAGCTTACTATTATTTCCGGTTAATCGAGGACTGGGGCTACCAGGCGCTTGTCCGCAAAGACGTTATTCATAACGAGCTGCCTAAGCTCGGAGCCAGCTACTACGAGCTGACCCATGTGCAGGCAGAAGTGTATGCCGTCATCCAGCGGAAGCTCGAGGAATTCGTGGAGCAGTATGTACAGGAAGGCTGCCCGGGACGAATCCGCATCGAGGACGTGCATTTGCCGTGGAGCCGGATGTTCGAGGTGGGCTTTGAGACGGTGTTGGAGCAAGCGTAATCGCTACACGCTCAGGGCATGACCTACTTGGTTTGAAAATCGGAGTTGGCCGCCGGCAACGCTTTTTTATCCCATACAATACGTTCTGAGATTGCAATCGGCAACTCGTGAAGTCCCCGTTTTGTCCTGACCGGACAGAATCGGGGGCTTTTTTTGTAACAGTGGGATTAAGTTTCTCGCTGGCGTTTAAGTTTCTCGTCACGCGCTTAAGTTCCTTGCTGGGCGCTTAAGTCCCTCGCTGCGTACATAATTTCCTCGTTGGGAGCGTAAATTTCTCATCACGTCTGGCGGTTCTTGCTTGTGGTGTGGACATTCATCGCGAGTAGAGTTCACTTTTGGGGGCGTCCTCAACCACCCTCCGGCCAACATGCGCCTCGGAGCGTTTTGCGAACCATGTAACGGACATAGTTGCAGCTTAGGGCGGGAAAAGAGCGGGTCGGATATTTTAACGGACACCAGAGCCGCTTACAACGGTCTAAGTCCCCCTAATTGCCGATTAACCGCCCGATAGGTGCCATGGTGACCGTTAGAATGAAAAAGTGCAACAATTTGACGGCTAAGCGGCTGTGATGTCCGTTACGGAAGTACAACGGAAGAGCCGACCCGCAACTGCTCACGCCATGGGGAGTCATAGCGTGCATCGCCCCCTTTTGCGACAAGCCGTGTTGGCCGAGAAAAGCGCCGCGCCTCCCTCCCTTGCGTCAAATCGTGTTTGTCAAAAGAAGCGCCAGTCGTTAAAAAGTGGTTTACGTAACCGCCCGCATCATGTATACCTAGGAGTAACGGAACGTATGGAGGAGTGGGTGTATGGACTTGAAGCCGATTATCGCCGTTACGGCAAGCTGTGACGAGAATACCGCCGTTTTGAAATATGCGTACTCGGACTGGATTATTCGCGCGGGAGGTATACCGGTCATCGTCCCGTTCGGGCTCGGAGAGGCGGAAGTCCGCCGGCTGTGCGGCAAGACAGACGGTCTGATGCTTACCGGCGGCGCGGATATCGATCCGAGCTATTATGGGGAGGAGCCACTGAAGGAACTGGGGCGAATTACGCCCGAGCGCGACCGGCTGGAAGTGCTGCTGATCCGCGAATATGCGTCCGCCGGCAAGCCGATCTTCGCGATATGCCGGGGCGAACAGGTGTTGAACGTGGCGCTGGGCGGCAGCTTGTATCAGGATATTTATTATTCGCAATGCAAGACGATTCAGCACAGCCAGAAGGCGCCAACCTCCCACCTGTCTCACGCGGTTACGGCCGACGAAGGCAGTCTGGTAGCGCGAATTGCCGGGACGACTTCGTTTAAGGTGAACAGCTTCCACCATCAGGCCGTCAAGCAGCCGGCTCCCGGTATGCGGATAACGGCCAGAGCCGGGGACGGGACTGTCGAGGCGATCGAAAGCGAGAGCGGCGACCGGTTCGTCCTTGGGGTGCAGTGGCACCCGGAGGAGACGGCCGGCACGGACGACATCTCGAGGAAGCTGTTCGAAGCGTTTGTCGAGGCTTGCCGGGGACAGTGACGATGGAAGGCGGCATGCGCAACTATTATTATGACCGGAAGCCGGCGATTCGCGCGGCCGGCGGATGGAAGGCGAGGGAGCAGCATGTGGGGCGGGCAGTCGCAGGTCCAAGGCCTCTATACGAAACTGAATATGACCCCGCAGTTGATTCAGGCGATGAACGTGCTGCAGATGGCAGCGGCCGATCTGGAGTTGTATGTCCGGGATCAGCTCCAGGAAAATCCGTGCATCGAGCCGATGGAAGCGGTGGAGTCGGCGGAATATTCGCGCGGCAGCGGCAGCCGGAGTCGGAGTCGGTCCGACAGCGGGGGGCGCGCACGCAATCCCGACCGCGATGAGGAACTGGGGCGAGTGTGCGCCCCGGAGGAGACGCTCGAACTGTCGCTGCTCGGTCAGCTCCGGATGAGCGGCATGGCGGACGATCTGTATCGGATCGCCCGGTATTTGGCGGGCAATCTGGATGAGAGCGGCTACTTGCGGATCGGGGCGGAGGAAGCGGCCGCTTGCTTGCGCGAACCGGTCCGCCGGGTGGAGGAGGCGATCGCGGCTTTGCAGTCGCTGGAGCCGGCCGGAGTGGCTGCGGCAACGCTGCAGCAATGCTTGCGCCTTCAGATCGAGCGGGATTCTTATGCCAACGAGCATGCGATCCCGATCGTGAACGGATACCTTCAGGAGGTGGCGTCCGGCAGCTACCGGCGCATATCCGGCGGGCTGGGCATCGGAATCGCCGAGGTGGAAGCGGCGGTAGCCTATATTCGCACGTTGAACCCGCGCCCGGGTGCAGGGTATTCCAGAGATTCGGGGACGATTATCGTTCCCGATGCGGAAGTCCGCAATATCGGAGGGGACTATGTTCTGTATCTTAACGATCGGAGCACCCCTTCTCTTCGCCTTAGCCCGTACTACAAGCAGCTGGCGTACAATAGCGGGGATATGCGGACGAAAGCGTATCTTCGCGATCATCTGCAGGCGGCCCGCTCGCTGATCCGAAGTCTGGAGCAGCGAAAGGCGACGTTGAGCCGGGTTATCGGGGCGATCGTGGAGGAGCAGCGCGCGTTTTTGGAGCGGGGCGTAGACGGTTTGAAGCCGATGAGCCTGCGCACGATCGCGGAACGGCTGCAGTTGCACGAGTCGACGGTAAGCCGGGCGGTTCAGCACAAATTCGTGCAGCTGCCGGGCGGCGTTTATGCATTGAAGTTTTTCTTTACAAACGGGTTGCCTACGAGCGGCGGCATCCCGGCCTCCGCGGAAGCCGTAAAGGCGAAAATAAGGCGGCTGATCGACGGAGAGAACAAGGCGACGCCGCTCTCCGACCAGCAGATCGCCGATCTGCTCGCTGCGGACGGCCTGCACATTTCTCGCCGGACGGTGATGAAATACAGGGAGGAGCTGCGATTGAGGTCTTCCCGGCAACGGGCGAGGCGCTAAACGAATTTCAGGGAAATGATACAGAGAGGGTGCGGACGGTTGAGCAAAACATCGATAGGGAAAACGCCGGGAGAACGGGCGGCCGCACGGCCCTATTCGCATATATGGGAACATTACGCGGACGAGCTTCGTCTGCTGGATTTGAAGCTGCTGCAGCTGTACAGCCGCCGCGGTTTTCCAGAGCAGGACCCGCAAGCGGACGCCTTTCGGGGGATGTACGTGTCCGAGGACGAATTTATGCGTTTGGTCGCGGATGCGGAGGAAGTGACGGAGGCGGAGGAAGACGGAGATCCGGAGACAGAGGAACGCGCGGGCAAAATCAACGCCTTCCGGGACGAGATTGCGGGACGCAAGGCGGCGAGCAGGGAGAGCGGCGTCTTTTTGCCGATCGTGCATGTAAGCAGCGTCTTCTCCTTAAACGCCGTGGAGCAAGGGGTCGTTATGCTGGCTCTGGCCGTCGAGCTCGACCGGAAATATGAGCGAATATTCGGATTTATGGCGGACGATTTGACGATTCGTTTGCCGAACGTCGGCCTTGCGCTTCAGCTCGTATGCCGGACGGCTGACGAGATGCGCGCGGCCCGGGTCGCTTTCTCCCCGCGCGGCAAGCTGTCGAAGTATGTGCTGGCGAAGGAGGAGAACGAACCGTTCGGCAGGCCGCTGCTGTCCAGGCCGTTTGCGCTCGACCGGAGAGTGACGGCGTTTCTTCTCGATACGGGCGCGCTGGACGAAGAGCTCCAGCCGGTCGTGACGATCCATTATCCGGACGAACCGCTGGAGCCGCTGCTGGTTCATCATGATGTGCAGGCGCAGTTGTCGGCCCGCGCTCCTGTCGGGAGCCCCGCCTCCTCCGGGCGAAGCGGCGAAGACGCGACGGGAGTCCGGCTGTGGGGTCCTGCAGGCTCCGGCAAAAAGTTTCAGCTTCGTCACGCTGCGGCCAAATGGGGCAAAAACTTGCTGATCGCCGATATGCGGGCGATTGTCGCCGAGGGAGAAGGGTTCCGCAGCCGACTGGGCAAAGTGCTGAGAGAGGCGCTTCTGCATCAAGCGTGCCTCGCCTTCGAGAATGCGGAAGTACTGGACCCGGACGAGCCGGACGCCGGCGCCAGAGAGCGGCTTCGCCTGTTTCGCGAGGAGCTGGACGATTGCCGGCTTCCCGTCTTTATGCTGTCCGAGTCCCGACTGAGGGCGGACCTGGGGACGCCGCGTCGCAGCTGGCTGGAGCGGGAGCTGACCGTGCCTTCGGAGCAGGAGAGATTGTCGGTCTGGCAGGCGTATGCAGCGGTACAGGGGCTTGAGGAGTCTGCGGACTGGCCGGGGCTTGCCGCCAAGTTCCGCTTTACTCCCGGGCAGATCCGGAGCGCGCTGCAAGAAGCGGTGCGGATGGCCGCATGGAACGGGGAGCGTGCGGCGGCCGTCATCGATCAGGCGAGCTACGGGCAGGTGCGACACAGTCTGGAACGGAAAGCCGTTCGGATTCAGCCGCGCTATGGCTGGGACGATATCGTGCTGCCGGAAGAGCAGAAGGAGCTGCTGCGCAACGCCTGCAATCAGGTGAAGTACAGAAATGTCGTATACGGCGACTGGGGCTTCGAACGCAAGCTTGCTTACGGAAAAGGGCTCTCGATGCTGTTCGCCGGTCCTCCCGGCACCGGGAAGACGATGTCCGCCCAAGTGGTGGCCAAAGATTTGCACATGGAGCTGTACAAGATCGACTTGTCGCAAGTGATCAGCAAATATATCGGGGAGACCGAGAAAAACTTACACGAGATTTTTCAGGAGGGGCGCAAAAGCGGGGCGATCCTGTTTTTTGACGAGACGGACGCCTTGTTCGGCAAACGTTCCGAGGTCAAGGACGCGCACGACAAATATGCGAATATCGAGACGGCGTACCTGCTGCAGAAAATGGAGGAGTATGACGGGATCTCCGTACTCGCCACCAACCTGCTGAACAATATCGACGAGGCGTTTCTGCGAAGAATCAATTACGTCATCAAGTTTCCGTTCCCTGACGCGGAGTACCGGGAGGAAATATGGCGGGCCACGATTCCTTCGGAAACTCCGCTTTCGGACGACGTGGATTTCAAATGGCTGGCCAAATCGTACGAAATCGCCGGAGGCAATATCAAAAACGTCGTTTTATCGGCGGCGTTTCTGGCTGCGGAGAGAGGGACAGGGATCGGCATGCGGCAACTGGTTCACGCCGTGCGCCACGAACTGCAGAAATCCGGGAAAATCGTCCCGCGAACCGATATCGAACATTACTGAGAGAGCTTAAATTGTGGTAAATCTCACCGAAATCGCTATAGCTATGTACACTATTTTACCTATATAATAGAGTAGAGTCGGAAAATGTCACGTATGGTTTTGTCTGCAATAGGCAATTCGATGGATACGAAAGTGAGCCGGACATTGCATACACGCATGCATCAGGGTGCCGCCGAATAGGCGGCGCTTGATCGTTGCGCGTGGTTTGGCGGCAGCCTTTCCGAACGACTTACCGTTTGCGGTTGGGAGTGGATACTTATAGGCGAATATTCCGTCATAGCCGATGTTAGCGCTTCCCTCATCAAGCTGCTTCGGGAGCGCATGACGCCCGATCCGATCCCGCAGCCCGAGCTGATCGGCCTCGGCAGCCCGGTGGACAAGGGGGATTTCTACTTGTCGTTGTTTCTGTACAGCGTACGGGAGAGCGGGGACAGCCGGAAAACCCAGATGGTCTCGCGGGGCACGGGCGAAATTCAGTTTCCGCCGATGACGGTGGATCTTCACTACTTGATGACGGTGCATTCTCCGGCCGAGCTGCAATCCCGAGCCTTGGACGAGCAGCGTATTCTCGGTCGTGCGATGCAAGTGCTGTACGATCATTCCGTCCTGCGCGGCCCGGCGTTAGTCGGCACGCTTGCCGAGCGGAATGAGGAAGTGCGCGTCGTGATGGAAAGCATGCCCGGCGATGCGCTGCTGAACATGTGGAATTTTGCCGACACGCCTTACCGGTTGTCCGTCAGTTACGTTGCAGGACCTGTTATGATCGACTCGACTCGAATCAAAACGACCAAGCGGGTTACCGAACGAGACGTCTCGATTCAAGGTTAGGGGGAATCCGCATGGAACAACTGCGGATCGTTCGTATGAAAAGCCGGGTGTCCCTGGTCGTGCTGCTGCGCGATAGTTTCCTCGCCGCGCCGCCGTCCGACCGGAAGCTGGAAGTCCGGCTGGCGAATTACCCGAGGAGGCCGGTCGGCAAGCCGGACGGCACGTACATATTTAGCGATTTGGAACCGGGCGAGTATGAGCTGGAAATCGATTCTACTTATTATTTTCGGGAAACTCGGCTGATTTCGGTCGGTACCGGAAATGTAATCGTTCAGCTTCCGCTGCTCCCGCTGCCTTCCTATCCGTACCGGCCGAGCGACACCCTGATCCGGGCTATGGTTACGGATGCGTCGGGGAATCCGGTGCGCGGAGCGCTCGTCACGGCTGCCCTTTCCTCCGAGGAATGCGCCGTAGGGCGTCTCGCGGAGGAGAAGACGCCGGAAGGGGCCGCGGAGATCGCGGTATCCGGTCTGTCGGTGCCGGCAGGCTGCGGCGATACGTTCGCGCTCGTCGGCCGGGGGGCGAAGGAAACCCGGGAAACGGTACGAATCCTCGATACGATCGAGTATCAGAAACGATTCCGGCTGGAAAGTCCGCTGGCGGCTGCCTATTCGCGCGGTTCGATGCTGCTGCCGGTATACCGGACCAGGACGACGGAACGCGGAGAGATCGCGGTCGCCTTCCCGGGAAGCGCTGTCGAAGCGTATCCGGCGTCGCTGAGCGTGCGCGCGCAGGACGGGGAACCGGCGGTTATGGATGTGACGGTCAGGCAGGGCGTCACGGTGAGTCTGGGGACATGGGTGTTGAAGTAGAATGGAACGATGGCCGAAAGCGTCATTCCTCCATTTTGCAACATAAAGCAAAAGCTGAAAGGAGAGAACTGGCATTCGTTTGCCGCAATGTCCCAGGCGAAACCGAGGGACAGGCAAACAGGTCCGGGAAACAATGGCTGAGTATTTATCGCCAGGCGTGTATGTGGAAGAGTTTGACAGCGGCGCTCAACCGCTTGAAGGTGCAAGCACGAGTACAGCCGGCTTTATTGGTCTGGCTCAACGCGGGGAGATAGAGGGGCTTCCGCAGCTCGTCACGAGTGTTGCCGATTTTAACCGTATCTTCGGAGGATATTTGTCCGAAAATGCTTTCGGCGATTACCGCTTTTTGGCTTACGCCGTAGAGCACTTTTTTCTGAACGGAGGGTCCCGCGCGTTCATTATGCGGGTAGCGCCATCCGACGCGAAGCCGGCAAGCAACCAAGCGGGCGGCAGCAAGGAATCGGCCGTTCTGAACATCCAGTCGAAAAATCCGGGAACTTGGGGCAACCAGGTGAGGATTGCCGTCGTACCGTCCAGCAAAGCCAAAACGCAAATCTATGAAATTTTGGGCGAAGCGGGACAAGCCAAGCAATACCGTGTGAAGAACAACGCCGGATTCAACGTAGGCGACGTCGTCGCTTTCGAAGCGGGCGGAGAGAAGCAGTACAACAAGGTCGTCTCTTCCCAGGACAACATTATCGAGCTCGAGTCGGCGCTTGAGGGCGGAGATTCCGTCGTGGATCAAAATCTGCTCCCGGCGAAAGTGTTGACGACCTGCGAATTTACGTTCCACGTCTTCTATGGCGACGAGGCGGAAACGTTCGAGAAAATGTCGCTTAACGTCTCGGCGGCGAACCATATCGAGAAAGTGATGGCGCGCTCGAATATCGTCAAAGTCCAGGACATCTCCAGCGGCGATTTCGGCGCGGTCGCACCGTTCGAGGTCGTATCCGGAAGCAGCGAGTCGCAAGGCAAGTTCCAGATCGCCCTCTCCGGAGGCAGCGACGGCTCTTTGGCTAATTTGTCCGCTTCCGACTTCATGGGCCAAGACCGCGGTCCGGGCAAGCGTACCGGTATCCAGGCGTTTATCGACAACGATTTCGTCAGCATTATGGCGGTTCCGGGCGTAACAGACCCGAACGTTCAGCTTGCGCTGGTTGCGCATTGCGAGAATTTGGGCAGCCGTTTTGCGATTCTCGACATTCCGCGCGACAAGACGAAAGTGGCGGACGTCATGACGCACCGCAACATTTTCGACAGCCAGTACGCCGCCATGTACAACCCGTGGCTGCAAGTGTTCGATCCCCTCGACAAACGCAACATCTACATACCTCCTTCAGGTTCGATGGCCGGTATTTATGCCCGTTCGGACAATACGCGCGGCGTGCACAAGGCTCCTGCGAACGAGGTCGTGCGCGGCGTAGTCGGACTCGACTGCCAATACAATAAGGGCGAGCAGGATATTCTCAATCCGCAAGGGGTCAACCTGATCCGTCAGTTTGCCGGACAAGGGATTCGCGTATGGGGCGCCCGCACTTGTTCCTCCAACGGACTGTGGAAATATATCAACGTCAGACGTTTGTTCATTTTCCTCGAAGAATCGATCCGCAACGGCACGAACTGGGTCGTCTTCGAACCGAACGACGAGCAGCTGTGGGCACGCGTACAGCGGACGATCGACGCGTTCCTGACCCGGGTATGGAGAGACGGAGCTCTTACCGGAGGAAGCCCGAGCGAAGCGTTCTACATCAATATCGGCAGAAGCACGATGACGCAGGACGATATCGACAACGGCCGCCTCATCTGCGTAATCGGCGTCGCTCCGGTGAAGCCTGCGGAGTTCGTCATTTTCCGGATTACGCAAAAAACGAGAGAAGAGTAAGCCGCTGGCGGCTTGCATGACGCTGTTCATTCTTAAAGTCTGGGGAAGGGGTATAGTATGGCAGGCGAGCGCAAAGATCCATACCGCAATTTTAGGTTCCGTATCGAAGTGGAAGGCATTCAGCAAGCCGGTTTCAGCGAAGTGTCCGGCTTTGACGCCAGTTTATCCGTAATCGAATACCGGGAGGGCAACGAGACGATCACGCCACGCAAACTTCCGGGACTCGCCAAATACGGCAACATTACGTTGAAGTGGGGCGTCACCGACTCTTTGGATATGTACAACTGGATGTCCGAATCCATACAGGGCAAAATCTCGCGTAAGACGGTGACCATCATCGCGATCGACGAGGAAGGCCAGGACGTGGCGACATGGCAAGTTATCGAAGCATGGCCGTCCAAATATTCGGCTCCCGGCTTCAACGGCTCGGGCAACGAAGTGGCGATCGAGAACTTGGAGCTCGCGCACGAAGGCATGACACGCACGAAGTAAGGAAGCGAAGAAGCGGTAGAACAGCCGGGCGGCATAGCCCGGCTGTTCCCGGGACTTCGATCGGAACGTTACGACTAGGAGGACTTGAACGATGGCTTTTCAAACCGAGTACGAATTTGTGCTTCCCCGCGGCTATGTCGACGAGAACGGAGATCTTCACAAGCGCGGCGTGATGAGGCTGGCTACGGCGGCTGACGAAATTTTGCCGATGCGCGACCAGCGCGTCCAGCAAAACCCGGGCTACCTGAGCATTATTTTGCTTGCGAGAGTCGTCACCAAGCTGGGCGATCTGCGGGCGATCGATACCCGCGTCATCGAAAGGCTGTTTACGGCGGACCTCGCTTATTTGCAAAATCTGTACCGGACGATCAACGAAGCGGAAGTGCCGAAAGTACACTGCACGTGTCCGAAGTGCGAGCATGAATTCGATGTGGACGTTTCTTTTTTGGACGAGACGGCGGAGGCATAACCGGATATCCCGTCGACAAAATTTATGAAGAGGCCAGCTTTATCGCTTATTACTTTCATTGGCCTCACGAACAGATCATGTCGATGGAGCACCGGGAGCGCCGCCGCTGGTGCGAGGAAATCTCGAAAATTAACCGCAATTTGAACGATGACGGGAAAGAAGCGCCGGACAATCCGTTCGATGTGTTTAACAAGAGGTGAGCCAGATGAAGACCGTACAACGCGTGAACGATGTGAACGGCGCGTTCCGGTTCAAGGTGGAGCTGGACGGGCTTCTGGTCGGCGGGTTCTCCGAGGTGACGGGCATCAAATCCGAAACCGAGGTGATGGAATATGCCGAAGGCGGGCTGAATACCCACGTTCACATATTCCCGAAGCAGACGAAGTTTCCCCGAATCGTGCTGAAGAGAGGCATGACCCAGTCGAGCGAGCTGTGGGATTGGTATGACGGGGTAGCCGCAGGCCAGGTGAAACGGAAAAGCGGCTCCATTATCCTGCACAACCATGCCGGCAAAGAGATTTGCCGCTGGAATTTTTTTGACGCTTATCCGGTCAAATGGAACGGGCCGGACTTGAACGCATCTACCGGCAGCGTAGCGATAGAATCGATCGAAATTGTGCATACCGGCTTGAAAACGATCTTCAGCAAATAGAGTGGCAGGCAGGGGGATTCGATATGGCTCCGCTACAACCGAATAACGCCCGATCCCGAGCCCGGCTGGCGGCCGGCTCGCGGAGAGCGTCCCTATCGCCCGGCCGCACCTCGATAACGCGGTCCGCTCTCGAAACGAACCGTTTCGCGTCCGGTATCGCCGGCAAGTACGGATTTAATCAAGACGACTATATCGGCCGGCTGTCGCTGGTCTTCAAGCATCAGCGCGAGCTGGTGCAGCATATCATGGGCGGTTCCAGACGCAGCGATCCGATGACGGTGCAATGGCTGACCCGTCTGCAGCTGCTGCAGGCAGCCATGCCGGCGGAGCCGAAGGAACGGAGCGCCTTGACGGCGACGATCATGCTGCGGGACGAACGAGTCCGCGACGTAACGACGCCCATGGCAGAGCGGCAGGATGCGCAGAATCGGGGCAAGCCCCGGCCGGACGTTTCCGGGCAGCCGTCCGAGCATGCTTATCCCGCAACCCGTGCAGCTTCCACTGTACATGAATCAACCCGCGCTCCGGCGAAAGCCGAACCCGTCCAGACGGGGGAAGACGCCCCGGCTGCAAAGGGGACCCGGAGGAAAAGCCCGGGCGGACGAAAGAAAAAAGCTCAAGACGCCGAACCTCCTATGGAATTCGCGGATTCGGCGGAACCGGCCGTACCTGCCCAAAGTGCAGCAGGAGCCGCGAAGCGCAGACGAAAAGGCGGCAAGCAAATTAAAGAGACAGACGGACCCGGTCCGGCTGCTCCCGGAAGTACGGGTAAAGGCGTAATCCGATTGAAGCCTTGGACGGTTCCTCTCCATCACCGTTTGGGAGGACAACCGCTGCCTAATGTCGGCAGCTTGGCCCGCACAACCGCTTCACCCGCCGTTTTTCCGGCAGGAAGATACGGTATAGGCTTGCAAAGCGGCGAGCCGGCATCTCTGCTTGTTCGGAGATGGCCGAATCGCAATATGACTGCCGGTCCGATCACACGGCCGGCCAAACCCAGTTTCCCAAACGAAAACGGGACGTATCCGGCAATCGCCACTGGGCGAACCGGCTACTCCGACGGGCCCGCTTCACCGCCCGTCCGCTTAAACAACGACCATAATAGAGGATTCTCCGTGAGCGGACAACGACAGACGATTCGACGCGGCGTTTCGACAGCCGCGTTCGTATCGCTTGCAGAGTCGCCCGGTCCGGAGCCGGTCCGTCTTCCATATAAACACGCTGTACCCGTATCGAATCCGGTACAAGCGCTTGTGCGCTCCGGTGCCGTTATCAGGCGGACCGCCGCTAACAAGCCCGATGTTGCGAGTAACGCAACGAACCCGCCTGTCGGCGGGAGGGGCCTCATGCTCAGCGGCCGGCCATGGCCTGATCCGGACGGCGATACCGCCGCCGCGCACAGGCACGGTCGACAGGCCGATCCGCATCGTTTCGCTTGGCGGATAAGCCGGCGAGCAGCCGTTATGGCCGGCCATTTGCGGCAGGCCCTGGCGAGAGGCGTCCCGGCGACCGCTGAGCTCCCGGATCGGCAGGGGAGGGACGGGGGCAGAAGGGCTGCACAACCTGCTCCCGGTATTTTAAGAAAAACGCCGGCCGATCCAGTAAGCCTGTTTCCCAATCCGGTCAAGGCGATGGGGAATAACAGGAGTACGGCACGTTCCTCGGTCGTGAACCGCACGGTTTCCGTTCGCTCCGATCGTCCGGGACCGCCGTACACGGCCATAAACGTACAAGTTGCTGACCACGATGGCGGGACGAAGGCCGGGAACAGGGCGCGGGACAACCGCCCGGCAGACCGGTTATTTGTTCCAATACCCGCTTCGGATTTCGCCAATGAGACCTGGAAGGCAAATCGGCATATCTTGACGGGGCAGCCATACAGCCCGGAACAGCTGCGTCCAGTTCCGATTTTTATACAGCGTATATACAAGAGCAATTCGACTCTTGCAACCGAGGGGGCACATGAGCTCTATAGCGAGAAACCGAAGGGTAGACGACAAACGGCCGATTCCGCAGCAGGCTTGAATAAAAGCGCAAAAGGTGCGGTTGCGGTTGAACGAAGCGTATCCCCTGCCGGCTCCGCCGATATCCGGCTTCCGGAATGGACGGTAACTGCAAGGGGCACGTCGATGACCGATGCGGGAACGCGGGGCCGCAGTCCGACAGAGATGTTGGGCCGCCCGGCCGGGCGGAGCGGATTCAAGCCAACCGACGTTTTGCGTCGTTCGGCAGACGCGAGGGCGCATGATTCTGCGCGGCGGCCTTTATCCGGCTTGTCGGCCGGAGGAGCGGACCTCCGCTTGGTTAAAACCAAACTAGCACCAACCGGTCGCGAATCGGACAGGGACACAGCCGTACCGGCCTATAAAGCCGGAGCAGCAGCAGGCAGCAGCCCGCGCTCCAGTGCTGCCGATCTGCCGCTTGCGGCAGATCGGCAGGCTGCAAGCCTCATTACACAGCCTCCCGGGTCGCTGGAGCGGGAGATGACTGCGATGCTCGGCCACGTGGCGGAGCGAAACGGATATAAGCTGACCCGCGCCTTGCGCCGTTCGGCAGACGAGACGGCCCCTGACCAGGGATCGCGGCCGGATATGTTGCCCGACCCGCTGGCCGGAGCGGATCTCCGCATGGCTATGTCTAAAGACGCTTCGACCGACCGCGGCCGGAGCCGGAGATCAGCCGGCACGAAAGACAAAACCGGGAAACCTGAATTATCCGGCACCCGTTCCGCTGCCGCCGATATCCGGCTCGCGTTATCACCGCCGGCCGCGCAATCTATGCCGTCGATCGCCGGAACGCCGGAACGCAGGCTGGCTGCGATGTTGGGCAGGATCGCGGAGCGGGGCGCGATCCAGCGAACCTACGCCATGCGCCATCTAGCAGACCGTTCTCCGGCATACGCGATTCCGCGAATGAGCACGGATGGCCGGCGAGCCAGTCGGACGATCGGTCCGCTGCCGACGGGTAACCCGGCGGCAGACCGGAATCAGCTGCGGACAGGCCGGATGCGGAAAGACGGCAGCCGTCCGGAATACCCTGCAGCGGGGCTCCGATCCGGCAGTCCCGCTGCAGGCAGCCCACTCAAGACTGTCCGGATGGACGAGCCGCATGATGATGCGGGAACGGGGCGCGGACCGCTTTCCGTCTCCAGCCTGTCACACGGGCTGAACCGGAAAATCGGTTCCCTGCTCGGGCCGGACCGGTCCATCAAAAATGCCGGGACAAGATCTGAAGCTCCACATATACGCCCGGATGATCTTTGGAACGATGTACATACGAACAGCATCCCGGAAGAGCGGCGATTGCAGCAGCGCACACGCAAACCGTCTCTTTCCGCTGACCCGACTATTCTCAGAACTGGTTCTGCCATGCCGCCGCTTCCGACGCTCTCCAAGTCAGAGGGCGTATCCGGAAAAGAGCCATTACACGCAGCCGGAGGGATGCGGCCTGCGGCCCGCTCGTTGTCGCTGCTGGCAGATGACAGGACGTTACTGGCCAATCGGCGAGGTTTCGCGGCGATTCGCGGCGGCCCGGCCCGCTCGCCAATAGGCGGGAACGCCGATCAGGCGAGCCGCGAGGCAAACCGGTCCGGCCGGGTGACACCGGCGGATAGGTGGACGAATCACGAAGGGCCGCGGCCGATCGGTTCCGCATCCGGCAGCGGATGGCGGCTCCAGGCGGAGACGCCGTCGATATGGCTTCACAGGAAGCCGGGTGCAAGCGGCGGAACCGCAGAGGATCCGCTGACCGCCCATCGACGGAACGGACGAAGTGCTGCGATGGCGGTCAGCCGACCGATGACGACGCTGCAGGAAGCGGGAGAGAACGCTCAACCGCTGCGGCCCAAGGGGATTCAGCCTGCACATGCGTCTTCCCTCGTTGCTGATTCACCCGGGTTGTCCGAGAGACAAACGGCAGCCGTCCGACTCGCGCACAAGGATAAAGCGGAACCGGCTGCGAGCCGATATCCCGGAGAACCGCCGAACAGGACAAGCGCGGGGAGCCCGTTATCCCGATACGCGGCCTCCGGTGCGGAGCCGTCTGCAGGCGGAGCGCGTACAAGCGAAACTGCCGGTTTCGCAGCCGCAGTTCCGATCCGTCTCGCTGCTCCGGGGAGCTTGGTCGGGCCTTTCCGGTCCGCCCTTTCGCAAGGCGGCACAAATTTGACCGTCTATCGCAGCTTTAACCAATTCAGCTCCCGAACGAATATATACCGACCCGCGCGATTGCCGGGTCTTCCGGGAATAAGTGCCGTCGCCGGGAGGCAGACGAATGCGGCTGTTGCGGCGGTTCCGGGTCGTCAACCCGCATCGCGCGGACCTGACAAGCTCACGATCATCCGCAGCGACCGGCTGACGTACCGCCCCGCCTCGGGCGCGTATCAAACGAGACCGGTTATCAACGGCCTTGGCGGACCGCTGGCGGGGGAACTAACGAAACGGACAAGTCCGGGAGCCGCGGAACAACGGTCCGGCACAGGACAGAGCCCCGCTGCGAGCGGTCCGGCAGGAACGGTCGGACTTCGCGGGATGGGATCATCCGGAGCCGCCTCGCCCTTATGGGAGCCGATCCGGTTGAATCGCCCGCTCCCGGCCGCGGCTTCGCAGCAGGTGCCGGCAGCTGCACTCCCGCCGACCGGGCGCGAGTCGGCGCTTGCGCGGGTTGCGGCTCCGCTGGAGCACAAGCTGGAAGCCGCTGCAGCGGAGCCGCCGGCCAGCTCATGGGCCGAAGATCCGGCCGAGCTGGATTACCGCCGGACGCCCCAGACAGCCGCGCCGCCGGCTGCGGAGACCGCCCGCGAAGAAGCGGCTCCGGCGCTCGACTTGGGCGAGCTTCAGGAAATGGTGAAGAAGCTGCCGCAGTTCGATATCAAAAAAATCGCCGACCGCGTCTACCGCGAGATCGAGAAAAAAATCCGCTTTGACAGGCAGACGCGCGGGTTATAGTGGACAGGGGACGAAGCACGTCTGGATTCGCCGGACTAACAGGAAAGGCAGTGAAACCGATTGGCGCTCAAAAAAGCGATGATCATCGTTGACCGGGGCAACAGCAAAGAAAATATCGAGGTGTTGTTTAACCCAAGCGAATACGCGATGGATGCGAGCAATCATTACAAATGGGAACGGGTTCCCGGGCTGTCGATGCCGGTGGGGCAGTTCGTCAGCGGCAATACGACGACGCTCACGATGGATTTATTTTTCGATACATATGAAAAAGGAACGGACGTGCGGGATTACACCAAAAAGATTACGGGCTTGCTCGATGTGGAAAGAGAGCTTCACGCTCCTCCCGTGTGCCGGTTCGTATGGGGTTCCGTCGATTTCAAAGGCGTCGTCGAAAAAGTGGCGCATTCGTTCACGATGTTTCTCGATTCGGGCATACCGGTGCGCGCGAAGCTGAAAGTTACGTTCCGTTCCTGGTATACGAAGGAGGAGCAGCTGCAGCATATCCCTCGGCATTCGTCCGACCGGACGAAACAAAAGATGCTGAGCCAGGGCGAGGAGCTGTGGATGATCGCCGCCCATGAGTACAAAGACCCCGGGATGTGGCGGGAGATCGCCAAGGCGAACCGGATCGACAATCCGGCCAGGCTGCAAACCGGAAGACGAATTACCGTTCCGAGGCTGGACTGAGCGATGGCGGAATTAAAGCTGGAAACCGACTCGTACCCGTTCGCCAGTCTGGAAAAGAAGTACGCTCAATTTTTCGCTCCGGCCGCAGTCGTCAAAGTAAACGGAAGCAAAATCGACGACAGTATTCCGCTCGCCATGGTCCGCGTCGAAACGACGACGGAAGCGACTGCGGATTCGTTCCTGATCCGCGTCACGAATGCGTATGAATGGGATTCCGGCAACTGGAAGTGGCTGAACGTATTCCAACTCGGCGCTTCCATCGACATCTCGCTCGGTTACCTGGATAAGCTCGAGCTCGTATTCAGCGGATATATTACCTCCGTCACCGTGGAATTTATGGAGAACGACGGCGGCGTTGTGAACGTCAGAGGGATGGATTTAAGCTTCTTCATGATGAAGGGGACCCGGATGCAAACCTGGAACGACAAAAAATACAGCGATGTGGTCAAAGAAATCGCTTCAAGGCATAAAGCTACGGCGCATGTTGACGATACGACGATACAGCTGCCGACGATCTCGCAAAATATGATGGACGACTTTCATTATATCCAGCATTTGGCCGGGCTGCTCAACTACGACTTTTTCGTGGTCGGCAAACATCTCTATTTTCGCAAGCCGCTCACCCAGATGACGCCGGTGACGACGCTGGCGCTGGGCAAAGAACTGCGCGCGTTATCGATCGAGCACAATTTGGCCGAACAGCTGACCGGGGTGAAGATCCGGTTCTGGGACGATAAGGAGCAGAAGGTCGTCCAGAGCGAAGCCGGATCGATCACGAAGCTGGGCAGCAATTCGAAAACCGGTAAAGACGTGCTCTCCAAGATCGGGGACTATACGGAAACGTTATATATGAACGCCAGCTCGAACGACGAGGCGAAAAACTACGCGGACGCTTACCTCAATCACCGCTCGATGAAGCTGGTGACGGGACACGCCGAGTGCATCGGCATTCCGGAGATACGGGCCGGACGGTACTTGAAGCTGAGCGGCGTGGGCGATACGTACAATCAGACGTATTACATCACTTCCGCCAGCCACGTTCTCGACGATGACGGCTATGTGACGCGATTCCAGTTGGGAGGGAACGCCGTATGATGAATTTTCCCGCAGAACTGTCGCCGAACGTTCTGAATACGCGTATCGACGGCGTCATGATCGGCATCGTAACGAACAATAACGATCCGGACAAGCTGGGCCGGGTCAAGCTCCACCTGCCGCTTCACGACGAGAAGGCCGAGACCGGCTGGGCGCGGATCGCGACGATGATGGCGGGTAAGGAGATGGGCAGCCTGTTCATCCCGGAGGTCGGAGACGAAGTGCTGGTCGCCTTTCATCTCGGCCAGATCCGCTATCCGATCGTTATCGGCACGTTGTGGAACAGCAAGCAGGCGCCGCCTTCTCCTGCGGACAAAAACGACGAGCGGAAAATCGTATCCCGCTCCGGCAACCAGATTTTATTTACCGATAAAGCCGGCGAAGAAACGATTACAATCAAAACGAAAAAAGGGCAAACCGCCGTTTTCGCAGACAAGGACGATTCGCTGACGATCGCCGACAGCAGCGGCAACAACCAAATATCGATCCAGGGCGGCTCGGCCAACGAAATTACGATATCCAGCAGTTCCACGGTAATCAAGATCGATGCCAAGGGCAGCGTGAAGATCGAAAGCGCTAAAGAGATCAACATCAAATCCACGCAGGTCAATATCGAAGCTTCCGCTACGATGACGATCAAGTCGGGGGCCGCGCTCGATATCAAGTCGGACGGAATGATCAATATTAAAGGGACGATGGTCAAAATCAACTGATCCGGCGTGCCGGTGGCGGAAAGCTGCGCAGAGGAAGGAGCGCGCGATTACGATGTCAAACGAGTTTTTGGGACGCGGCTGGAAATTCCCGATTCAGGTCGATCCGGCCACGGGGAAAATCCGGATGTCCGAATACGAGGAAGATATATACGAATCGATCCGGATCATACTCGGCACTACGCGGGGAGAGAGGGTAATGCGCCCGGACTTCGGCTGCGAAGTTGCGGAATTCGCCTTCGGACCGACCGACGATACGACGCTTGCGCTGCTGGAAGGCAATGTGCGGGAGGCGATCCGGATCTGGGAGCCGAGGGTGGACGAAGTGGAAGTAACGGCGACGCCCGACCGGGAGATGCTGGGCAAGGTCCACGTCCGGATTCAGTACACGGTCCGCACGACCAACAATTTGTTCAATCAGGTATATCCGTTCTATTTATTCGAAGGCACGCACTAAACGGAAAGAAGGAACCGGCCGCAATGTCCAACCTACATACGGCGAGGGGGTGGAATCGTGAATCCTCCGCAGCTTGATCCCCGCACGATGGCGGATTTATTCGCCCGAATGAAAGAACTGGCGCCGTTTTACACGCCCGAATGGCGGTTTACGCCGGAAGATCCGGATCCCGGTGCCGCCCTGTTCGCCCTGTTTGCGGACATGTACCACGAAAACGTCAAAAGGCTCAACCGGGTGCCTGCCAAAAACTTAGTCGCCTTTTTGAACTTGTTCGACGTATCGCTTCTGCCTGCGCGCCCGTCCGTCAGTTATGCGGCGTTCACGCTGAATGAAGGCACGAAGGAGCCGGTGCTGATCCAAGCCGGGACGCGGATTCATGCGGCCGGAGCGGACGGAGAAGTTCCGTTTGAGACGGAAAGGTCCGTCTTCTTGACGCCGGCCCGCTGGCACGCCGCCTTTTTGTCGAGTAAAAAACACGATTCGATCGTCAGGGTCCCGGAAGAGCTGCTAACCGATCCGGAGAGGGGGCAGGCTGCGTCAACCCCGCTTTTTGTGATCGGGGGCAGGGACAACTTGCAGGCGCATGCGATGTATTTGTCCCATGACGATATGTTCACGGTATTCGAGACGGCTAGAATCGAAGTGGAGATCGGCAATTCGGCCCGGAGGGACGAGGTTCAGATGTGCAGCCAGCTGACCCGGCCGGAATGGGTGCAGTGGCTGTATTCGTCCAAGGACGGCTGGCTTCCGTTCGATGCGGTGTGGGGTGCGGGCAACCGGATCGTGCTGACCAAGTCGACTCCGGGCGAAATTGCCGAGGTTGAAGTGAACGGTACGCAGGGACGCTGGATTCAGTGCCGTCTGCAGCCCCATGAGCCCGGCAAGAAGTCGCTGGCGGAGAGCGGATTGTCGCTCGACCGGATTGCGGTGAAAACGGACTACGAGGACAGCGCCGGTCATGGCGGACTGAATCCTGACATTATGTTTTTTAACGATATACAAGCGGACCCCGCCGGGTTTTATCCTTTCGGCGACCAGTTCGCCCAGTACGGCACTTTTTACTTGGCGAGCCGGGAAGCGTTCTGCAAGAGGGACGGGATGATCGACCTGTCGTTTTCATTAAAAGCGATCGAGAACCGGTTTATACCGGAGCACGTGCCGGCGATTGACTGGAAATTGGTCATGAAGAAATCGCAGTTCGAGAAGCCCGATCCGCCGAAAGTATCGATTACCGGGGTCATCTGGGAATATTGGAACGGCTCGTCCTGGGTCCGTCTGGACGCAGGCAAAGAAGCGGAGAAGCTGTTCTATCATCCCGGCAGCGAAGCGGTCCGCAAGCGGATCGGCTTCCGGTGCCCGGGCGATCTGGCTCCCGTGTACGTGAACGGGCATTTCAACTACTGGATTCGCGGACGTATTCTTCAGATGGAAAACGCGTACGCTCCGTTCCCCGTGTACCTGTCCCCGTGGGTGGAAGAGGTGAAGCTGGCCTACCGGTATGAGGAGCGGGTGTACGCGCTGGAGCGGTGCCTGACGCTGAACAATACGGTTTATGAAAACCGGACACGGCACAGCCGTTCCGAGAAGGGCGGCTTTGAGCCGTTCGTACCGCTGGAAGGCAAGCATCCTACGCTCGTCCTCGGCTTCGACCGCCCTCCGGTCCGCGGACCGGTCTCGATCTACGCCGCCGTCGTGCCGCAGCGGATGAAGGCGGAGGCGGTGCCGTATCTCGAATGGGAATATTTGCGCTCGGCCGCTCCCGGAGTCCGGTCTCAGTGGGCTCCGCTGAAGCTGATCGACGGTACGAAAGGGTTAACCGAAAGCGGGACGCTTCAATTCGTCGGGCCTGCAGATTTTGCCGATGATCTTGTTTTCGGGGAGCGGGGCTGCTGGATTCGTGCCGTGAACCGGGATGACCGCTACGATCATATCAGCGACAGCGACGATTTCCCGCGGGTCAAAGGGTTGTTTTTAAATACGGTAAGAGTCGTTCAGCAGGAAACGGTAGCCGCGGAATATCCGGAAAGCCGGGCGCTCGACGAGGGCGTGTACAAGCTGAGCCGGAAAAATATCGTCTCCGAGGAAGTATGGGTCGACGAGACGGTGCGGATTACGGAAGAAGACCTCGCTGCGTTCGCCGAAGCGGGAGAGCCCGAGTACGAAGCGATCCGCGACAGCGACAGGCAGCTTCAGCGCGTCTGGGTCCGGTGGCAAGAGGTCGCCCACTTCGCCGGCTCGACTGCCAAATCCCGCCACTATACGATCGACCGCACGTTCGGCCAGCTTCGGTTCGGCGACGGGGTTCACGGGCTGGAGCCGCCGAAGGACGGCCTGGAGAAAGTCAGGGTCACCTACCGGGTAACGGCAGGCAGGAAAGGCAATACGCCGGCAGGCACGATTACCGCTCTGCAGAACTCGATCGCCTTCGTCGGCGGCGTTACCAACGTGGAGCCGGCCGCCGGCGGCTGCGATCCGGAGACGATGGATTCGGCCGTCCGGCGCGGGCCGCAGCTGTTGAAGCATCACGGCAGGGCGGTCACAGCGGAAGACTTCGAATGGCTGGCCCGGGACGCTTATCCGAATATAGCCAAAGTGAAATGTATGGCGAACCGGAATGCGAAGATGGAGAAAGCGCCCGGGGCGATGACGCTGGTCGTGCTGCCCAAGGAAGGCCAGGCGGGATTGCCGGCATTTCCCGAGCTGAAGAAACGGGTCGAGACGTATGTGCTGCAGCGCGCTTCCTCGCTGGTGGCCTGGCCGGAAAATATCCGGGTTGTCCCCCCGGTATTTCTGGAAATTTCGATTACGGCGGTAGTCGCGGTGGAGCATTTCGACGATGTGCTTCCGGCGGAACTCGAGGCGGTTCAGAAGCTGAACCGGTTTCTCGATCCGCTTGGCGGCAACTTTGACGGACAGGGATGGGAAATCGGACAAACGGTGCATCCGTCCGTATTTTACGCTTTGTTGAAGACGATCCGTTCGATCTCGTTTGTTGAGAAGCTGTACATGTCCGTTTATATGCTGGAAGACGACCGCCGGGTTGAAATCGACGGAAACCGCCCCCTGCATATTCCTCACGGCGTTATCGTCAGCGGAACCCATAAAGTGTCGGTCCATGCTTTGTAGGATCGAGAGACCATCAAGGCCTGAAGGCCGGAGAGCGAGGAGATAGACGATGCTGCCGTTGCCCAATTTGGACGATCGCATGTTCGAGCAAATGGTTCGGGAAGCGCGCGAGGCGATACCGAAACTATTTCCCGAGTGGACGGACGAGAACGCCCACGATCCGGGGCTGACGATGCTCGAGCTGATGGCGTGGATGACGGAAATGCAGCAGTATTATTTGAACCGGATTACGGCGAGAAGCGAGCTCAAGTTTTTGAAGCTGCTTGGAGTAAAGCCGCGTCTGGCTGCCTCCGCCTCGTGCGAGGTCGCCTTTTCCGGTGCGCGTCAGCCGCTCACGATTCCCGGAGGGACGCCGCTGCAAGCGTTCGATCAGTCGTACGAGACGCTTGAGGCGCTCCGGCTGATCCCCGCCGTTCTCGAGAAAGTGATGGTGAGGACCGATACGGCGGCCGGCGATTTTACGGCGAACTTGAAGACGGGCATCGCCTTTTATGCGTTCGGGCCGGAAGCGCGCAAAGGCAGCCGGCTGTTCGTAGGCTTCGACCGCGAGCTGCCGCCGGACACCGACATCGAGCTGTCAGTACGGCTGTCGGACCGGTATCCGGTGCCGGTCGGGCGCGGCGGTACGGACCATGAACCGCCGCCGATCTCGTCCGCCGCGGTATCCTGGAAATACGCGGGCGAGGAGAACGGAGACGGCTGGGTTCCGGTGCAGACGATCGGCGACACGACGGCGAGTCTGTCGCAGTCCGGCAGACTGACGTTCCGGCTGACGTCCCGGATGAGTCCGAGAGCAATGTATCCCGCGGACGATAAGAAGCGGTACTGGCTCGTCTGTGTCCTGGAGCGGGAAGGGTACGAGCTTTCTCCGAAGCTGGAGAGCCTGTGCATCAATGCGGTTCGGGCCGAACAGGTCCGGACCTTCAGCGAGACCGTCCATTTCGACTCGGACGGAGAAGCCGGACAAAGCTGCGAGACCGCCCGGTATTTGGCTTGGACCGGGGGTGTCGTCGTGCAGGTTCGGGATGATCAAGGTGACTGGCGGGAATGGAGAACGGTGGAAGCTTTGGAAAATTGCCGTGCGGTTGACGAATGCTGCGTCCTATCGAAGGACCCTTCCGCCGGTTCGCTCCGAATCGATTTCGGAGACGGCCGCCAAGGAGCGGTCCCGCCGGCGGGCCAGAACCGGATTCGCCTGATCGCCTTCGACCCGGCTGCGGAAGACCGGCTGTGGGTCGGAGCGAGCAACGGGCTGCCCGATCAGGAGTTCGACATTTCCCGTTCGGGCACGTTCCGAAGTCCGGGCATGCAGCTGCAGGTCGCCTCCCGCGATATGGTCTCGGGACGGCTGACGTGGGAGGACTGGAGCCAGGTTGACGACTTTGACCATTCCCGGTCGACGGACCGGCACTACATATACGTTCGGGCCGAAGGGCTGATCCGCTTCGGCAACAATGAGCAAGGAGCCATCCCCGCCAAGTCGGGCGTACCGAACATCCGGTTTGCCGCCCTGCATTCAGGGGGCGGGCAGCGGGGGAACGTCAAGAAGAGCATGATCGATTCGTTCGCCGCCCGGCATCCGGAGTGGGCCGGCATCGAAGTGACGAATCCGGCAGCCGCCTCCGGCGGCACCGAGGAGGAAACGCTGGAGAACGCCAAGCTTCGGGTGATGCATGAGCTGAACAGGCCGACAAGAGCCGTGACGGTTGAAGACTACGAGGCGATCGCCAAAGAAACGCCGGGACTGCGCGTCGCCAGAGTGAAGGCGATTCCGCTGTATAAGCCGGATATGAGAGATTATCCGCGGGAGAAAGCGGCCGCGCATATGACGGTCGTCGTCGTCCCTTACAGCGAGAGCGAGAAGCCGCGGGCCGGCCCGGGGTTTTTGGAGACGGTCCGCCGCCACTTGGACCGGCACCGACTGCTGACGACGGAACTCCATGTCATTCCGGCCGAGTATATCCAGGTCACCGTACACGCGGTCGTCGTGGTCGAGCCTTCCTGCAAAGACAACCCCGCATTTATCGTAAACGAGCTGGGACGTCTTCTCCGTCCGATGGGGCATGGCGACGGCGAAGGCTGGCGGTTCGGCCGGACGGTGTATAAGGGTGACATATACGGTGCGGTAAGCAGGCTGAAAGGTGTCGTCTACGTACAGGATCTGTGGCTTGACGCCGAAGGGACTGCGGTGCGCAAGGACGGTGGGGGCGACATCCATCTTCCTCCATACGGGCTCGTTTATTCAGGAAAGCATGAGATTGAGCTGATCGGCGTGTCGGACTTGTAGAACCGGCGCGCCGAGTGCAGCGGCTTGCTTAAGCTTCAGACAGGAGGGGACCGCATGCGGCGGGCGGCACGGTTTTTCTCATTCAACAAACCGGCGGACTGGCACAACGGCCGGATGGCCAATATGAGCGTTCGCAGCTCGGGAATTTCCATCGAGCGGACGGACAAATATTCGGTGTACAAATCGGTACAGTCGTACGAGATCGACGGTGCGGACGAAGCGGCCGATTTCGCCGTAGGTCCGGGCAGCAAGCTGTATGTGCTCGACAGCCGGGCGGGACTTTGGGTGCACGACTACGAGAATCGCCACACGGAGCCGTTGTTTTCGCCGGGGCACCAGCTGTTTACGAACCGGTCCTATCTCGCGGCAGAGGGAGACTGCCTGTATATTGTCGACCCCGGCGGAGAAAACCGGATCAGCTCCGTAGCGCCGTCCAACGGCCAGCTGTTATGGACGGCCCGGCGCTGGAACGGAACCGAACTGTATCCGCTTGCGGCGGCAGCCGACAAAGGGCGCCATCTGTACACGGTCGTTCCGCTCGATCCCGCAGGCGATGCGCCTGACAGCGCGGAGGTGCCAGCCGGGAGCCGCATCGCCGTCCTGCAGTGGAATTCTTCGGGGGAAGTCGTTCGCGTATTCGAGCACGAGACGATGCGGCTGGACAGCGCCGCTTCGGTCCGCGACCTGTGCGGCCGGTTTTCTCTCGCGAGCGCAGGCGAGGGCGAGCCGGTGCTGCTCGATTCGGTCCGCAAGACGGTTACGCGGTTCGGCCGGTACGGGGAAGACCCTGCAGTCATCCGGACCGTTCAGACCGGTATGCCGGCCGGGGTGGCCGTAGATGCCGAAGGCGCCGTGTATGTAGGAGACGGAAGTCGCGACGGTACTTCGGAGGACGAGCGGTTTATTTTCCAATACGCGGCTTCCGGGGAGTGTACGGCAAAAGTATCCGGTTACCGCTCCCGGGCGGATAAGCTGCTCCATGACCGCAAAAACCGGATCTACGCGCTCGACCGGGAGAAGGGCGTTATCACTCTCCTCGAGCTGCAATCGCGGACGATGACGCTGGCGGATACGGGATTGCCGGAAGCGTGGTACGTGTCGGGAGAGCTGGACAGTGTGGAGGAAGAGACCGAGTGGCACAAAATCGAGCTGCTGGCCGATATTCCGGAAGAAACGCAAATCCGCTTTTCCTGCTTTGCCACGGACGAGCGGTACGGCGTACTGGAAGGCGAAGTCGTCGATTACAGCGAGTATTTCGGCAATCCGGACATCCCGCTGGCGCGCAAATGGAAAGCTTCGCGCCACTTATGGTCGGAGCCGATCGTCAATCCGCGGGACGCCTTGCTGATGAACGCCAAAGGCAGGTACTTGTGGTACCGTCTCGAGCTCGCCGGCAGCGAACGGACGGCCCCGGTTGTCAGCAGGCTGCGCGTTCATTTTCCGAGACAGTCTCCGATCGTCCACCTGCCGTCCATCTATCAGGAAGATCCGGGCGGTTCCAAGTTTTTGGAACGGTTTCTCGCCTTGTTCGGCACGTTTTTCGCGGAAATGGAAGAGAAGATCGACAAGATCAGCTCCACGTTCGATCCGGACGGAGTCGCCGGTCCGTACTTGACCTGGCTCAGCCGCTGGCTGGCGCTTGATATCGCCGAGAGCTGGGACGAACCGAAGCTGCGGACGCTGATGAAGCGGGCGCCCGAGCTGTATAAATTACGCGGAACAAGGCAAGGTTTGTCGCAGATGCTGCATATTTATACGGGAGTGGAGCCTTTCATCGTGGAGCAGCACCAGCTGAAGCATATGCAGGAGTCGTCCGAGCTGCGGCAGATGTTCACCCGGTTGTACGGCGACAATCCGTACTGCTTTTGCGTGATGCTGCCGCCGGAATGCGTGCGCAGCGACAAGCAGCGGATGATGGTCGAGAACATTATCGAGGATCAGCAGCCGGCATACGCGGAAGGCAGACTCGTCATCCTGCAGCCGTGGATGCATGCGGATATGCATACGTACATCGGAATCAACACGGTGCTGTCGGAGCCGACGCTGCTTACGCTCGACCGGCAATCGTCCATGCCGCACGGCACGGTGCTTATCGATGTGGACCGGGATAAGAGGATCGACATCCATACCCGCCTGGAGCTGGACTCGGGCTTGGAATAAACCGAAGGGAAGGGACCCCAATGAAAAAATCGCGGTATTACCCGTTCGAAAGGAACCGGTATTTTTACGGCAAGCTTCTGACGGTCCGGGACTTCGAATCGGAGCAAAAATATTTCAACGATAAGCGGCGCATGATGAACCGGCTATTGTTCGGCAGCGGCGTCATAACGGGGATGCAGGTGATCGCCGTGGACGACAAATCCGTATCGGTTGAGATGGGGGCGGCGATCGATGCGCTCGGACGGGAAATTGTCGTACCTGCTCCGGTTACGCTGAAGCTGTCGATGATGGACGGCTTTACGAATAACGAATACGCCAAAAACGTTTACCTGTGCATCTCTTACGACGAGAAGGGCAAGGAGCCGGTCCATTCGATCGCCAACTCGACGGTTCGTTCCGATGAAGTAAGCGAGTACAACCGGATGCTGGAAAGCTACCGGCTGTTTATCCGGGAGGAGGCTCCGGACCCGTCCGCGCTGCCGATGGCCGGCCTGACCGAACAGACGGTCGTCCTCTATCAGAGCTCCCAGGTGCGGGTGCTGCAGATTACGCCGAAGTACGTGAATCCGGGGCAGACGTTCCACGCGACGATCCGGATCGAGAAGACGCTGCAGGCCGGTAAGGTCGAGCTGGAATACGAGCTGGCTACGGAAAGGCTCGCTGCTCCCGGCGGCAGCACCGTCCGGTTTGCCGAGCCTTCGGACGCCCAGGAGACCGAATATGAATTTCAAATCGAGCTGTGTGCGGATGCTGTCGGCTCCGGGAAAGCCCAGATCGGCGTTATTCCCGGATCGGCCGTACTGCGCGTAGGTGATAAGCGGATCGACGGGATGTCCAGAGAAACGGGAGTCGTCCATATTATGCACGGCTCGGTCGAAGAGCAGCTGATGGACGATTTCCTGAAGCAGCCGCTGGAAGTGTCGCTGGAATCCTCGTCCGATCCGTGTATTTATTTGGCCAAAATCGGCTTGCTGCAAATGGGACCGACTTATGTGATCGAACGGGTGGAGCAGGTTCCGTTCGGCGAGTTCGTCTATAATCCTTCGGCGGCGTACCGTCTTGCCTTGGCGGAAGCAAGACGTAACCGGAGCGTTCCGGCGGGGCCGGACAGCATGCCTGAGCTTTCGCCGGCTCTTGTTCGCGAAGCGATGCGGAGCGCCGAGCGGGATAAGGAAACGCCGGAAGCGGCGAAGAAGACGGAGCCGGCCGCTCCGCTGTCCGGCACGGAGGAGCTGCGCAGCGGCTTCGTTGATATCCCGATTTCGCCGTTTGCCAAGTCGGCTCTGTCGTTCGGCAAGGCGGTCAAAAGCTTCGTATCCCAAGAAATCGAGCACGGTTACGGCCCTGGGGATGTGTATATCGTGACGAATATCGAGGAACGGACGTACGACGCAGTATCGGATATGCTGAACAGCGGCCAGCGCGCTTATTTCGGGGCGGCGGACGTATTTACGGGGAGCGAATTCGAAGCCGAGCTGCCGGATATCCAGACTGGTATCGTCGCTTACCCGCAGAAGGGAACGTTCCGGATCGGCATCAAGCTTCGCCAAGTAGCCGAGGCGCGGACCGTAAGAGTGCGCTGGTGGGCGTACCGCAGCACAACGGGCGAGGGCGAGGGGGCTGCCGAGGCGGAAACGAAGGGCAACCCGGGGATCGTCACGTTGTCCGAGGCGGCCGTCAGCCTGGAGAACAAGCCGGAGTAAGGCGGGGGAACGGCTAAGAAGCCGTAGGAGCAGGCTGCTCCCACGGCCCGTCCGCGGACCGGCAGGTCCGATAAGACAAGTGAAGAGGCTGTCCCCTCGCGGGAGACAGCCTCTTGCTTGCAGAAACGGGCGGCTTGTTATCGCTTCGCCCGTTCGATCGCCGAAATATCGAGCTGGAACGCAGCGCTCTCGCCTTTGTTGAAGGTGAGCTCATACAAGTAGTCGCCGCGGTAATACCGGTTGACCGTCATTCCGCCAGGAGCGGACGCGCGAAGCTCCAGCACGGTGAAGCCTTCGGCATTCGTCTTCTCCGAGCCGTTAAACGTCTCGATTCCCGGCTGGAGCACCGAGAGTGGTTTGCTGCCCCATACCGATACTTCGGTGACGACGGCTTCCTTCGGATTGGACTTGGAGGGAGCGGCAAGAAAAGACATCTGGTAATCCGGATAATGCAGCTGGAACTTGAGACTGGCGGTGTCGGCCGCTGCCGTAGAGACTGCGGCGCCTGCGCCGGCAGCCGCGCTTGCGCGATCCGTACCGGCGGTGCCAGCCGAAGCGTTCCCGGCCGCGGTCATGTCCAGCGGCTGAACCTGATCCAGCAGCGCGACTTCTCCCGGCTTGCCGAGAAGCTCTTCGATCTTTTTGCTGGGCAGGCCGATAAACGATTGGAGGCTGATCCGGCCTTGCTCGAAAAACGACTTCAGCACCGGGGTTCCAGCCGAATCCAGCAGCGTCCCGACACCGTCGTACAGCCCGTCGACAAAATCGCCTTTGTAAAGCGGTTTGCCTGCGGCGTCATACGCTTCGCCCGTTCCCGTCAACAGGCCGCCCCGGAACGTTCCTTTCAGCCGGACAACGCCGTTGTCGTCCGATAGCTCACCGGAACCGGCGTAAGCTCCGGCGGCGAACTGGCCCTTGTACTTGACCAAGCCTGTGGCCGGGTTATACTCGGCGCCTTCTCCGGAGTAGCGTCCGCCTTTAAACGCTCCTTCGTAGACGAGCCGCCCTAATTCATCGTACTGTTTGCCGGTTCCGTTGAATTCGCCGGCGGCAAATTCGCCTTCGTAGCGGATCTGGCCGTTCTGTCCGAACAGCTTGCCCGCTCCATGGTACATGTTCTCGAGGAACAGCCCTTCATAGAGCAAAGAGCCGTTATCGGCGTACAATTTGCCCGCGCCGCCGAACTTGCCGTTCTGGAATTCGCCGGTGTACCGGATCTTGCGGTCGGCTTGGAACAGCGTCCCGGGACCGTTGTACTGGTCGGCAGCGAACTGGCCTTTGTAGAGCAGCTTTCCTTGCCCGTCGTACAAGGAGCCGCCTCCTTGCTTCAGGCCTTTGTCGAACTCGCCTTCGTACAGCAGGCTTCCCGTCTCGCTGTACAGCTTGCCGCTTCCCATGTAGAGACCGCCTTCGAGGCCGCCCGTATAACGGGGCTGCTTGGCCTGGTCGACAACTTTCGCTTGGCCGGATACCGTCATCGCTTTGGGGCTGTTCTCGATAACGACCGGGACCCGGTTGAACCATTTGTTTACGAGGGCGGGCGGTTTAATAAACAGGAAGTACGAGAGAACCAGTACGATGAGGACTGCGACGACGAGAAGACGTTTTGATACGTAATAAGAACCGACGGCTACGTAGTTTTTCAGAGACGTTTCTCTCGTCCCGATTATTCCTTTGACGGCGGCCTGGAACTTCTTGATCAGGATGCCCGGAAGCTTTTTGGCCTCCCGGAGCGGCCTCAGCACTTTGTAGACCAGCGGATTCAAAATCGGTCTGAACACATTTTCAAGCGTCTTGGTATTTAAAGCCAACGAGTTCACTTCCTAACGCATAATATCATGGTACTTGAATGGTCATCTGACCGGGCTGGACGATCTGAATGACGCCTCCCCAATTGCACATGCACTTGGACGTATTATTCAGCGCCGGCATATTGCCGATCTGCACCGTTGGACAACCGGGCGCCCACGGCGCGGCGGTGACCGGGACGCACGGAACCGGAGTTAACGTTCCGAACTTGGCCGCCGTAGCGGCCGCGACCGCCGGATTCGCCATGGACTGGCACATCCCGAAAGGCAAGATGTTCAGCATCGGTTTGTTGTCCATAATGTTCGCGATCGGCATCGAAGTGATCACCCGATTCGCTGGCAGCACCATTAAAGAACTGGGGGCGGCACCGAAGCTGCACTGCAGCATGGCCCCTCCGCAAACAACGTTTCCCATTATCACATTCTTCCAATCTTGTTCACCTATATAGATGAAGAGATGATATAATTAGTTTCATAGTACTAGAAAAACCATCGGCCAGCAATATATTCCAGGTACAAGAATCGACTTCCGGAGGAACTAAATTTCCGGGAACGGCTTGAAGTACCGGGGTCAGGCCCGGATGGGGGCCAAAAAACGCAGTTGCAGCACGGCAGGGACTTTTTCACTATAGCGGTGAATCGGGATGTATCCAATCAGTAAAAGGAGAGCCTCACTGTGAACATGGCAAGCCGAATGAAGCTCGGACTGGCTCTACTGCTCGCGATCGCCGCTCCGATGGCGGTTTCTCCCGGAGTGGCGGGAGCGGAGCTGAGATCGCTGACGATGACCGAGGCGGTCGACCTGGCGCTTAAGCGCAGCCCGCAGCTCCGCGACGCGCGAAGCGAAGTCAGGCTGAAGGAAGCGGAGCTCGAGCAGGCGCATTACGCGCAAAAAAGCGAAGAGGAGAAAGCTGCCGGCTTGTTTGCGAAGCCGAAAAATATAAGCCAGCAGCTTCAAATCCGGATGAAGGTGCCGCAAGCCCGCATGCAGCTGGAAGTGTGGCGCGAGAAGCTGAGGCAGCAGGCGCTCGAGGTGCGATTCGAGACGGAGAGCGCGTATTTGCAAGTCTATCAGGACATGCAGGCGGAGCAGAAGGCGCGGCAGCGGTGGGACGAGGCCGGGAAGGCGCTCGAATCGGTCCAGCAGCGGCTGAGGTACGGGCTGGCCAAGCAGCCGGACAAAGAAACGGCGGAGGATGCACTTGCCCGGGCGGCTTCGGCATATAAGCAGGCGCAGCTTGTAGCCAAGGGCTCCCGGCTGGCGTTCGGAGAGAAGCTCGGGGAACGGACGGAACTGCCCTTTGCGATGACCTTCGAGCCGCTGTATGCGGACCTGTCGCAAAACGCCTTGCCGGGATATATTGCGGAGGCGCTGAAGACGAATATCGGCTTGATTCAGGATATGCACAATCGTCGTCTCGCAGACGAGAAGCTGAGCGCGACCCGTCATCTGTACGCTGCCAAATTCGGTGCGGCGCGCATGAAAGTGTTCGACCGGATGTATGCGGGTCAGCCGGTCGATATGGACCTGTTTACGGCCGGCTACGAGTCGCTGCTGGACCAAGTGCGCAGCGATTGGGAAGGGTATGTGTGGATCGTCCTCCCGATTCCGAAGCAGCTGTTTCAGGGCGAATTCGACGGCTTGCGTTATCTGGACGATCTCCGCAACGGCTTGCCGCTCGCGACGATGGAGCAGCAAGCGGCGGAGTTGAAGGAGAAAGAGAGCAGGAGCGCCGTCATAACGGCCGTCAGGCAGTCGTATCTGGATGCGAAAGGCGCGGAAGAATCGTATGCCGAAGCGCTCCGGGCGCGCGATGCGGCGCTGGAAGCCCAAGAGAAGACCGAGTCGATGATCCGGCTCGGACTGGCGGCTTCGGAGAAACGGACGGAAGCGAGAGAAGCATTCGAGCAGACGGAAGCGGCTCTCCTGACGTCACAGATCGCCTACCTAAACGCAGTCGGCAAGCTGAACGCCGCTGCCGGGGGAGCGCTGGTGCGGACTTACCGGCCGGGTATTCTCCCTTACGAGACGATCGACGACGGTTTAGGAGAGGCTAAGCCGCCTCCGGACAAGCCCTTCTCCGGCAAATGGACTTTAAAGCCGGCGGTCGGCGAGCTGCTGAGCGAATTTACGGCGAGCCCGGACAAAAAGCTGAAAGCTACCGATTATGCGTTGTTCGATTCCAAAGGAAAGCCGATCGCCGGCAGAACCCCGGCCGGCAAACCGGTTCGTGTTCTGAATCTGCATGTCGCCGATCCTGCCCAGGTCAAAATCGTCTTGTTCGCAGGTACGGAGACGATCGGGGAAGCGAGGCTGGAAGGCGGATCTTCACAGGGAACATTTCGGGTCGAGGCAGCCCGGCCGGCCCCGTCTGCGCCTGTCGGCGAAGCCGAATCCGAATCCGCCGCAGCGGCGGTCATTATCGGGACGGTTAAGGTGGCGCTGGACGCGCTTACGCAGGAAATTTACCAGGCGGCGTCTTCTACGGTGAAGCCGTCCGGACAAGGACTGTTTTACAGCCCCGACGGGACAGCCTGGTTCGGCATGGACCGGGTGACCGGCGCGGAATCGCTGAATGATCCGGCAGGGAAAGCGGCTTTATCGCCGGATGAGGTCGACGCCCTCCGCGTCACGATGGAGGTGCCCGGTAAGGGCGAACTGAAATCGCTCCTGACACCGGACGAGCTGGATCAGGAGATCGCCGTTCTCGCCGCGCAGATCAAGCAATTGGAGGCGGAGCAGGAAGCAGCCACAGCCGGAGGCAAGCTGGATATGCTTGCAGGACTGGCGACCCAGCTCGAAGACGCCAAAGCAAGATCCGCGATGCTGGAAGCGCTCAAGAAAGGCGAGACGGCGGAAGCTCTGCGGCATATGTCGCTGGTCAACAATCCCGAGGCGATCATGGTCAAGCTGGCGGCGCCTGGAGCGGAACCGGGAAGCGGAGGCGGCGCGGAGCCGCCAAGCCCCGAGATGCTCCAGGCGCAAGCGGGAGACGCGAAAGCCGCCATGCATGCAGCCGCCGCGGCCGGGGACAAGGACGAAGCGCTGCGAGCGATGAAGACGCTTGTGGAACTGCTTGCCGCTGCAGCCGATCAGTCCGGCGGCATATCGGAGGGGCTCGAGGTGCTTGCGAAGGCCAAGTCGGCGATCGCAGCGGATAAGAAGTCGGCGGAAGCGGCCGGCGAGACGGAGCGGCTCGAATCGGCCGTCCGCACGCTGTCTGCGGTCGAAGCTGCGGCGCGGCAATTGGAGAAAGAGCTGCTCTTTGCGAGGATCGATGGCTTGTCCGGACTGCTCGATGAATGGACTGCCGCGGAACAGGCGCCGGACGGCGCAACTGCAGATATTCAAGCGGCGATCGCCGCGGAACTGGGCGGGCTGACGGCAGAGCTGCTTGAACGGATCAAAGCGCTGCAAATCGAAACTTATACGGAAGCGGAGCTGCAAGCTCTCGGAGCCGTCGCGGAACAGATCGCAAGCGAGCCGGGAAGCCGCGTGCTGCCGCTGCCGGTGCAAAACCTGATATCGCCCACGATCCCCTTAAAGCTGGACGTGCCTCCGGTTGTGCTGGATGGCCAGGCGTTCATTCCGCTTCGCGCCGTATCCGAATCGTTAGGTGCGGCGGTCGAATGGGACGGCGATACGCAAACCGCTACCGTCAGTACGGAATACGGAACGGCCGAGCTTACGATCGGCAGCGGGACGGCTTATGTGAACGGCGTGCCGGTTGCGCTGGATACGGCCCCGCTTCTGATCGCGGAACGAACGTACGTCCCGCTTCGCCTTTTGGCCGAGGCGATCGGACTTGAGGTCGTCTGGAACGCCGCCGCGTTCACGATCGAGCTGCACGAGTAAACCGGTGGATGGAATACGAGAAAACGAGGAGAAGCCCATGAAGAAGTCCGTAGCGGTATTGGTGTTTGCCCTGCTGCTTGCCGCTGCCGCGGCCATGTTCGTGTTCCAGGAGCGGCACCTAATTAAGCAAAATCCGCTGAACCGCGAACTTCCGTTCGTCAGTCTCTCGAGGGCGATTGCCGATCAGTCGGGCAATCTGTACGTCATTGACAACTCGAAGAAGACGATTCACAAGCTGGACAAGGAAGGCACGCTGCAATACTCGATCCACAGCGAGGCGGGCAGAAACGGAGAGCTGTTCCGGTTCAACGATATGGCCGTCGACGAGTTAAACCGGCTGTACACGGTAAGGACGCTGCTCGATCCTTACGGACTTACGGTCAAATCGGAGCAGATCGTCCGGTACGACGCGGGCGGTAAGCTGGAGCGGGTATTGTTCAATCAGGACTACAACGATCCCAAAAACAAACGGTACCGGATCGGCGGATTGAAGAGCCCGCAAATCAAACAGGGCGAGTTATACTTTTTCAACGACGAAGTGAGTAAAGTGACCGAATACCGGTTCGCCGAAGGAGATGCGGAGCCTAGGGCGGTATACGCGTTTAACTTGCCCGGCAACAAATATTTGGCCGAAATCGACGGGGTCACCGCGGGGAGCATTTTTTATTCGGCCCGCAGCGGAGAAATTTATCAGGCGCTGGCGGACGGAACGTCGCGTATGGTTTATCCGCTGCCGGGGCTTGACCGGACGAGGCGCAACTTTCCGGAAAGCCTAAGGCTGGATTCGGCGGGACGGCTCGTCTTCATCGATTACAATTCGCAGGCGATCAGCCGTCTAGATCCGGCACAGCCGTACATCATCGAGGAGCTGGTCAACACCGCCAAAACCGAGGCCAGCGGCATCAGTATCCCGTATGAGAAGACGGACATCAGCCTGAGCCCGGACGGCGGCATCATCATCGTGGACGATACGCAGATGAACTTGCGGACGGCGGACGGCACGCTGAAGCCGTCCTTGCAAAACGTGCGTTATTCGGCCGGATACGTGGCGTACCGGTGGATGTTTTGGACGGTTGCGGCGCTCGGCGTGCTGCTGATTCTGTTTGCGTTCAGACTGATCTATATCGATCTGCTCGACAGACGGACATCGCTGCTGTTCAAGCAGGCGATCGTGTTCATTCCGGCGGTCGCGGCCGCAATGGTGCTGCTGTCGACGCTGATCTTCAACAATTTCGTATCCAAGATGGATGAGGAGACGTACCGCGAGCTGTCGCTGCTCGCCGCGAACGGGCAAAATCTGGTCGACGGCGACAAGCTGGAGGCGATCGACTCTCCCATCGAATATCGCGGGGAGACGTTTAATGCGTTCCGCCAGAAGATTAACACCATGTTCGACAACAACTCCGACAGCGCCAACCGCGGTTTCTACAAGGCGGTATACAAGGTGGAGAACGGGCTGATCTACCGTATCCTGGAAGATGACGACGAGATGCACATGTTCAACCCGTTCCCGATGACGGACGAAAACTCCAAGGTGGCGTCCGAAGGGAAAGTCATGACCGGAGGCTGGAAGGACGATACCGGCGTCTGGAACTACGCGATCGCACCGATCTACAACTCGGCGGGGAACATCGTCGGCGTTTTCGAAACGAGCAAAAACATGGAGTCGCTGCTGTCTCACCGGCGGGAGCTGCTGCAGACGATCGTCCGCAATATCGTAGTGATTTCGGCGGGGCTGCTGGCCGTGCTGTTGCTTATGACGTTCATTCAGCTGTCCTCGCTGCGCAAGCTGCGCCGCACGGTCGGAGACATCGCCCGGGGCAACTGGGACACGGCGGTGAACATCCGCACCCGCGACGAGATCGCCGATCTCGGAGAAAGCGTCAATACGATGGCCGAGCGCATCCGCGAATATATCGGGAAGGTCGAGGCGTTAAGCCAGGCGTATTACCGGTTCGTGCCCCAGCAGTTTTTGCGGTTTTTGAACAAGGATACGATTCTGGACGTCGAACTGGGCGATCAAGTCGAACAAAACATGAGTACGATGATATTCAATATCCGCAGCTTTTACATGCTGTCCAAACGGATGACGCCGGAACAAAACTTCAATTTCGTCAATTCGTTTTTGAAGCGGTTCGGGCCGTACGTGCGCAATAACAGCGGGATGATCAACAAATATTCCGGAGCCGGCTTTATGGCGCTGTTTCCCGGCCAGGCGGACGATGCACTGAAGGCGGCCATCGAGATGCGGCGGGAAGTCGAGCTTTACAATACGCACCGCGCCAACTCGGGCTACCGTCCGGTCGATATCGGAGTCGGCCTGCACAAAGGGCCGCTGCGTCTCGGCATTATCGGCGAGGAGCAGAGACTGGAAAGCAACGTCATCTCGGACAACGTGAACGTATCCACGATTCTGGAACGTTTGACGGAGCCGCTGGGCGCTTCGATTCTGATCACGGACAGCATCGTGCAGTCGCTGGACGGAGCCTCCGGTTTCCAGTACCGGAATCTCGGCCTGATTCAAGTGGGCGGCATGAAGGAGCCGCTGCATCTATACGATGTATATCAGGGTGATCCGGATACGAGCCGGACGCTTAAAGACAAGACGAGGGCGCGGTTCGAGGAAGCGGTCACGTATTACCAGGTAGGCCGGTTTTACGATGCGCGGGAAGCGTTTTTAATGGTCATCAAGCAAAACAGGCAGGATAAAGCAGCTCAATTGTACTTCTACATCTGCGATGAATATTTTCAGAAAGGCACGACCGAAGACTGGAACGGAACATTGTCGGTTTCCTGACAAGGGAGAAAGGGAGGAACAGGTGTGAGCGGGGGGCAGCAAGCGGCAAGGAGCAATGAACACGAGTTTCGCATTATGCTAATGGAGAATGAGCGCGACGCCGCGCGGATCAGCCAGTTTTTTTTGTCGGAATGGTCGTTTGACGATCAGCGGCACACGCCGGGAGAGATCGAGCATTTTCGCAGCGGGCCGTTCGAGAGCCTGAAGCAGATGCACCATAAGTACTGGTATGTGGAAAATGAAGATGGCGATATTGTAGGCGTTACAAGCTGCAAGGAAAACGAGCACCGGACGGACGGCTACTTATGGGACTATCTGGTCGTCCACCGGAATTACAGACGGTTCGGCATTGCAGGGATGCTGTTTGATGCTCTGGAGCGGTACATCCGCTCCATCAACGGCCGTTACATTTTGACTTATACGTGCGACCTGCCGGAGTATACCCCGATTCAGCGGATGTTCCAGAAGCGCGGCTTCGGCCTGATCGGCCGGTATCCGAATTATTATTACGACGGCGAAGACCGGATCGCATTTTATAAAAAACTGAATCTTTGAATGAAGCAACGGATTCATAGACCAACGGATAGGACTTGATTGCATGCAAGCTGCCTTAAATCGGTGGTTCGGGCTGCGTGGAGAGGATGCCCGGAAGCTGTTCACGATGCTTCCGGTTTTTTATTTCGGGGGAGTAGCGGAGTCGCTGAATTATACGGCATTCATGGCTTTGTTCAATCAACGGTTCGGCGTACAGTTTCTGCCTTACGTCTACATCGCGGAAGCGGTCATCATGCCGGTCGAAGGCTGGCTGCTTGCGAAGCTCGCCGGACGGACCGCCAAGGACCGGTTTATGCGGATCCTGTACCTGATCATGCTGTTCATCCTGATCGGAAACGGCGCCGTGCTGCTGGCTTTTATGGCCGGCGGCTTCGACTTCCGCTATTATTATCCGATTCTGTTCGTCTCCTCGAACTTCGTCGTCCGCCAGCTGACGCTGCTGCTGTGGAGCACGGCATTCGATCTGTGCCCGACCCAGCAGGCGAAGCGGCTGATGCCGGTGTTCGTCGCTTCGACGACGACGGGAGGCATTACGGCGGGGATCGGCGCTTATCTGATCGGCAAATGGTTCGGCACGGTGGCGGTATATGCGCTTGCGCCGGTGATGCTGCTGATCGGGTACGGGTTTTTCCGGAAGTCGCTCGCCCGCTATTTAACGCCGCTGATGATCAAGGAAGCGGCGCGTAAGCAGGAGGCTCCCGAAACGGTCCGGCAGGACGAGAGGACGAACCGGTATTATATGAAACAAATCGTCGCCAGCCCGTTTCTGCTCACGGCGATCGGATTAATGACGCTGATGCCTACGCTGTACTTTATGATGGAGTATCAATACTTCAACGTTGCGGAAGCGCATTTTACAAACGAAGGGGACTTGACCGCATTTTACGGGCTCATCACCGCCTTGCAGTTCACTTTATGTCTGGGCCTGCAGACCGTCTCGGGCAAGCTGATGAACAAGCTCGGCGCCAGCAATGTGCTGCTCGGCATCTCCTTGCTGTTCGCCGGAGGCTTCGGCCTCGTCTCGGTGTCGATGAACGGACCCTACGGGCTCGGCGTCATATCGTTTTCATATGCGGTGTTGTATATTTTGCTTTATTATATCGCCGAGCCGTGCTACCAGCTTTTCTTTAAGATGATGCCGATCTCGGAGCGGGACGGGTTTCGTTATTACGCGCAAGGGCTTGCTGCTTCGGGCGGGATTTTGATCGGGTCGTTTCTGTCGATGACTCATTCGATGAGCTGGCTCGGGCTCGCGCCGCTGGCGTGGATCGGTATCGCGCTCAGCCTGGTCCTCATCGTCGTAGCCTGGTACGGCCGGCATCTGTACATTCGCGAGCTGGTCGGCAGCGTACAGTCGTTATTTGCGGACTTGTCCGAAAACGCCGTCTCGTTTCTGGGGGCGATGAACAGCTCCAAATCGTTATCGGCCATTCTCGGCTACCTGAAGCACCCGAACGATTACGTCCGCGAGCTGGCTCTGGAACTGATCGGCAAGGTGAAGGATTCCACCTTCTTCCCGCATCTGATCGGCCTGACCGGCGACGGCAGCGCACGTATCCGGTTCGCCGCCTTGCGGGCAATGAATTTACAGACGGCATCGCTGCAGGAACTCGTGCAGGTCGCCGCCTTTCTCGAAGATCCCGATGAGGAAGTGAGAGCGGAATGCGTCAAGCTGCTAGGGCGGGCGAAGCATATGAAAAGCCAGGCCCACTTCTTCCTGAGAGCCAAGCTGCTGGACGCCCAGCCCCGGGTCGTGCACGAAGGGATCAAGGCGCTGTATGCGCTCGAAAGTGAAGAAAGCTATCCCGCCTGCGAGGAGACGCTCGTCTCGATGCTTGACAAGGGCGGAGAATGGGCGATTTATGGCTGCCGCACGGTGGCTGATTTGAAGCTGACCTCGTACGCGCCATGGCTGATGACGCTTCTGGAGGACCCGAAGCCCGCAGTCCGGGCTGCCGCCATCCACGGACTCGGCAAGCTGGGATATACGGAAGCGGCCCCGGCTTTGCTGGCGATGATCCCGCTTGCTGATAAAGAAATTCGCAAAGCGATTCTGGATGCGTTTATCGATATCAACCAGCCTGCCGTACCGGTGTTGCTGGAGCATGCCGCAGGCGGCAACCCGTTCATCTGGAACTTGTCCGTAACCGCGCTGGCGTACATTCTGGATGAAAAGACGATCCGTCAAGATCTGATCGATTTGTGCATTCAGCGGATTACGACATCGAGCCGCGAAGGAGCTTTGCCCGAAGCGCTCGACAGACTGGGCAAGCCGGAGCTGTCCGAGCTTGCGGCCCAGCGGGTCATCGAGATTCATCTTTCGCTTCTGGAAGGGGTGTGGGCGGTGCTCGCCCAGCTGTCGGACGAACGCGTCGTCCTGTCGCTGCAGGATACGATCCGGGACGATAACGAGGAAGTGCGCGAGAACGGCATGGAAGTGTTGGCGGAAGGCATCGGCGACCGGCGGTTGTCGGGTGCACTTCTCGATTTTTTGAAACGGATGGAACATGCGGACGACAGTGGCTCCGGTCATCCGAGAGCGCTGATCGAAGACGCCCGGACATGGCCGGACGAATGGCTGAGCCGGATTGCGGCGCATGCGGTAGAGGAAGGGGAGCGGTCCGCCGTGAAGGAAGAGCGGAAAATGCTGTCGATGCTCGACAAAGTGATTTTTTTGAAGCAAGTCTCGTTGTTTTCCGATCTGTCGGTCGACGAGCTTGGGCATCTGGCCGGCATCTCGCAGGAAGAGGTGCATCCGGAGGGAGCGATTCTGCTTCGCCGGGGAGAGCCGTCGCCGAGCTTGTATATCGTCATCGAAGGAACCGTAGAGCTGAGCAACGGCTTGGAGGGGGTTAGCGGCGGAACGATCGGCGTCATCAGCTCCAAGCAGTCGTTAGGGGAGACGTCGGCGCTGGACGGGGCGGCCTCTTCGGTTACGGCGCAGGTGATCTTCGACGACGCCCTGCTGCTGGCGATGCATGGCGCTCAATTATCCAGACTGATCCGGCTGTATCCCGAGATCGGCATCGGACTGCTGCACGCCACAAGCGCGCGCGTCCGGCTGCTCGAGAATATGCTGATGAAGATGGCATGATCGTGCGGTAAACTATATGGCGTGGAAGGGGCAGGGGGATGAAAACCACAAGCATAAGCTTGCGAAACGAACTGCCGGAGCTGGAGCGGCTACGCCTCTTTCTGAATGAAACGGCCGAAGCGCTCGGCATGGATAATCGCGCGTTGTACCGGGTGAACCTGATCTGCGACGAACTGGTCACGAACATCATCTCATACGGGTACGGAGAAGGGCAGGAAGGCAGCCGGCGGATCGAGATCGGACTTGCCTTGAACGGTGATGTTCTGGATATTTTGATCTCGGACGACGGCATCGCCTTTAATCCGCTGAACCGGCCGGAGCCGGATGTGGAAGCCGGTCTGGAGGAGCGGAAGATCGGCGGGCTGGGCATTCATTTCGCCAAATCGTTAACCGAGAGCAAGACTTATGCCCGTGTAGAGGGACGCAATGAGCTGCGCTTGACGATGCGTCTGCGTCAGCACGAGGAGGAGGAAGAGACGGATGAACATTGCTGAGCGAACAGACGACGGGATTACGGTGTTTGCCATAAGCGGAAGACTGGATGCGAACACATCGGGCCATCTGGAGGCAAGTTTTCTGCAATCGGTGGAAGCGGGGGCCAGTCGTTTTGTCTTTAATCTGGGCGGTCTGGAGTATGTCAGCAGCGCCGGGCTTCGCAGCCTGCTGCTTGCCGCCAAAAAAGTGAAGGCGATCCAGGGCCGTCTCGCCCTGGCCCATCTGAGCGAGCAAGTTAGAGAAGTGTTCGACATGTCCGGGTTCAGCAGCATCTTCAAGCTATGCGCTACCGAGGACGAAGCGCTCCAGGCAACACGCGAGTAGCGCTTGCTTCCCGTTCGATACATGCGGCGGGCGCGGTCAGGCTGCGTAGAAGCGGCTGACGTTACTTACAGGATAGACGGGGGAGATGACGCCATGGAGACGCTCCCTTTCTTGCTGCCGGCCGTCCTGGCGTTTGCGGGATGGATATGGGGGGAACGGAGACGCCGGGCTTCGGATGCGGAGCTCAGGCGGACCATGCAGCTGTTCGAAGTGAGTCTGGAAATGAATTCGACGATCCGCAAGCAGGATCTGCTCCGCAAAATTATGGAGACGAGCGCCCGTGTCCTCCATGCGGAAGCGTCCTCGGTCATTCTCGTAGATCGCGAGAAGGGGGAGCTGTACTTCGAGCTGGCCACCGGTTCGAAGGGCGAGGAAGTTCGCGAAATCCGCCTCAAGATGGGGGAGGGCGTAGCGGGCTGGGTAGCGGAGAACGGACAGCCGGTAAAAATCGACGACGCTTCGCAAGATCCGCGCTGGTCGTCCAAGGTGGCGAACCGGGTCGACTATGCGACGCGCAATCTGCTCTGTGTCCCGATTTTCAGCAAAGGCGCGGTGATCGGCGTTCTGCAGGTTCTGAACAAGCGGAACGGCAAGGCGTTCACCGAACGCGACGTCAAGCTGCTCGAATCGATCGCATCGCCGACGGCGGTCTCTTTGGAGAACGCGATGTTATACGACGCCCTTGAAAAATCGATGGCGGCGCTGAAGGAGACGGTTGCGGCCAAAGAGCGGATGGAGAGCGAGCTGCGGATCGCCCAGCGGATCCAGATGAGCTTTCTTCCGAAGGAGCTGTCGTGGAAAAAAGCGGCGTCGGCGCTCTGGCAGGAGCCTGACGTATCGGCGGCGCTTGCCGGAGATCAGGTAGGGATGGACGATCATCGGCCGGCTGACCGGTTTGCTGCCGAAGTCCATGCGCTGCTCCGTCCCGCGCGTGAGGTCGGCGGCGATTTTTACGATTATTTCCGGCTGGGGGAGCGGGAACTGTTTTTCGCGTTGGGCGACGTCTCGGATAAAGGGATTCCGGCGGCGTTGTTTATGGCTATGATTATGACGCTTATCAAAGGTCGGATGTCAGAGGGGATGTCTCCGGGGGAGCTGCTGACGGAAGTGAACCGGGAGCTGTACAAAGACGATTCAACGATGTTTGCGACCATTTTTTGCGGTGTACTGAACGTCGAAAGCGGGACGCTGACTTACAGCGAAGGGGGCCACTGCACCCCGTATGTGCTCCGGCGCGACGGCGGTCTCGCTCCGCTGGCGGCACGAAAACATTTGCCCTTGGGTGTTATGGACGACACCGTGTATTCCGATCACGAGACGATGATCGAAAGCGGAGACCGGATCGTGCTGTACACCGACGGCATTACGGAAGCGGAGGACCGCTCGGGCCGGCAGTACGGCTCGCACAAACTGCAAACGCTGCTGGAGCTGCTTCGCGGGGCGGACGGTCCCGGGGTGCTTGAGGCCATGCTTGGTGACGTTGACCGGTTTGCAGACGGAGCGAAACAATTCGACGATATTGCGATTATGACATTGGAGAAAAAATAGGACCGATATACAATTTGTCCCATCGGGGCGGCTGGAATTGTGGTATAGTTGAATTATTCGATAATCAGCTTATCATCATCGGAACGAATCCGTAACATGAATCCGATCCATCTAAATAGGAGGTCGTACAGATGTCCATGCATAGCGGCGTACATAAACGTCCGGACGGCGATCTGGCGAGACAATCGAAACAAAGCCATAAACCGGCGGGGGCGGCCGCCGATCATCCGATGATGCAGCTGCAGCGAACGATCGGCAACAAGGCGATCGGCAGCATGCTGACCGGTGCCGGTCCCAGCGCTGCCCCGCTGCCGGCGGGAGTTCAGGCCAAGCTGACCGTGGGACCTGCCGGCGATGCTTATGAGCAGGAAGCGGATCAGGTCGGCAAGCTGGTGGCGGACCGGATCTCCTCAGCGTCTGCCGATACGGCGTCCGTTCAGCGCGAATCCGAAGGTCCGGAGCTGGAGGAAGAGGAGCTCCAGATGAAACGTTCGGCGGAAGGAATTCAGCGTGAATTCGAAGGTCCGGAGCTGGAGGAAGAGGAGCTTCAGATGAAGCGCTCGGCGGAAGGCATCCAGCGCGAATCCGAAGGCCCGGAGCTGGAGGAAGAGGAGCTCCAGATGAAGCGCTCAGCGGAAGGAATTCAGCGTGAATTCGAAGGCCCGGAGCTGGAGGAAGAGGAGCTCCAGATGAAACGTTCGGCGGAAGGAATTCAGCGTGAATTCGAAGGTCCGGAGCTGGAAGAAGAGGAGCTTCAGATGAAGCGCTCGGCGGAAGCGATTCAGCGAGCAAGCTCGGGCGGAGGCTTCGATGCCGACGCGTCCTTGGAGCAAGAGATCGAGCAGAAGCGGGGCGGCGGCAGTCCGATGGATATGCAGGTTCAAGCGAAGATGGAGTCTGCCTTCGGTTCCGGCTTCTCGGATGTGAACATCCATACCGATGCGAGCGCGGACCGGATGGCCGAATCGATCGGGGCGACGGCGTTTACGACCGGAAGCGATATCTTTTTCCGTCAAGGCCAGTACAACCCGGACAGCCGCCAAGGCCAAGAGCTGCTGGGTCATGAGCTGACCCATGTCGTGCAGCAGCGCGGGGGTGCGGTCCCAACCGAACAGCAGGGCTAGAGTCAGTCAGGATAGATCGCTTTTCCGCACCGTGCGCAGCTCCCAGCGCACGGTGCTTTGGCGTCACATAGTGGTGGTCAAGCACATGGCAGTAGGCGAATGGAAGTGCCAGTGAATTTGTCTTCGGACCGGGCTGCCACAGCGGCACGGGTCCCGGATCGCTACGGCCGGCCAGATCTTGGCCGATTGACGCTGTTGCGTGCGTCCTGTGCTCTGTGCTCCGTCGTATGCTCCGTCCTTGCATCGTCCAACATGCATTTTTTCACCTCCCGGCTTTGAATCGTCTCATTCTTGGGTACAATGGCAACTATGGAGGGACGAAGATGGGAATGACCTTGCATCCGGTACATTTGCGATTGGCGGAATTGTGGACGTTTTCGGTGAAAAGGAAATTAACTCCGTCGGAACAAACGGAGCTTGAACAATGCATGCAAGTGAATGCCAAGATATGTTGGGAAATGGCTTATTTGGAAAATGCTTCGCTCATGGCCTCGATGACCCGAGATACGGATTGGCAGCACGAAATATGCAGGCAAATCGACGAGTATCCGTACCGGGCGAAGCAGCCGGGTAACGGCGACGCCGGAACAAATGAAGCGCAGTAAAGGGGCACGGGACTTCGCGCGAGGGGTCTCGTGCTCTTTTTGTGTACAATGGAGAGGATATTCAAACCCGCTGTGGCGACAGGCTAACCAGGACACGGTAAACGATGAAAAGTTGAAAAGCTGCGACTTATGTAGGGGCCTTAGAAGTGGAAAGGATTCGTTTCGAAGTTATTCCTAATGGTTCAAATGTTCAAGCCGACTGAGGCGTTAGAGAGAACCGGGACATTGCGAACGTAGAATAGACACCGCTTATATAGGGCCGTTCGTCCTCGTGGCAGCTCGGCTCGCATCCCTGCTTTGGGCAAGAGGAGGGAACTAGCGAATAAGAGCGATTTGCAGCTTTTATTTTGTCCGAAACACCCTTGAATGGAGAAATAAAAGCGCTTTGGAGCTCTTATATTCCGCGGTAAGGGCGCAGAACCCACCAATTGATTGAAATAAGGGGTGCAAAAACCGCCTTTATTTTCATCGATTTTTCGATATGGCCGAAAATAGAGGGTGCCAGAAACTGTTATTTTGTTCCTGAGCCGTTTAAGTTTGCGACTTTCAACAAAGCTGGAAAGGTTAGCTTTCTTTCAGGGGTAACTAGCTAAGTTTGATGGATTGCGATGAGTCTAAGGTCCTATTATTTCTTGGGAAATAAATCAGTTGCTTCGCAACATCTAGATCTTTCGGCGGTCTTTCACCTTGGCGTCCTGATGCTGGGCAAACTTGCCCGAATATTCGACCAGCCCGATCTCGCAGCCGGGACCGATCGATATGTGATTTCCACGGACTATGTCGGCCTTCGTATACTCCAATTGGATATCGTCACCCTCAATTGTCTCGACGGTTAATTGTTCTTTATTAAAAGTCAGCGCTTTGACCAGCTTCGCGATCGGGTTGGCTTTCCTGCTTTTACGGACGCAGATGCGATCCCCGCCGATTTCCCGAGCCCGGCATTCAGAATGCAGTTCGATATCGATGGTCCCGGCGTTGAGTAAACCTTGTATGCGGAAGCTTCCCCGGGATTCGAACGATTCGGCGCTGTAATTTCCTTTAAGCGACATAAAACCGTTTAATCCGATCCGTTCACAGGTAAATTGACTTCCGACTTTGGCGTATCCGTCGATTCGTAACACTCCGGCGCATTGGACAACTCCTGCAAATTTGCTCCACATAGATCGAATCCCCCTCGATTGACTCTACCGTCAAAGTACCTTCATAAAAGTCGGCGGGCAGAAACATCGACCCGATCAGTTGTTTCACCAGAGGCCTTCGGCCCGCCGAACGACGATCTGCTCTCCGCCGATCTCCTTCACCCTGCAGCAGCTGTGGAGCAGCAGCTCGATAGCCCCGGCATTTACAAGACCGCCGATATGAAAAATCCCTTTCAGGCGAAGCCGTTCCCTTCATATTTTTAATTTTGCCGATCCGGGCCAAAATGTCCGCTTTTGGAAAAAACGTCTTTTGACCGGTATAGGTGGATTTGCGGACGAACCATTCTTCGGGAATTAAGTTTTTGCGCTTCCACCGGTACAGCTGCCCGTACGAGATCGAAGTTAATTCGAGCAGTTCCTTTTTGGAGATTAGCTCTTGCTCCAGATCGACACCTCCTGAGGAAATGAGTGTAAGATAACATTGTTGCGTTGTAAACGAAATGACATAACAACCCTTGAGGTAACGACGTATTATAATCCTGTTTTGTTTATGGGGGATGTGATCGCAGTTAACCCAAGCAGCGATCGGAAGAATGAGAAAGCACCGGGAACTCTTGAGAGGCGAGTTGCCGGCGCTTACTAAACAATATTTCACTTTGTCTCTGCATCTAAAGTGCGAAAGGGGGAGGACATTTTCATGATCACCAATGCCTGCTGTTTACGCTGTGACATTCGACGATTTAAGCAGGGAGGAACCAAATAGGAGCGGTTTGTTGCTTTTATTAGGTCCGAAACTCGCTCGACCGGGGAAATAAGAGCGGTTTGGGGATGTTAAAATCTGCGAAAAGGGTGTGGCCCCCGTCAGATGGAAGAAATAAGGGGTACAGATGAGGCTGTCGATTCAATGTGTAGAAGTGTTAGCAGGCCGTTCCAAGTGAAAAGATACCTTCTTCTGCTCAAACAGGTTGTCCGGAATCCCTTGATTTCATAACGATTGTAAGGTAGGAGATTCCAGACAAAACTCGCCAGAAGGTCATCTTTTCCCTTTCCACTTGGTTGTCCACTATGAATCGACAGCCTCGCCAAGACGCTTATTTCGTTATTAGCCTATCGCCAGTGCCAGTCCAATACCAGCGGATTTCGCTTTCAGCGAAGCGGAGCGCATCATGCCCGCAAGAAAACCTCCTCTTCGGAAAGGCCTACCTCGCGGAATGACTGCATTTACGTTACCGTTCAGGCGTTTTTCGAACTACAAGGTGCCTTGAAAATAGTAAGGGGCCGAACCGGAAGGAGCGTCATCCATGCCGCTCAGCTTTTCCGGCAAATACGTCATCAGCTCGTTGGCCGCGGGGAGCTCCATCCAGCACACTTCCACAATATCGCCGTCAGGGTCCATAATCTCCAGTTCGCCGCCGGTGATGGTCGCATAAAAGGTAAAGATAACGACATGATGGCCGCTTGTCTCAAAAAACATCTCCCTGACCGAGTGCAGGCTGCCGATCCGCACGTCGTATCCGCATTCTTCCTTCGTCTCGCGGATGGCCGCCTGTTCGAGCGTCTCGCCCGGTTCGACGGCTCCGCCCGGCGTCGTCCAGTTATACTTGCCGTCCTTCTGACTTCGGACCATGACGATTTTTTGGCGGGTCTTGTCCAGAAGTATCGTTGAAGCTACATCAATCCTTTTCAATCAATAACGGCCCCCTTCATTTCTATTCCGAACGCTGCTGCAAAATATGCCGGGTAATGGCCACCCCGTGGTGGCGTCCGGTCTCGATGAAAATCTCGTTCGCATCGGCGCCTGCCGCAATGACGCCTGCAAGGTAAAGGCCGGGTACGTTCGTCTCCATCGTCTCCGGATCGAACAACGGCTTCTCCGGATCGCCCTCCATGCGGATGCCGGCCGATTGCAGAAACTCGCGGTCCGGCCGAAAGCCGGTCAGAGCGAGCACGAAGTCGTTCTCCAGCTCGGTCGTGTCGTCGCCGCCTTCCACGACAATATGCGTTTCTTCAATAGCGACTACCCGCGACCGGAATAACATGCGGATGCGTCCCTTGGTCACCATGCTGTCGAACAGCGGGCGGACCCAAGGCTTCACGCTTGGCGAGATCGAGTCTCTGCGGTAGACGACCGTCACTTCCGCACCGACCCGGATCAGCTCCATCGCCGCATCGACGGCCGAATTGTTGCCTCCAATAATCGCCACCTTCATACCCGTGTAAGGGTGGGCCTCCCGGAAAAAGTGGCTGACCTTGGGCAACTGCTCGCCGGGAATGCCGATCATATTGGGATGATCGAAATATCCGGTCGCCAAAATGACATGTTTCGCTTCGTAGCTGCCGGCGCGTCCCGCTTTGTCCAGGCTGGTTACGCGGAACCCGTCGTCTGTCCGGACGATCCCGGTCACCTGCTCGTAGGAGCGGATTCGGATATTCTCGCGAAGCGCCACGTTGCGGTAATAGTTCAGCGCTTCCGCCCTCGTAGGCTTCTCGTTCGGTGTCGAGAACGGGATGCCGCCGATCTCCAGCAGCTCCGGCGTACTGAAAAAATGCATATAGGTCGGATATAAATAGATCGAATGAACGACCGATTGCTTCTCGATAAGGAGCGGATCGAAGCCGGCCCGCTGCAGCTCCAGTGCTGCCGATAAGCCGCAAGGCCCCGCGCCGACGATAATAACTTGTTCCATAATGTGCTGCGCCTCCCGTTGTGTGCTGAACTCGTTGTAACAAAACAAGTTTATTGTACCATAACCGGCGGGGCGACACGACGATCGCTGAGGGGGATAGGCTGCACCGGCCGGTGGCCCGCTAACCAAGCCCGCGAAACCGGAAACACGTCGCAGACTACCGGAGCACGAGTACCAAGCAGAGCTAAAGATGCGGCTTGAAAAAGGGAAGTTAAGCGTCGGCAGCGTCGTTTCAGCCGATAAGATAAGCTCTGAACATGTATTTGCTAAAAGGGGATGGAATGCATGCTGTTTGCCGCCGTTTTTTTGTACTGGCCCGGGCTGGAACCGTGCATCGATTTGAAAAACCGGTTAAACGAATAGGGATTGTCGTAGCCGACCCGGTTGCCGATCTCCTTGATGGTCAAATCCGTCGTAGCGAGTAAATATTGCGCTTTCCTCAGTCTTTGCTGCGAGATGTACTGCATCGGAGGCAAACCGAAAGCTTCCTGAAATTCTTTGTAAAAATGAGAGTTCGATATATACATCAGCTCGGCCAGACGGGATACTTTAATATTCCCGGCAAGATGGCGTTCGATATGGGATATAACAGGACGAAACCGTTCGAACTTGCCGATTTCTTCGACAGTGGCAAAATTGACGTCAGGGAAAGACATAATCAGTTCAAGCAGGGAATAGATCCGGCGTTTGAGCTGTAACATGGCGATCAGGGAAGCGCGGCCCCCGGCATGCTGTCGCTTCCCTTGATCGATGCTAAAACGAACAAGGCGGCTTTGGATACGGGCGGATGGAAAACGTATCTTGAAAATATATTGAGGTTTTACCAAATTCCCGGAATCGCCACAAACGCCGATGATTTGAAAGCGTCTTCGGGAGCGGGCGCCTATACGAAGTTTACGAAAGAACAGTCGGTAGCCTCCATTCTGACTTATACTTCCAATTATCCGAAGAAAAGCGCCGGAATCGAGATGAACTGGGATGCCGTCCAGTATCCCCAATTTCCGCAAGCGCCGGATACCGGTTCGATGCCGCACATGGTTTTTATGGCTCTTTCTGCGACGAGCAAACATAAAGAGGAAGCTTTCAAGGCCATGACCGCGATGACAAGCGAGGAGGTTCAACTGTCTCTTGCCCGGATCGGCGTAATCCCTGTATTGAAAAATCAGCAGAAAGTGCTCGAGGTGTTCGGAACGGGAACGGAAGATTTGAAAGGCCGCAATGTAAAAGGATTAATTCCTCGGAAATATGCAGCTGCGGTGCCCTACAGCAAACATACCCAGATGGCGAACGGGGTTCTGGGCGGCAAGCTGGACAGCGTCATTCTGGGGAGCAAAGATTTAAATACGGCGCTCCGCGAAGCTGCGGAACAAGTCAATCAGGAAATCGCCAAGTTAAACACCAGTAGCCATCTGCGATCAAGCGGACGTATCGCCGACCCGTCAGGAGAGGCTGCCCGTTATCCGGTCTGCAGCATCGGCCGTGTCTCTGCACCTGGGCTCCTCCCCCCGCAAACATCCGATTCAGACCAATGAGAGTTAATTCAGAGGACGGATTGTATACTCACGATAAAGACAATTCGTCCCAACCGTGGTAGCATGAAGAGGATAATTGGAAAATGTGGAGCTTTCGCACAGAAAGCGTGGAGGAGGAGCTTTAGGCATGCAGAAAAGCGACGGCATGAACTACGCCCCGCAAGGAAAACCGAAACCGGTAGTCGAACCCGGGCAATTCGTCTTTGCCGCCGTGGCGCTCGATCATGGGCATATATACGGCATGTGCAACGGCTTGACTGAGGCGGGCGCTACACTGAAGTGGGTCTACGATCCGGACCCGGCCAAGGTTCAGGCGTTTTGCGCCAGATTTCCCAAGGTGAACGTTGCGGAATCGGAGCGTCAAGTGCTGGAAGATCCGGAGGTCAAGCTGATTGCGGCCGCTGCGGTACCTTCCGAGCGGTGTGCGCTTGGACTTCGCACGATGGAGCACGGCAAAGATTATTTCACCGACAAAACGCCGTTCACCACGCTGGAGCAGCTAGCCGCAGCCAAAGAGATGACGAGCCGCACCGGGCTTAAATATATGGTTTATTACAGCGAGCGGCTGCATGTCGAGAGCGCGATCTATGCCGGACAGCTTATTAAGGAAGGCGCGATCGGGCGCGTCGTGCAAGTAATCGGCACCGGTCCGCACCGGCTGAACGCTCCGTCCCGGCCCGACTGGTTTTTCCAGAAAGAAAAGTACGGCGGCATCTTGTGCGATATCGGCAGCCATCAGATCGAGCAGTTTTTGTTTTTCTCCGGCTGCCAGGACGCCAAGGTCGTACATAGCAAAGTGGCGAACTACAATTGCAAGCAGTATCCCGAGCTGGAAGATTTCGGGGACGCGACGCTTGTCGGAGATAACGGAGCGACGAACTATTTCCGCGTCGACTGGCTGACGCCGGACGGTCTCGGCACTTGGGGAGACGGGCGGACGATTATTATGGGAACCGAAGGATACATCGAACTGCGCAAATATATCGACATCGCACGAACGAAGGAAGGCAATCACGTGTACCTCGTAAACGGCGAAGGCGAGAAGCATTTCGCGGTCAGCGGCCAGATCGGCTATCCGTTCTTCGGCGAGCTGGTCCTGGACTGCCTGAACCGGACCGAGATCGCGATGACCCAGGCGCACGCGTTCAAGGCGGCGGAGCTTTGTCTGATCGCCCAGCGCGATGCGATCGTAGTCGAATAAATAGTGGTTTATTGAAAAACCGGTGTAGCCGACGAAAACGGCTCCCCGGTTTTTTCCTGTTGCGGCGGGATATATTTCTCCAATCCGGTTAATCCGGCGCAATTCCGGTTTAATAAATTTAAGCCGCAACTATTCGATTTGCGGTTTACAGATAGGAGACGTTGACGTAGAATGGTTTACGCAACCCTGAATATTGAATGAATTTGGCCGCAACAGGGGATGAATCCATGGCAATCAAGTCGAAACAGTGGGACTACTTTCATCGCACTACCGATCAGAAGGAACAGATGAACGTGCTCATCGATGCGTCTCATTCCGGACAAACGCCGCTTCCCGGATTTTCCCGTCTGCTCTCGATCGTCATTAATCTGTATGCGATCGCGACGGACAAGGAAGAGCGGGATACTGCGCAAGGAAAGCTGGGCATTCTGGAGAGACGTCTGGAACATATATTTTCCGACTCCCTGCAAGCTGTGTATATCGGCCGCATCAATACCGAATCCCGGCTGGAGTTTTATTATTATGCGAAGCCGGGAGGTACGCCCCACCGCCAATTGGCGGAGAAGGTGATGGCGGAATATCCGAAGTACCGGTGGATCGCTTCCGAGCGCGAAGACGCGGACTGGTCGTTCTACGAATACTTGAAACCGAATCAGGTCGAGAAACTGTATTCGAAAAATAATGTGCTGCTCCAATCGCTGGCGGAGAAGGGGGATCGGTTCGGCATCCCCCGGGAAGTGTATCACTGGCTCCGCTTCGCAAGCGGTGACGATCTGCGCAAAGCGGCGGACGAGGCGAAGCAGCTCGGCTACACAGTCGTGAATTCGGACATGGACGCGAACAAGGCGACATATCCGCATACGCTCATCCTGAGCAAGATCCATCCGATCGCCGTCAAAGCGATGAACGATTCGGTCCGCGAGCTGTACAACCTCACTCATTCGTTCTCGGGCAAATACGAGGGCTGGGGAACCGACATCCGGCAGAAGCTGTGGCGTAGGCTGACGGATAAGATCGGAGGCAGAAGGCTGCTGCTGCTGGCGGGCGCCCTGCTGCTCTTGTCGGCGGCGGCGATGCTGTTCGCCCGGCTATGATGCGATGAATAAGACGAGTCCCGTATCCGGCGTACCGGATACGGGACTCGTCTTATTCCGGGACTTTGGCGACAATCGTTGTTACACAGCCATTCTGGCTCGTCTCGGGTTCAGCAGCCGGGTAAGCGGATGGGTTTGGCCGCGAATGTGATCCTTCAGCATGTCGGCGGCGATCATGCCGTATACGGTTCCGTTTCCGCCGCAGCCGAGTGCATGGAACAGTCCGGGCTGCTCGGAGTCTTCCCCCAGGAAGGGGAGATCGTCCTCCGATTCCCCGAACGTTCCGCACCAGGCGTGCTCCGCCCCCCACGCCGTATCCGGAAACAACTGCGACAGCTTGGACAGCAGCAGGTTCGTACCTGAATCGAGGCTTGCAGGGTTTCTGCCTGGCGCGGGGCAGTCCGTGTCCATGCCGCCTGCGATGATCCGGCCGTCCGGCGTCGTCCGGAAATAAAAGTAAGGTCTCGCCGTCTCCCACATCATATAGCTGTCCGGCCAACTCGAAGGCAGGCTGTCCGGTGCGGTCGTCAGCGCATAGGTTTGCTTCAGGACCGGCTTCACGTCGGGCGAACCGGAGCTGGAGACGGAGCCGATTCCGGGTATGTAGCCGGTAGCGCGAACGAGATGGTTGGCGACAATTTCTCCATGCTCGCCATGCAGAACGAACGCTCCGCTGCGGCGTCTTACGTCTAACACCTTCGTATTCTCGAACAGCAGAGCGCCGCAACGCGAAGCTGCCGCCAGCATGCCGTGCGTGAACCGCACCGGGTTCAGCTCGGCGTCGCCGTATGTAATGAGCGCCGTCGGATATAACTCCGGAAAAGCTCCTCCCACCCGGCAAGGAAGTCCCCAGTCGACCGGAAATTCGTGCTTGCTCAGCAGATCGTACTCCCGCTTCAGCCGGCTTGCGTCCTCGTCCGATGAAGCGCAGTAGACACTGCTGCGCAACTGGAAGCCGGTATCAAGCTCCGACTCCGAGGCCAGCTCATGCAAAGCACGGACGGCAAGCCGGCATTCGTGATAAAAAGCGGCGGCGTCCACCTCTCCGATTCGCTCCGCAAGTTTGCTCAGCATGATGTCGTTCGAATATTGGATCAGACCGGTGCTGGCCGCCGTGCTGGCCGAGGCGGCCTTGCCGCCTTCAAGAAGTACGGCCGGGATGCCGGCCCGGGCCAGTACGGCGGCGCAGATCGCGCCGGTCAACCCACCGCCGACAATCGCCACGCGGGTAAATATTCGCTTTCGGAGAGCGGGGTATTCCGGAGCATGATTTAAAGTTGCAGGCCAGTATAAGGAACCGTTGTTTAAGGGTCTGGAGTCATTCATGGATCTGTCTCCTCTCTGCACGTCAGTCTCAACAGTAAAGGCTTACCCCGTATCAGGCATTTTTGAAACGTCAGCGAACAAAGGATATACAGGAATGAACGATTTTTGTTAAAATAATACTTTACAACCCAAAGCAGGCGTAAACGAAACCAGAGGAGGCGAAGAGCTGACGATGACTGTAATCGGATTGGTTAGGCACGGGATTACCGACTGGAATTTGCAGTGGAGGGCGCAAGGGCATACGGATATTCCTCTGAACGAAGAGGGAAGAAGGCAGGCGGAGCGGCTGGCTCGCCGTTTGCTCGACGAATCCTGGGACGCCGTGTACAGCAGCGATCTGATCCGCGCTCTGGAGACGGCTCGTAAAGCGATTGAGGGCAGAGGCATCGAGGTTCGGACCGATATCAGGCTGCGCGAAGTGAATTTGGGGCAGATCGAAGGGACGACCGAAGAGGATCGGGTAAGCAAGTGGGGGGCGGACTGGAAAAAGCTTGATCTCGGCGCGGAGCCGCGGGAAGCGGTTGCGGACCGCGGCGTGCAGGCGTTGGAGGAAATAGCCGTGCTTCATCCGGGCAAGCGGATACTGGTCGTCAGTCACGGCGGCTTGATCGGCCAGACGATACCTAGGCTGGTCCCGCTCGGCGAAACGATTTCTTTTATCGGGAACACGTCGGTCACGCTGGTGCGTAAAGCCGGCGACGGCACGTGGGCGTGCGAGCTGTTTAACTGCACGAAGCATTTGGAGCAGGCGGACGGCTAGGCCGAAACCCGCCAAGCCGGACACCGCGCATAGGGCGGGCCGGCTCGGGGCGGGACGGCAGCAGGCCGCGAAGCGGGGGTTACTTCACGGATTTGGAACGCCGCAGCACGCCGTTGGAGAACACTTCGGCGAAGTTTTCGGGCGCCGTGCCGCGATTTTGAATCCGGTTGATCTGCGCATCGCTTAACCGGCCGCGGGACAATACGAAGGAAGACGCCAGATCGTTGAAGTCGCCGAGATTGGCGATCGCGGTCGAGCCGCGGAACACACGGCGGGCACCCTGATAGTTGGCGTCCTGGAACAGGACGAGCGTGCTCTGATTCGTGCCGTCCACTTCAAAGCTGGACAAAACGTCATTATAGTTGAAAACGACCAGACTGCGCACTCCGATATTGCCGCGGAACCGGAGCCGTCTCCCCGAAAAGTTGATGTCGCTCCATAACGAAAGCGAAGGCAGCCGTTGGGCGATGACCGTTTTTTTGGCCGTTGCTTTTTTAGCCGCTGTTTTCTTGGCTGCTATTTTTTTGACTGCTGCTTTTTGGATTGCTACTTTTTTGATTGCCGTTTTTGATGGAATGGTTCGCTTCATGTAATCTCCTCCTTTTGCGTACAGTGTATGTCTTCGAACGGATGCAGCTTGTATGGATGACCTGAACGGCAAGAAAGAGGCTAATATAAGAGAGTTTAGTTTCATAGAGAAGAGCCTGAGCGCTTAAGGCTCAGAAATGGGGCGATGTCCATGACAACAGCGGAGGAGAAAGGTTCCGCAGCGCCGCTGCCGCCGGCTCCCCGGAAGCGGGAAGGTTTTGCGGGCAAGCTGGCGGATGCGGCGGGAATGAGTATTTTATACGGAATCTTTTACTTCGTGCTGACTGTACTTCTGGCCGCCGTCATTGAAAACGGTGCCTTTTCCCGGATCGAAACGGACCGGTTAAACGACACGGGCTTATGGTCGCTCAAGCTGATGTACGGATTTGCGGCTGCGCTGTTGTTCGGTACGGCCGGTATGATGCTGGCAGCCTTTAGCCGAAGAAGACCGCTGTTTGTATATGGCTGCACGATACCGATGACTTTGCTGGGCCCGGTCATCTGGTACGCCGCTTATCGCATCAGCCAAGGGCCGATGGACGGCATGGAGGGCTCCGAATGGTTTCTCTATTGGGTGTACGCTTATTGGGCGTCGCCTCTGATCGAACATATCCGTCATTATGTTCCTGCCTTTTCCGTCAAATATATCGGACTTGCCGCGGCAGCGGCTCCGGGTCTATTCGCCGCGTGCGGCGCTATCCTGCTTGTTTATTTGCGGCGGAACCGGGCGGGCTTATGGAAGGTGATCCTCGGGCTGCTCTCCGTCCCGGCTGTGCTTGCGGCCGTACTGGCGGTTGGTTTGCTGCTGCCGCGGACGTATCCCTTTACCGTTCAGACCTACCCGAAGGTGGACGGCGCTACTGCCGCCATTCCGCTGGGAAGGGAACTGGCCCACCGGCTGACCGGCATGAACCGGCCGCAGACCGAGCTGTTCGTTCATTTCCATACGACGCATAACGCCTATCTGAATCTGATTGACAAGAAAGCGGACCTGATCCTCGCGGCCGGTCCTTCGGAAGAGGAGCGCCGCTTGGCCGAAGCCAGAGGGGTCCGGATGAAGCTAACCCCGATCGGCAAGGATGCGTTTATTTTCCTCGTCCACCGGGACAATCCGGTCGACAGCCTGACCGCGCAGCAAATCCGCGACATCTATGCGGGCCAAGCTGCAAATTGGAGCGAGGTTGGGGGAGCGGACGATGCGATCGTCGCTTATCAGCGGGAGCCGAACTCCGGCAGCCAGACGTATATGGAGTCCAAGGTGATGCAAGGAGGCCATTTGGCGGAAGCGCCGAAAGAACGCAAAATAACCGGCATGGGCGGCCTGATCGATACGGTGGCGGCCTACTCCAACGCGAAAAATGCGCTAGGCTATTCGTTTTATTATTTTGCCAGCGAGATGCACAAGAGGGAGAGCGTCAAGTTTGTCGCGGTGAACGGCGTTGCGGCCAGCAAGGAGACAATCCGCGCGGGGACGTACCCGTATACGGCCGTCCTGTATGCGGTTACGCGCGAAGATGAGCCGCAGGACAGCCCGGCGTCCCGGATGCTGGAATGGCTCCAAAGCGAAGCGGGCGGCCACGCGATCGAGAGAGGCGGTTTTATCCCGATTCGGGAAGGAGCCGGATAAAAGAGGATAAGAGCGGTTTGCAGCCTTTATTTTGTTCAATAACCGCTTGGCTGGGGAAATAAGAGCGGTTTGAGGCTCTAAAAATCGGCGAAGAGGGCGCAATCCCACCCGTTGGATTGAAATAAGGAGTACAAACCGCCTCTATTTGCATGAATTTCTCGAAAAGGCCGGAAATAGAGGATGCCAGAGACTCTTAAATTGTGAAAGAGCCCGTACTTACGTTTTTACGTATTCGGCGCATCTGAACAGGTCAGTTCGAAGAAAGCTAATTACGGGTCTCATCTGAAGCCGGAGTGAGTGTACCCAACACCACCTCATCCACGGGCGGCTGGATCGTAGGGACCTTTCCCTTCCTTCCACACACCAACAGAAGGGTTTGCACGTTAAAGAACCGTCTTGGCAACCAATCATTACCGGACGGTTTTTCTTGCTTGCTTATTCGGCAGGCGGCGGGGCGGATGAGCTTCTGACGATGAGCTCGGAAGGCAGCACGATTTTTTTCCATTCCGGCGTAGTCGCGCCCTTGATCCGGTCGACCAGAAGCTGGATGCCCATCGCCCCGAACTGGTAAGCGGGCTGCGAGGCGACCGTAAAAAACGGATCGATGACCGACGCTCCCAGGTCGTCGAAGCAGACGACGGACATTTGCTCCGGTACCCGGACACCCAGCTCGAGCAGCTTGCGGATGAGGCCGACGGCGAGGAAGTTGTTGCCCGCGAACACGGCGGTCGGGGGATCGGGCAGCTCCAGCATTGAGCGCAGCAGCGGTCCGTCCTCGAAATGTTTGTAGTTCGACTCCAGCAGCAGCGTGTCGTCGACGGCAATATCGTTAAGCTTCAAAGCGTCGTTGTATCCGGCCAGCCGGTCTCTGGCGGTCGATACGGCCAGCGAGCCGTTCACGAGCGCGATGCGGCGGTGCCCGAGCGAGATCAGATGCTCGACGAGCTTGCGCGCGCCTTCCCGGCTGTCGCCCGTGACGGTGTCGCACTCGTGGCCGGGAACGGCCCGGTCGAGCAGGACGAACGGGATTCGGTGCAGGCGGAGCGTCTGCAGATGCGGCCCGGACAGATCGGAAGCGGCGGAGAACAGCACGCCGTCCACCCGCGTCGACAAAATCATGTCGACGTATTCTTTTTCCTTCGTCAGACTTTCGTCGCTGTTGCCGAACAGCAGCTTGTAGCCGAGCCGCATGGCGGCATCCTCTGCGCCGCGGGCCAGTGTCGTAAAGAAAGGATTCGTGATGTCCGGGATGAGCAGAGACAGCATCTTCGTTTCTTGCAGCACGAGACTGCGCGCCATCGAGTTGGGCACGTAGTTCATTTCTTCCATAATCTTTTTGATGCGGCTCCGGGTTTTCTCGCTGATTTTACCGGTATTGTTAATGACTTTGGATACGGTCATGGCGGACACATTCGCTTGCTTGGCAATATCATATATGGTGACCAACGGTTCTCTTCCTTCGCAGCATGAAGTTACCGATAAATCGGTATGATTGGATTATTCACATTGTACAGGAACAAAACGATTGACAGCAAGTGAAAACCTTGTTAGATTGGGGTTATCGATAAACTTAATTGAATGCGAAAGGATGTCGGGACGATGGCAGGACACATTCAGGCTGGAGCCGATGCGCTCGTCATGGACGCTTCGGATCATGTGGCGACCGCTATAAGGGACATAACAGCCGGAGAGACGCTTTATTATATGGTGCCGGGCGGAAAGGAAGCGCTTACCGCTTCAGAGCCGATTCCGTTTGGTCATAAGATCGCGATTACGGATATCGAAGCAGGCGCGAAAGTACGCAAATACGGCGAAGTCATCGGACAGGCGACGACAGCGATTCCGAAGGGCGCCCATGTGCATGTGCACAATCTCGAAGGCATCCGCGGACGCGGGGACAAGGCGAAGGGAGCGGAATCGATATGAGCGGAAACACATTTCTCGGATATCGCAGGCCGAACGGAGAGGCCGGTATTCGGAATCATTTGTTGATCATCCCGACTGTAATATGCGCCAACCAAGTGTGCAGCCGCATTACCCAGCTTGTGCCGGAAACGGTGGCGATTCCGCATCAGCACGGCTGCAGCCAGATCGGGGCGGATAAGCAGCGGACGTTCGACGTGCTGGCTGGCACAGGCAAAAATCCGAATGTCGGGGGCGTCATCATTATCAGCCTCGGCTGTGAAGTGATCGATCCGGCGGAGTTGGCCGAAGTGATTAAGGTTACCGGTAAACCTGTCGAAGTGTTCGACATCCAATCTGTAGGGGGCTCTGTCAAGGCGATCCAGCACGGCACCGAGCTGGCGCGGCGTATGCGGGGGCAGCTGGATGAGATGGAGAAGACGGCGATTCCGCTAAGCGAGCTGAAACTCGGCGTCAAGTGCGGCGGCTCCGACGCGACGTCGGGGCTGGCTTCCAATCCGGCGCTCGGTGCGGCTGCTGACAGCCTGATCCAGGAGGGCGGAACGGTCGTCATCGGCGAAACGACGGAGATTATCGGCGCCGAGCATGTACTCGCCGGACGCTGCCGGACATCGGACGTGTCGGAGAAGCTGTATCACATCGTCGACCGTTTCGAGAAAGAAGTGGAGCGGATGGGCGCCGATATGCGCGGCGGCAACCCGAGTCCGGGCAATATTGCCGGTGGGCTGTCGACGATCGAGGAGAAGTCGCTTGGCTGCATATCCAAATGCGGCACCGCGCCGATCGAAGGCGTTATCGAGTATGCCGAGACGATTCCGCAGGGCGGCCTGTACTTTATGGATTCCCCCGGCAACGATATCGAATGCGTATCCGGTATGGCGGCGGGCGGCGCGCACATCGTCTGCTTTACGACCGGCCGCGGAACGCCGACCGGGTCGGCTGTAATCCCGGTCATTAAAATTACCGGCAACAAAAAAATGTACGAGCGGATGACCGACAATATGGACGTCGATGTGAGCGATATGTTAAGCGGCACGCTTGCGCTCGAAGAGGCGGGAGAACGGATCTGGCAGGAAATCCGCGAGATTAGCGACGGGAAACTGACAAAGGCGGAAATTCTCGGACATACCGAGTTCAGCATTAACCGGATCGGTCCTAGCTTGTAGGCTGACGCCGGCACCGGGCAGGGTATCCAGACAACGGAGAGGAAGCGTTCAAATGAAACGATTGAGTAACAAAGTCGCGCTGGTAACGGGAGGAAGCCGCGGCATCGGCGAGGCGGTCGTCATCCGGCTGGCGGAGGAAGGCGCGAATGTCGCTGTGAATTATACATCGGAACGGTCGCGTGAACTGGCCGAGAAGGTGAAGGAGCAGGCCGAGACGCTCGGCGTCAAAGCGATGGTCGTCCGGGCGGACGTAGGCGTCAAGGAACAGGTGGAGGCAATGTTCGATCAGATCGAGAACGAGCTGGGGCCCGTCGATATTTTGGTCAACAACGCCGGGATCGCTCCGTTCGAGCCGTTTTTGAAAATCAAGGAAGAAACGTGGGACCGGACGTACAATACGAACGTCAAATCGATCTTTTTGTGCTCCCAGCGGGCCGCGGCCGGTATGACCGAGAGACGTTACGGTAAAATCGTCAACGTGCTGTCGACCGCCAGCCTGATGGTGACCAGTCCGGTCATTCCGCATTACCAGTCTTCCAAAGCGGCGGCGCATATGTTGACGAAAGGCATGGCCATCGAGCTTGGCCGGTATAATATCAACGTTAATGCGGTCGGGCCGAGCACGGTCGACACCGATATGTGCACAGATTTTTTGGCCGACCCGGAAATCCGGCGCAAAGAGGTGGAGGCGAATCCGATGAAACGGCTCGGGACGGCCAGACAGATCGGTGATGCGGTCGTTTTCCTCGCCTCGGACGAAGCGATGCAGGTGAACGGGCATTTGCTGATGGTGGACGGCGGCCTTACCGTAAAAGCTGCGCAGCCGGACGACCATATGGACCGTTAAAGGAGGCAGCGCTATGCGAATCGGTAAAATGGTGGATTTGTCGCAGGAGCTGTACCATAACAGCCCGGTTCTCCCCGAGTTCGAGCCGCCGAAGCTGGAGTACTTGCTAATCGGCGCGCGGGACGGCTGGACGCTGGAAAAACTTACGATGAACCTGCACTCGGGTACGCATATGGACGCGCCGGCGCATCTGGGCGATTTCTCCAAAACGCTGGATCGGTACCCGGTTGACGAGTTTCAAGGCCCGGCGCTGTTCATTCCGCTGAACGGAAAGCAGTCGGGAGAGCCGATTACGGCGGCGGATCTGGAGCCGTATACGGAGCGGATGAACGAGGAGACCGTTGTGCTTCTGTATACAGGTTGGGGAGAGAAAAGAAGTTGGTCGAAGGAGTGGGTATTCGGCTCTCCTTACGTCTCGAATGAGGCGGCCCGTCTACTGGTCCGGCATCAAGTCCGCGGGGTCGGCATTGATCATTTCAGCATCGGCGGCACGGGGGACGAGAACAGGGAGACGCATCGGCTGCTGCTCGGGGCGGACATCTGGGTCGCGGAAGGACTGCAATTGGACGAACCGGAGCTCGCGGCAGGTAACTGGCACGTATTCGCAATGCCGGTCAAAATCAGGGACAGCAGCGGCGCGCCCGCCCGGGTCGTCGCGTTCCGAATGGAGGAATGAAGATGGCGGGATGGCTCCGCTGGGAATATTGCGATACCGAAACAAGCGCCAAGCTGAACGAGCTGGGTTTGGACGGCTGGGAGCTTGTAGGGGTGACGGCCGTGGACGGCAAGGAGCGGTTTTATTTGAAGCGGCCGCTCCCTTCCTTACGCGAACAAATTACGCTGGATCAGCGGAAACAGGTATTGGCCGTACCGGAAGGGGAGATGAAGCGATGAAACGAGGCGGCATCTTAAACCCCGCGCTTAGCCGCATATTGGCGGAAACTGGTCATACCGACATGCTTACGGTATGCGACCGCGGCTTTCCCGTCCCTCCGGGGCCGGAGCGCCTCGACCTGGCGCTGGTCGACGATATCCCGACGGTTGTTGATGTGCTGACGGCTGTCGACAAAGAGTTCGTGATCGATCGGATCATCGTTACGGAAGAGATGATCGAGGCGAGTCCGGAACGTTACGAGCTGCTGAAGCGGCAGTTTCCGCATATTGCGATGATGGCTGTACCCCATGTTACCTTTAAACGGCTATGTCCCGAATCCCGTGCGGTGATCCGGACAGGAGATTGCACGCCGTACGCGAATATTATTCTTGTATCGGGATAACGCATTTTTATGGGAACGGAAGGAGAACTTACGATGAGACTGCATCAGAAAGTATGTGTAATTACCGGAGCGGGATCCGGCATCGGTCAGGAGACGGCGCTGCTGTTCGGCCGCGAGCAGGCGATCGTCGTCGTCGCGGATATTGATCTCGAGAAAGCCAAGGAGACGGCCGGACTCATCGAAGCGGCGGGCGGACAGGCTGTAGCGCTGCACGCGGACGTTACCGATCCGACTTCAGCGAAAGCGATGATCGACGAGACGATTCGGCTGTACGGGCGGATCGACGTGTTGTTCAACAACGCCGGCATAAGCGGCGTCGGCATGTTGCACGAAATCGAACCGGAAGCCTGGGACCGGGTCATGAACGTCAATATCAAGGGCGTCTACCTGGCTTCGAAGTATGCGCTTCCTCCTATGATGGAGCAGAAGTCCGGCTCGATCATCAACATGTCGTCCTGCATCGCCGAGATCGGCCTGGCGCGCAGAGCTTCGTACGCCGCTACCAAGGGAGCGGTGCTGTCGCTGACGAAATCGATGCAGGTCGACTATGCCCCTTACGGCATCCGGATCAACGCCCTGCTGCCCGGCACGATTATGACGCCGTTCGTCGAGAACTATTTGAAGACGTCCTACGACGACCCCGAAGCCGCGATCGAATCGCTGAAGAAGCGGCAGCTGAGCGGTGATCTCGGCAAGCCAGCCGATGTGGCGAACGCCGCGTTGTTCCTCGCCTCCGACGAATCGAAATTTATGATGGGCTCCCCGCTTTATATCGACGGTGGGGTCGTTTTCGGCAAAAACGCGTAACGGCGGCAAGGCCGGTATCGGACATAATCGTTATTTACAAAGCGTCTGCCGTGGAATAAAATGGATGGGGACATAAGGCGGAATCATCCATTATGATAGCCGGAGGACACCACATGAAAAGATGGACTTTCGTTATCTTGGCAGTTTCGTGCGCATGGGTTGCATGGTGAATCGGTGTGGAGAATGCCGGGAACTCGTCTAAGGATAAGATCCGGTTGGCTTTGTATCAAGCCGAACGAACGACGGAGGCGGGAGGCAAACGAACGCTTGTTCAGGGCGAGCGGCTGCTTCATGAAGAGGACGCCGATTCGTACGTCTGGAACGGGTCCGAGCTGAAAATCCCGGAGAAAACGTTGTTTGCCAAGCTCGACGGCCATAAGATGAGGCAAGGTTTCGTGCTGGAGCTGGACGGCAAGCAGACGTATTATTTCGAGCTGTGGAGCTTGCTCTCCTCGGCGATCCCCGATCCGGAGACGATCACGGTGTATTCGGTCCTTCATGCGGAATCCGCTGGGGAAGTTACGGTTTACAGCAAGGACATGCTGGCCCGGGCCAACAAGGAACGGAAGAGGCTGCTGGAATGATCAGGGGCGGCTGAACGTTTCAATGCCCGGATGGCGTGTCCTGCTTCTGCTCGCGCTCGGGTTCCGGTCGGGATAATCCCATCGGTCTGAATCCGGATCGCAAGTTTGTACAGCAGCTTAGACAAGACATCGAGCTCGTATTTCGCGGATTTATCGGGTATGAATACCGGAAAAAATGAGAAGGCGGAGGGGCAATCGAGATGGAGCTGCAGATCAAGCAAGGAGACACTGTACTTTTTCAGGGAGACAGCATTACCGACGCGGGGCGCAATAAAGAGGCGTCCGCCGATCTGGGGAGAGGTTATGCGCTGATGACGGCTGCGTTGTTCGCGGCCGCTTATCCGGAGTTGCAGGTCCGATTTCTGAACCGGGGGATCAGCGGCAACCGCGCGAAAGATCTCGTCGGCCGCTGGGACGCCGACTGCATCGAACTGCGTCCGGACTGGGTGTCGATCTACATCGGCATCAACGATACATGGAGACGTTACGACCGGGGCGATGAAACGTCTGCGGAGCAATTCGAGAAGGAGTACCGCCAGCTGCTCACCCGTACCAAGGAAGAGCTGGGAGCGGGCATCATCATGGTCGAGCCGTTCGTGCTGCCCGTACCGGAGGACCGTAAAAAGTGGCGCGAAGATTTGGACCCGAAAATCGACGTCGTCCGGCATCTGGCCCGCGAATTCGGCGCGAAGCTTGTTCCCCTGGACGGTTTGTTCGCTCAGGCGTCCACATCGGCCACGCCTTCGTATTGGGCGCCGGACGGTGTTCACCCGTCGCCCGCCGGCCACGCTCTGATCGCCAAAGCTTGGCTGAAGGCGGTCGGCGCAGCGGCTGCGCTGTAAGAACGGTAGTTGGTTGCTGGTTACCGGTCGTATTGCTAGTTGCTGGTTGTTAGTTGCTAGTTATTAGTTGCTGGTTACTGGTTGCTAGTTGCTGATTACAAATTGCTAGTTGCTGCCGCTCCCGGGCTTCACGAGCTTGGACAGCTGACGTGTGACGCGGCACAACGAGCCGGGGGCGTGAGGCGGAGTGGAGGAGGACGAGGAAGGAGGAGCCGCCGAATAAGAGCGGTTTGTACCTTCTATTTTGTCTGAAACCAGCGTGAGCAAGGAAATAAAAGCGGTTTATAGCTTCTATTTTCGCTAAATGGTGCTGACTTAAACCATTTGATTGGAAATAAGAGGTGCAAACCGCCTTTATTCACCTCCGCCTTCCCAATTTGCCGAAAATAGAGGCTGCAAAAGACTGTTATTTGTTTGTTGAGCCGAAGCGTATGCCTCAGATTGACAGGAATTAACTCGACGTTTATCTGCAGAAGAGCGGAAGTGTGGTTTCCACTATTGTCGCAAAGGACGCGAATTTCACACGATAGCGGAACTAGGATTTCCGCTATTTTTGCTTTTTTGGGGGATATGGGCGATGTGAGTGAAATAGAGGAGTAAAATGTACCGCTAAACGCCGAAATCCGTCTCCACACAACAGGTAGCGGAAGTAAAACTTCCGCAAAACCGTAAAACTGCAAACCCGCAAACCCGCAAACCCGTAAACCCCGTAAACCCCGTAAAACCAAAAAACCACAAGACCACAAGACCACAAGACCACAAGACCACAAGACCACAAGACCACAAACCTCACAAACCCCGCAATCCGCCAAACCACTAAACCACTAATCAACGACTAAACTACCAGTCCGCTAGCCCACTAGAAGCTTTATTAACAGCGTTGGAGGCTGAGTTGTTCCCGTATCCCCCATTGCTTGGCCGATTTAAAAGAACAAGCCCGCCCTTTATTTCAGGGGCGGGCTTGCTCTGCATCAAGCTTCGTTCACGAACCGGTTCGTCAGCTTTCCGAGCCTCTCGATCTCGACGGTTACGACGTCTCCGTCCTTGAGCCATACTTGCTGGTCTTCGGGCAGTCCGAGCACGACGCCTTCCGGCGTTCCGGTCAGGATGATGTCGCCGGGGTGCAGCGTCATATGCTGCGAGATGTAGCTGACGATTTCGTCGACGTAGAAGATCATGTCCGACGTATTGGAATGCTGACGCACCTCACCGTTAAGCGTCAGCTTGATCTCCAATTGATTCGGGTCGCCGACCTCGTCGGCCGTCACCAGATAAGGGCCGAGCGGGCTGAAGCCGTCGCAGCTTTTGCCAAGCAGCCATTGCTGGGTCCGCAGTTGCAAATCGCGGGCGGATACGTCGTTGACCGCGCAGTAGCCGAATACATGGTTCAGTGCCGCTTCTTTGGATACGTATTTGGCAGGTGAGCCGATGACGATGACCAGTTCGGCCTCGTAATCGACTTTGGACGATACTTTCGGCAATGGAACGTCGCCCAGGTGTCCGTTCAACGTATTGTTGAACTTGTTGAACAAGATCGGGTATTGCGGGATCGGGGCGTTCGTCTCTTCCGCATGCTTGCGGTAGTTCAGGCCGACGCAAATGATTTTGCCCGGATTCGGTACGCAGGGACCGAAGACGAGATCGGAAGGCGAGGCCCATACGGCCGCTTTCGTTTCGGCGGGCTGTTCAGACAGCCTGGCAGCATAGGCGGACAGCTTCCCGATCGCAGCTGTACCGCCTGCGATCGCCTCCTCCGTCGTACGAGGCACTTCCGAGTCCGGCAGCAAGCCGAGTGCTTTATCAAGCTGGAGAATGCCTTCGATTGTCGCTATTCCGAGCTGCGGGCCCGTTTCCGTTTGAATCGTTACCAATTTCATGGGTTCGTCCAGTTCCTTTCCGGTTAGGTTTCGAGAATGATGGCGTACACGCTGCCCGGGCCGTGAATGCCGATCGTAAGATCGTTCTCGATGTCGGCGCTCCGGCTCGGGCCGGTTATCAGGTTGACGGACGACGGCATGGCGGCCGCTTCCGGGTAATCGCGGCGGATCGCTTCGAACGCCTCGCCCATCCGCGTGACGATCCGGTCCGCGGGGACGACGGCGAGCAGCGTGTCCGTCAGCAGGCTGACGGAACGGCCGCGGCCGCCGCGCGCCAGCAGCACGAGCGTGCCGGTGTTCGCGATCGCGTAGTCGGCCCACACGATGCCGAGCCGGCACTGCTCGGTCGCACGCAGCAGCGGGCTGCGCGCGCTCCATGCGCCGCCGCCGGCTGCTGCGTGCTCCGGCGCCGCCGCGGCGTCAGCCGCGCCATCGGCGCGCCACGGCACGACGGCGATGCCGTCAGCGGCCAGCGCATCGTCCAGCGGTAGCGCGGCGAGATCGGGATGGTCCCAGCGGGACACCCGTTCGATGCCGCGCTCCGTGCAGACGCGCCGCGCGCATGCGGGCACGGCATCGGCCGCATCCGCCGTGCGCGCGGTCCAGACGGTGCCGGTGAGCGCCGACCAGTTCGCCGAGAACTGGTCGATCCGCTCCTGCACCGTAGTGCGCCTCGCCGCGTACGGCTCCGGCACGCCCGTGACGAGCCGCTCGGGCGGTGTTGTCATCGGCGCGGAGCGCCCGAGCTTGCGGGCGATATGGAGCATGAAATCTTCGCGGCCGGAGATCGTTCCGGCTGCTCCGGTTCGGGCTGCACCTGGGCCCGTATGCGAATGGATATCGGCTTGGCTCATGGTCGTCCCTCCTCTTTGCTGGTGCCGCTCGGCTGCGACGGATTCGACGGGACTTGCCCGTTCGATTCGGCTCCGCCCGATGCTTCCGGCCGGTTTGGCGTACGGCTCATCTCCTGCTGCAGTTGCGCCCATCGGTCGCGGAACGACTGCTTCGACTTCATGCGCAGGAAACGCGACTGCGTCCAGCCCGCCAACGGACCGGGCGCCCGGCGGATCGACCCTTCGCGAAGGAGCGGCTGCTGCATCCAATACGCGGCTTTGCCGGCCATTTTGTATAACGTGATGTTGCCAAAAGTCGTGGCGTACGTTTTGAAGGCGATTCGCTCTGCGACCGGGGTCATTTTCAGCTTCACTTTGCGGTGCCTCAGCTGGACCAGCATATCGTGGAGCGGAATTTTGACCGGGCACGCCTCGTAGCACGCTCCGCACAAGCTGGACGCGTACGACAGCTCGCCGGCTTCCTTGTAGTCCTGCTGCAGCAGCGGAGTCAGCACCGCTCCGATCGGTCCGCTGTATACGGAGCCGTACGTATGACCGCCGACGTGTTTGTAGACGGGACATACGTTCAGGCAGGCCGCGCAGCGGATGCAGTGCAGCACTTCCTGAAACTGCGGGTCGCCGAGTTGGGACGACCGCCCGTTGTCCAGCACGAGAACGTGCAGTTCCTCCGGTCCGTCCAGATCTCCTTCTCTCCTCGGGCCGGTGACGAACGAGGTGTAGGTGGTGAGTTTTTGCCCTGTGGCACTCCGGGCCAGCAGATTCAGCATCACTTCAACGTCGGCGAACGTTGGAACGAGCCGTTCCATCCCCATGACGACAACGTGGATTTTCGGGATCGTCGATACCATCCGCGCGTTGCCCTCGTTGGATACCAGCGTAACGGTACCGCTCTCGGCTATGCCGAAGTTGCAGCCGGTCAGTCCGATGTCGGCCTCCAGAAAAATATTCCGCAGCTTGTGGCGGGCATAATCGGCGAGCGGCCTCGTCTCCGCCGGGAACTTCTCCCCGGAATGATCGGAGAACAGGTCGGCGATTTGCTGCTTGTTTTTATGAATAGCCGGGATGATCAAGTGGGACGGCGTTTCTTTCGCGAGCTGCAGGATGTACTCGCCCAGATCGGTTTCGACCGCTTCGATGCCGATCTCCTCGAGCCGGTGGTTCAGATGAATTTCTTCGGACACCATCGACTTGCCTTTGGCGACCAGCTTCGCTTCCGCTTTCCGGGCGATATCGAGAAACGTCCGGACGGCATCTTCCCCGCTCCGGCAAAAATGCACATGGCCGCCGGTTTTGACGACATTGTCCGAGAATTGGGTCAAATAGTAATCCAGGTGCGACACGACATGCTCGCGGATCGCCCGGCCTCGTTCGCGCCACATCTCCCAGTCCCCGAAATCGTCCATCGCTTTCAGACGTCCTGTCTTCAGCTTATCTGTCGTAAACGCGACCGCCTTGCGCAGAAATTCGTCGCCCAGCGCGATTTCGGTCCGTTTTTTTAAACCGCTGCCGATTTTGGCCAATTCGTCCGTTTGTTCATTGTGTTGTGCCGTACCGCTCATCGGGCCGTCCCTCCTTGCTCCAGAAGCTGAGCCAGATGCATCACGCGTACCGGCTTGCCTTCCTTATTCAGCCGCCCGTCGATATTCATCAGACAGCCCATATCCGTGCCGACGAGTACTTCGGCGCCGGTCGCCAGGACGTTTTTCGCTTTCTCGCATACCATAGCTTCGGACATATCCGCCATCTTGACCGCGAACGTACCGCCGAATCCGCAGCAGTCTTCGCAGTGGGGCAGATCGACGAGCTCCATCCCGCGCACGTGCTCCATCAGTTGTCCCGGTTCGGAACGGATGCCCAGCAATCTCATCGCATGACAAGAAGGGTGATACGTCACTTTGCCGGAGAAGGACGCCCCCACATCGGTAACCCCGAGCACCTTCACGAGAAATTGCGAAAACTCGTACGTTTTGGCGATAATCGCCTCGGCCTTCACTTTCCATTCCGGCTCGTCGCGGAACAAGTCCGGGTAATAATGATGAATCATCCCGGTGCAGGAGCCGGATGGGGAGACGACGTAATCGCTGTGCTCGAAGGCGTTGATCCATTGCCGGGCGACGACGCGCGCTTCGTCCTGATAGCCGCTGTTGAACGCAGGCTGCCCGCAGCAAGTCTGAAGCTCGGGGAAATCCACCTCGCACCCGTACTTGTGGAGCAGTCTGACAACGCTTTCGCCAACTTCGGGGTACATCATGTCGGCCAGACACGTAATAAATAACGACACTTTCATAAGGCTGGTTGCCTCGCTTTCGGAATAGTCTCGTAACTGGTACCGTTCTGAAACGTTATGAACTTGTTGAAGCAGACAAACGGACGAGCTCCGATGTTTTTACTGTTCTTATTATCAGGTTATCAGACAAGTGGGATGTTGAAAAGGGGGGAAGGGCAAAAAAACAATAATTTTTAACCCATCACAAGGTTAAACGGCCGCCGATTAACCGAACGTCAGATGCTGGGAGTGGCACGTGGTGCGGAAAGACGTTTTTTTGCAGGATGGAGGAGGAGACCCGAACTGCAACATATGTCCGAATGGATCCAACATGGGTGAGGGGGGCAACTGTTAAGCTAAAAAAAACGGATTACTGCATGCTGCTGGGAGTTGAATGAGGATATCTGTAACACTTCCCTAGAATTAAGAGCTGTTACCAACTTTAATTTTCTGATACTGTGCATTCTAGGGACAAATAAGAGATGTTTGCGACTTTTAAAACTCGCTGTTTTGGCTGCAGACCCACCAAACCGAGTAATTAAGCGCTCCAAACATCTCTTATTGTGTCCAAAATAGAAGATTTCGCGGAAATAAGCGCTGCAAACATCACTTATCGTACACACGTGCACGAAGGATGTTCCCTCTGATAGCTGCTGGTTTTGATGATAGTGGAGTTTTCGTTGCTTTTATTCCCAGTTGAGTGTCTGACAATAGTTTAGGAGACACGCTGCCTACTGAACTTCAATCATTCTACATCAATCACCAGATTACTCGTTAAATCCAAAGGCTTTCCATCTATCGAGTTCCCGAACTTTACATGAATTGTGTATTGGCCTTTTTCTAAGTACCAAGGGTTTTTGAAGTTGGCTTCAAACAATGCCGGATCTTCAATACCGCTTCTGATGTAGTTTAATCCTTTTATAAGATCCCATGAAAAAGCGGAAGTGTACATCGTATTTTTTGTTATCGTTTCTTCAAACAAGTATAGATCGTTCCGGTCTGACCCCAAATTCCCTTGCGAGTCTTCAATGCCAAACGTAAGGAGCGGGGAACCGTGACCGATAACAGTATCTTCTTCTCCCGAATAAAGGAATGTCCCCCATACATCAAGTAGCTCGCCATATTTGTACCTTTTTTTGCCGGAATGGATATAAAGCGAATAGTCTCCTTGACTACTCATGGAGCTGATCTCTGATTTTTTATGTTCATACAATGGGGTGTTGATTTCGATTGTCCTATTCTTTTCGTCATAGCTGACGATTCCTCCGGCTTGTTCAAATAAATCTCTTACCGGCAAGTAGGCTTTTCCTCCATAGTTTAACATAGGACTTGTCATTGAAAATGTCAGCTGTTTGTTATTAACGGTGACATCAGCAGGAAATAAGGTAGTTTCAATAACGTTAGAAGTTTCGGCTGATTTTGGGATAAAAAGGATGGAAAGAGCTGCAAGAGAGATTACCAGGATCATTTTTCTCATAAGAGTCCTCATTTCCTAATTAATGTAAAATAATAGTAACACACTCAGGTACATTCTAGAATGGAATTCCGGTATCGGGAAAGCAGAATTGGGAGGAGGCTAAGCGATTATGATGATAGGGATCGCGATATACGGGGATCAAAGGATGCGATGCAATCTGATGCACGCTGATCTTAATAACATCGATTCGTGTAATAGCAACGTTCACAGTTAGATAACGCAACACGTTAAAAGTAAGCTTGGAATTAGATGGCTCTCGTTACTCAATCATTTCCATAATGGTCCGGTATGAGGCGCTGTCCGAATAGTGTCACATGTGATAACGTCCCGACACCCAAACGAAAGGACCTCAGCATCCACTGAAAAGCGGAGGTTGGGGTCCTTTTTCTCGAGGAAATTTAGTTTCAAGTGGGGGTCGAAAGATCGAAAAGCTACTTCAGGACAGTTTCTTTCGTGCTATAAATGTAGTGGTCCAATTGAGACTAAGAGGAAAGCTGTTATTAGGCATACAATGAGATGATTAGGCAATGAACCTCGCTCTTAATTCCGCTGCTCTGTTATACGGTTGGCCTTTTATCCAGCTCTGCTATCCGCCCGCTCAGCTCTTCCGCCGTATCGATTTCATCAGCTCGTCTTCGACGTGGTTCAGGTGGCGGCGCATCTCGGCCTGCGCCCGCTCGACGTCGCGCGCCGCTACTGCGTCGAATATCGCCTTATGCTCGTGCCACAGCTGACTTGCGATCGCTTTGTTCGCGTACAGCCTGACGCGCCGGGTCTCCCGGATCGTCAGCTCCACCTGTGCGGAGATCGTCTCCAACAGCTTGACCATAATGGAATTATGAGTCGCTTTCGCCAGCGTCAGGTGAAACCGCATGTCCTGCTTTTCCCCGACCGCTTCCGTTCCGAGCTCGCTGTCCATGTCGGACAAGACGTTTTGCAAGGCGGCCAGATCCTCGTCCGTCCGTTTCGCAGCGGCCAGGCCCGCGTTGGCAACCTCCAGCGAGATGCGCGCCTCGAGCAGCTCGGCGACCGCTTCCAGGCTCGTGAACAAAAACTCGAACCGGGGGACCTCCATCTCGATGTCCTCGATGCTGCGAACGTAGCAGCCTTCACCCTGGCGAATCTCGATCAGTCCCATCGCCTTCAGCATGCTTAGCGCTTCGCGCATCGTCGAACGGCCGACCTGGTACCGTTCCGTCAGCTCCCGGGTGGAAGGCAGCTTATGGCCGGGCGGCAGTTTCCCGCCGACGATTTGCTGCTTAATCTGCTCGGCGATTTGTTCGTATATTTTATTTGCGGCAATACGCGTCACTTCCATCCCTGAGCCTCCATCGGAAAAATATTATTCTATTGTAGCACAGGAGAATACGGTATGGGAAAAGTACGGCTTAGCGTCTTTCTTTCCATCACAGCACGCTCATGTCTTGGACAACGCCGATCCTGCGGATTCGACCGCCAAGTATTCCCTTCGGCCTGACCCGGTTCGTTTCTGCAACGACGACTGGTTTCCAAAGGTTAATCGCAGGTGCAGGTACGGTCCCGCCCCCCGGTAACATTCTCTTATAACCAACTTTCCGCTTGAAAGTGTATCGTATATATTTATAATTGTATAGTATAGTATACAAATTAGGAGGGGTGCTCTCCGATGGACTCCATTCACGTCCGGATCGGCCATAACTTGCTGCGCATCCGCAAGATGAGGGGATTAAGCCTGGACAAGACGGCGAACCTAACGAACGTAAGCAAGGGGACGCTGCACCAGATCGAGCGGGGAGAGCTGCAGCCCACCGTGACGACCGTATGGAAAATTGCGACAGGACTGAACGTCTCGTTTTCCGCCTTGCTTAAGGAAGAGGAGGCAGCCGTAAAGATCGCGACGAGGAAAGAAGTTCCGGACGTTACCGAGGATGACGGACGCTGCCGTGTGTATATGCTGTTTCCGTTCGACCCGCAAACCCGGATCGAAACGTTCACGATTACGATAAGTCCGGGCGGACGTTACACGTCGCCTCCTCATAACGACGGTGTTCAGGAGTATATTACGGTCGTCTCGGGCGTCTTCCGAATGGAAATCCAGGAGGAACCGTATACGCTGCGGGAAGGACAGGCGATCCGCTTTGCAGGGAACGTGCGGCACAGCTATATTAACGATTCCAAAGCGGACGTGGTGCTGCATGTCGTTATGCATTATTCCGATTTATAGAACAGATTGAAGGCCGAAGAAAGTGGAGGAACTGGCTATGACCATTATGCTGAAAGAGAGCGCGCAACGGGTGCAGAACCTGTTAACGGAGATGGGGTACGCCCGACAAGTCGTGGAGCTGCCGGATAGCGCGCGTACCGCCCAGGAAGCGGGGGATGCGATCGGCTGCGGCGTGGCGCAAATCGCCAAATCGATTATTTTCCGGCTCCGGAACTCGGACAAGCCCTTGCTTGTCGTCGCAAGCGGGGTGAACCGGGTGAATGAGAAGCTTCTATCCGGTTTGCTGAACGACAAGCTGCTGAAGGCGGATGCGGATTATGTGCGCGAACGTACCGGATTTGTGATTGGCGGGGTTGCCCCGATCGGACATCTGCAAGAAATCGTGACGTTGATCGATGAAGATTTATTCCGGTTCGACACGGTCTGGGCGGCGGCGGGACATCCGAAAGCGGTGTTCGAGCTGAAGCCGGATGAACTGGCCGCGATGACCGGCGGTCAAGTGACCCGGATCTGTTAAGACGGGCAGTCTGTCCAGCGGATAAGAAAAGCTTCTATACGAAGCCATTTCCAAGGGCGAATGACCCTTGTATACTTAAAGAGGCAGCTTATCCAGGTTCAGAATGTCTCGGCTCGCTTTAAGGCTATAGCGAACCCGAAACATAACAAACGCCCGATCATGGCCGTAAAGCCAAACCGGGCGTTCGTCATGTCGCTAGTATTCGAATCCTATAAGTCCGTTACAGTACGCGGCGAGCGCTTATGTAATGATTGGCCCAATACCCTGATTCCAGCGAAGAGATTCCGACGCCGTTAAACGAAGGGCTGTTGTGGATGAACTGTCCGTTACCCATATAGATGCCGACGTGGTTGATCGTTCCGGCCTTGCTTGTCCAGAAAAAGACCAGATCGCCCTTCTGCAGATTGCTCTTGGATACGGCGGCACCGTCATCTTTCTGGAACCGCGTCCCCCATTTCATCGATACGCCTTCCAGACCGAACACGTATTTCGTGAAAGACGAGCAGTCCAGCACCGTAGGGGCCCGGTTAGCACCGAACTCATACCGCACTTTGCCGATCAGCGATTTGGCATGGGCGATAATCCGGTCGGCTTTGGCCGATGAAGGTACGGTAGGCGGTTGGGTGGTCGGCGGCTTTGTCGATCCGCCATTGTATGAAACGTAGTCTGTCGATATGTATCCTTGTTGTCCGCCTACGGAAATATGTAACCAGTAATTATTGATTTTGCTTAGCACCTGAAAGGTCGTTCCGGTTTTCAGCAGCCTGTACACGGAGCTGTCTGTGGACGGCGCCGACCGGAAATTGGCCGATTTGGTAACAGTGCCGCTGCCGGTTGATGGTGCTGTAGAACCGCTTATGTAATCGGTCGATACGTATCCGACTTTTCCGTTATAGGAAACTTTCAGCCAGTACGAGTTTACCTTTTCCAAAATATCGACGGTAGAGCCTTTGCTAATCAATTGATAGACACTGCTGCCGGTGGATGGTGCCGATCGGAAGTTTACCGAACGTTCTACCGTGCCGGGTGAGGCGAAGGCGCTTGTGGAAATCGTAAGGGACAGTGCTGCGATAGAAACCATACTGATAATCTTCTTTTTCATGTCATCTCCTCCTGAAGCAATTGTAGCCTTGATAGGAATACTTTTCATTGTTGAAAATATAGCATGTAAGTAAATCTGTCCCATTCTTTCATCCGATCGGCGGTTAAGCGTCCCCCAGAAACCGGGATAATGCCGGGTCAATCCGGCCTCCGGTTAAAGCGATGATTTGATCGGCATACCTCAGCACATACGGCTTCGCACTAACCACGAGGCAGGTGATCCCGCGCGCTTGCCGGATCGCGTCGATCCGCGCCCACAGCAATTTCTCCGTCTCCGCATCCAGCGCGCTGGAACTATCGTCGAGCACCCACAGCTCCGCTTGGCGGTAAGCCATCCGGGCGATAGCGACACGCTGCCGCTGGCCTCCCGACAACGTCAAGCCGGACGCGCCGAGCAGCGTGTCCACCCCGTGCGTACAACGAGCCAAGTCGTCCTCCAGTACAGCCGTTCTTACCGCGTCGTTCAACCGCATATCCGAATCGGGATAGCCGAGCCGGATATTGTCCCTCACAGAACCGCTGAACAGCACGGGCACCTGGGGCACGTAAGCGGCTGCCTGCGGGACCATAAAGTTGGCTACATCATCGATCCGTTCCCCGTTCCAGCTCAGCTCTCCCGCCGTTTTCGGCAGAAGTCCGAGCATCGTCCGCAGCAGCGTCGTTTTGCCCGAACCCACCGGTCCCGTCACGACCGTAAACGATCCGCGGGGCAGACGGAACGTTATATCCCGGATTCCTTGATCCGTGCCGGGATAGCTGTAGCCGAGCCGGCGCACTTCAACCTGCTCAAGTCGGCGGATCGGAAGCGTCTGAGGCTGGAAAACCGGAGGTTCCCGGTCCAAATAAAGCGTGTCGTTCCGAGTTAACGTCTGTACGCCGCCGTCTCCGAGCAGGCGGCCGATCCGTCCGAGCGAAACTTCCGTTGTGCGCAGTCCGGACATAACCGTCCCATAAAGTCGGATCATTTGGGCGACATAACCCAGAAAGTAGACATACAGCGTAAATCCGCCGACCGTGAAGCCCGCTTGCTCCATCGTATACCCGATCAGCAGTAGGAATAGGGCCATGCCTACGTTCACGATGTTATCCAGCACCGATTCCAACACGACCGTAAATACCGCGTTCCGCTTGCCTGCCGCCGCGCGCTCTTCTCCCAGCTTGCCGAGTCTGTCCAATAAAGCGCCGTCGGCGTTGTTGATGCGGATCGCCTGATGGTGGCGGAAGATGTCCGTCAACTGTCCGAGATACAGGTCCGTGGCGCTCTGCTGCCGTTCGAAATAAACGGCAATTCGCGGCTTCAGCAGCCGGACCGCAAGCAGGGCGAGCAGAAGGGGAGCGAACAAGGCCAGCGCAGCCGTCCAGTCGATCAGGCTCAAAGTGACGAAACCGATTAGAGCGAAGAGCGAATAACCGAGCAGATACGGAAATTGCCACATCAGCGATTCGGGCATCGCCACGTCGGTCCGCAGCATGTTCATCAGCGTTCCGTGGCTAACGGGCAACGACGCCGCGCCCGGCTGCTCCAGCACGTGCCGGTACAGGTTTCGCCGGAAGACGGCGCGAATAATTTCCGTCCAGCCGTAGCTCAGCGCCAGATCGACCGAATAGGTGAATGCCTGAACGAGCGGGACGACAATCAGCAGCGCCACGATTCCGTACAATTGCGCCTCCGTTAGACCCGAAGCGCTTGCCGCCTGATCGAAAAAACGTTTGATCAGCAGCCCGGACAGCACCCCCAGACCGGCGAAGCCGGCTATGCGGAGAACGGTAACCGCGGAATAATGAAGCGGATAGTACCAAAAAATGTTTTTCAAAACCGTCCATACGTTACGCATCGCCGGCACCTGCTTCCCTTCGCCATTTGGCATATTCCGAAGACGGATTACGTGCGAGCAACGCGGTTTCCCCGAATTCGACCGCTTGGCCGTCCCGCAGCAGCAGCACATAGTCCGTGTTCTCGACGGCTTGCACCCGGTGGGCGATAATGATGGATGTGCGGACCGGGTCAGCGCGTTAATCGCGTTGCCGATCGCTCGCTCTGTGACGGAGTCGAGAAGGGACGTCGCTTCGTCCAGAATAACAAGCCCCGGGCTTCTCAGAAACGCTCTGGCCATAGCAAGGAGCTGCGCTTCGCCTGCGGAAAGATTGCTTCCGTCCCGTTCGATCCGCCGATCGAGACCTCCGGGAACCGTCTTCAGCCAATCGCTCAGCCGCAGCAGCGCGATCGCCTCCATAATCCGCTGATCGGATATGCCGGAATCAAACAGGGTGATATTGTCACGCAGCGTTCCTTCGAACAGCTCGACGTGTTGGGGAACGTAGGCGATCGCCGCTCGCAAGCTATCTTTGTCCAGCGTCCGTACATCCGTTCCGCCGAGCGCGACCGATCCGTGCTGCGCGTCGCACATCCGGAACAAAAGTCTCGCGATCGTCGTTTTGCCGCTTCCGCTTTTCCCGACGATCCCGAGCGACCGCCCTGCGGGAATATGGAAGCTGACTCCCCGCAAAACCGGATCGGTCCCGTCATATCCGAACGAAACGTTATCGAAGCTCACCGGGATGCCGTCATCGCCGTTCCAATGGAAAGAACGACCGCTCTCCTTCGAATCGGCCCTGTGCGCATCAGCCAGAAGCTCCCTGACGCGATCCGCCGAAGCGCCGGCCTGCTGCAAGTCCGACATTTCCCCGACGATATTGCGCAGAGGGACGAGCAGCAGCATCATGTAGTAATACACTTGAAACATCGTGCCCAGACTCAGTCCGCTACCGCGAACCAAGAGCAGCCCCATCGCCAGGAGCATGGCGGCCATGACGGAAGCCAGCGTAATGTCGCCAGTATTAAGAACGACGGCCAACGTTTTTCCCGTTTGTTTGCGTACCGGATACAGCCGCCTTAACCCCCGGTAGTAGGCGGAGAAGGCGTGGGAGGAGCCGTTTAGCGCGCGGATGTCTTCCCGCCCCGAGAGAGTTTCGTCCAAGAGCCCGAGCAGGCTGGCGGATTGGGCCATATAGCTTTTTACAGTGGCGGTTCCGTAACTTCCCAACCGGTGCAAGACGAGCAGCGCCGCCGTAGAGCAGAGTAACCCAACCCAGCCGAGAAGCGGATGGAGGAAAAAAATCGCGGCGACAATGCCGGCGATCAGGAGATGATTGCCGATCACCTTCAAGAGAAAGGCGGACAAAAAGTTGCCGAGTCTACCGACGTCGCCGTCGATCCGTTCGACCAGCTCACCGGGTGTGTGTGTATGGTAAAAGGTCAGCTCGCGCTTCAAGCATGCCCGGGTCAGATCCAGCCGCAGCCGGTTCGTCACTTTCCAGTGGAGATCGGAGGTGAGCGATTGAACGACGATTACAAGCAACTGCCGACTCATCGTCAGCGTCAGGAACAGCAAGGCGGTGACGAAAAGCAAGGACGAATCGGCGCCGGCGGCTGCCCGGTCGATAAAAAGTCCGATGTACCGGGGGCTGTACATGTGGATCACGATGCCTGTGCAGATTAAGGCGAAGAGTAGAAGAATACGTGTTCGGTAAGGGGACAACCGTTCCAGCAAAAACCGGACACGGCTTCGGTATGGCGGTGCCGTCATGGGGACCTCCTTGGGTGAATAAACTGTCACACCCAAAAAAGTAAAGGAAAAATAGGGAAAAGTATAGACTTATAAATATCTTTTCGTTATACTATTATTATGGATGTCGAGGATACCCTACTTGTTTTAAAATATGTCTAAAATGTGATAACCCACAATGGATGTGGGTTTTTTCTATGTTTGCGAGCGGATAGGGCCGGCCTGCCGAGCGTCAGCCGGTTTGGGCCTATGAGTTCTATACTAACTCGACACAGTAACTACACAACTCGATACAGTTAGATGAAACTCAATTCAGCCCTATAAATCGCTACAGTTCTACATCACTCGATTCAGCTCTAACAGCTCGCATCCACCGTTCTCGGACGGCTTCATAGATTCAGTCTCATACCGATCACGGAAAGAGGACCGCCGCCATGCTTTCGTTTCTGCTTACCGTCAAAAGACTACTGAGCGGAGTGATCCGCGCATTTAAACAGGACAATTTCCGGGTTATTTTTGTACTGATCCTGCTCATGCTGCTGTCAGGGACGATCTTTTATACCGCCGAAGAAAACCTATCCGTTTTGGACGCTTTGTATTTTTGCGTAGCTACGCTCAGTACGGTCGGCCATCCAACCTTCGTACCCCAGACGGATTTAGGTAAAATCTTTACGATGGTGTATATCGTGGTAGGGACCGGCCTGTTTCTGGCGCTTATCGCCCATCTCGCTTACGCGATTATGTTTCACAAGGAAGAGAAGCGCGACGCAACCAAAGTGCTCCTTCGTAAAGCCAGACGAAAACGGTCCGACTCGGATGATTAAGCAGCCGACCTCCGCTGGGATGGCTGAATGAAGAAGCGCGAACGGCAGCGAACCGAACCGTATCGATGCGTATACGAAACTGAAAGAACCGCCCGGCATCCTGCACATCGTCCGGACGGTTTTTTCTTAAAGAGATCGAGCCGCAGCAATAGGTTCCGCTTCCCGAAAATAGGGAGGTGCCAAAGACTTTTATATTACCTCACCTTCCACTGCACCTTACACTACAAATTACACTACAAATTACACTACAAATTACACTGCAAATTACTACAAACTACACTCCACCCTGCAACGTTATAGCCGCAGACTGACCACGAGAACCACGGACAAGATCGCCAGCATCAATACGGTAAATACCGTTACCGCCGGCAAAGCTGCGCCTGCACGCGGTGCGGCTGCCGCACCGTTCTCCGGCACGGTCAGCCGTTTGACCGCCGTGCGGCCGAACAGGGCGGTCAGCACGATCGCCGCCAGGATGATCGTTCCTCCCCCGCGTTCCATATAAGTGAGCCACAACGGTTTTGCCGTATCGCCAAAGTCCATCTCGATAATCATCAATATGCCGCTGACGAGCACCACGATGGAGCTTGGATGGGCCAGCCAGCCGAACAGCCGCACCGCTTTGCCAACAAGCGCTCTGGCTTCATGGGCTACGTCGCGCCTCCGCGCCATTGCGAGCAGGACGACGATGGCGAATAACGCGCCGAACCAGAGGATCAAACTGGTCAAATGTAAAAACAACATTGTTCCGAACATACGGATCATTCCTCTCCTTCATTTTATATTGTTACAAAAAGATTTGCTAACATGATTAAGCTTCAAAACGTTACTTCCACAAAGCGAACAGAGAGATGCTGTTCGCAAGAAAAGATACCTTACCAGAGCCGCCATTCATTATGGAAAAGACTTCGTTTAGTCGTTTAGAAGCTTCTCTTTTAACCGGCAGGCGTTCTGGAATCTCCGATCGCGGACGACGGTCCGGTCTTCCGGCTGCCGCTCTTGCCTCCGACCAGCGTCAGGATGGAAGGCAGCAAAACGCCGCGCACGAGAAACGTATCGAGCAAGATCCCGATCGCCATCGTGAATCCGAACAAAAACAGTTCCTGCATCGGCTGCGTCGTCAGCACGGCGAACGTAGCGGCCAGGATGATGCCGGCTGACGAGATGACGCTTCCCGTAAGCGATACGCCTCTTTGTACCGCAACGTTCCATGGATGTTTGGTCGCTTCTTCGCGAATCCGGGAAACGAGCATAATGTTGTAATCGACGCCCAATGCCACCAGGAAAACGAACGTATACACCGGAATCCGGTAACTGATCGCTTCGTAGCCGAGCAGCGTATGGAAGACGAACCAGCCGAGTCCCAGCGTCGCGAGATACGAGATCAGAATCGTAGCCATCATGATGACCGGGGCTAGCAGTGAGCGGGTCTGGAACATCAGCATCATCGTGATCAGCACGGCGATCAGCGCAAATGTAACGACAGTGTCCCGCCGGTTTATGATACTCACATCCAATTGCTCTGCGGTCTGGCCGGCAAAGTGCAGCTCGTGGCTGGAATCATCCAACCCGCTGCTGCGCAGCAGGTCGGCCGACGATTGCCGCAAAGCCGATACCGTGTCCAACGCCGCAGGATCGTAAGGATTATCCGCAAGTGTCATTTGCAGCTTGATCGCGTGGCGATCATCTGCAACAAAGTTTCGCGGCAGCGGGGAATCCCGTGTTCCCATTCCGGGAACAATAGCCGGAGTAACCGAGTCGATGTGCCCGACGTTTTGAATCGCGGCTCCGAGCTTTTGGATATGTTGAAGGAACGGCTCATCAACCGCCATCTCCTTCTCCGATGTGAGCAGTACGGTTACGGGAGCGAGCTTGCCTTTCGGGAAGTTTTGCTCCAGCAGCTCGAAGCCTTGGCGGGAAGACAGCTCCTCCGGGAACGACTTCAATAAATTAAACGAATACTTTACAGTTGTGACATTTAAGGATAACACCGTAAGCACGATCAGCAGCGCCGATGCGATGAGCGCCGGACGTTTGACGACCAGCGAACCGGTTTTGGCCCACAATCCGTCCTTGCGCTTAACGGGCCGCTCCGGCTCGAGCACCGGCACGAAAGGCCAGAACGCTTTGCGGCCGACCAAGGCGAATACGGCGGGAATCAGCGTCAACCCTGCCAGCAGGATAACGACCATGGCGATCGAGAATACCGGGGCGAAATTGTGATACGGCTTAAAGATTGCGGCAAACAGTGTTAACATCGCGATCAAAACGGTGCCGCCGCTGAACAAGATCGGTTCCCCCACATGCGACATCGTCACCCGCATCGCGTCGTACTGGCTGCCGAGCTTGCGCAGTTCTTCGCGATACCGCGAGAAGACGAACAGGCAGTAGTCGGTCAAGACGGCGAACAGCAGAATCAGCATGATCGAGAGCGCCTGGCTGTCGATGACGAACCAGTCCATCTTGCCGGCGAAGCCGATCGTCCGGTCTACGACCTGATAGACGAGGCCTGCAATGACGAGCGGAATTAGAGCGAGCAGCGGTGAACGGTAAATGACGATCAGCAGAACGAGAATCAGCCCGATCGTCGCGAACAGCAGCACGAGATCCGCATTTTTGAACAGGGCGAGCGTATCGGAGGCGATACCGGCAGGGCCGGTAATTTCCACTTGCAGCCCGGGGGAGCCGTTCGTATCCAGCCATTCCCGGATTTGTAGAATCGTCTCGTACGTTCCGGCGGAATCGAGTCCTTTTCGCAGACTGAGATGATATAGCAGCGTCGTCCCATTGTCGGACATCAGACTGTCCTGCACCGTCCGGGACAACTCGTGGAACGGCAGGGCGCCTCCCGCATGCTCCGGCTTCTGCGGCGAGGAGAGCCACCGGCTCATCTCCGAGATGACCGCCCGTTCCGCTTCGCCGATGCCTGCCTCGCGATGGAACACAATAAGCGCCGGCAAGCCGTCGTCGGACGGGAAATGCTTGTCCAGCAATTGCGAGGCGATTGCCGACGGCGTATCGTCGCGTATGCTTCCTTCGCCTGCGCTGACGGCTTCTTTTTTGGCGGCGGGCGCGATTCCGCTTAACAGCACGATGACGATCAGCCAGACGGCCAGGACGATTTTGGCGCCTTTGCGGCTGCCGGCCCAGCTTGTTAGGGATTGGAGTGCGTGCAGCATCGTGAAACATCCACCTCCTGATCATATTTGTTCTCTCAACCGGAATTGTAAAGACCGAATATGAACAGGAGATGAATGGAGTATTACAGATGGGGAATCTTAGAGGATTATAGATGAGGCAGCCGGACGACGAAGGTGGTGCCTTCGCCCGGCCGGCTATGCGCTTCGATCGTGCCGCCGTGAAGCTGCACGATTTTCAAGGCGATGGACAACCCGAGTCCGCTGCCGGAGCGGGTCCGGTTCCGCGCTTTGTCGGCTTTGTAGAACCGTTCGAAGATGTGACCCAGCTCCGCTTCCGGGATGCCGATGCCCTGGTCGCTGACCGTAACGGCAATCTCCGTGCCCACGGTTACCTTGATCCGGATTGTCTGGCCGGGATCGGAAAATTTGATGCCGTTCGTAAGCAGATTGAGCCAAACCTGATTAAGCAGCTGCCGGTCAGCCGTAATCATCATTTCCGGGGCGTCCAGTTCGACGAGCACTTCTTTCTCGTGACGCTGCCATTCCGTCTGCAGGACGACTTGCCGGAGCTGCTCGTCGAGCCGGTAGGCCGATTTTTTTATGATATCCGCTTCCTTGTCGAGCGAAGCGAGCGTGAGCAGCTGTTTGCCGAGCGATGACAGCCGCCTGCTTTCCTCCTCGATAATTTCCAGGTAACGGTCGCGCTCCTCGGAGGTGAGAGGTTCGTTGCGCACCGCTTGGGCGAAACCTTGAATCGAGGTGAGTGGCGACTGGATCTCGTGCGAGACGCTGGATACGAACTCCTGCCGCATATCGTCCAGCTTTTGCAGCGTCTTGGCCATGCTGGAGAAGTGTCGGGCGAGATTGCCGATTTCGTCCCGTCTCAACACGTCTAGCTCCATATCGTACTGACCTTGCACAATAGCGGTCGTAGCTTCGGTCAGTTTCTCGACCGGTTTGACGATATACCGGGTGAAGACGAAGATGAACAGCAGGCTGAGCAGAAATGTGCCGGCCAGCAGCAGTCCGGCGAGCGTCCGGACCTCTCCGAATTGCAGCTCCATATTGGGGCGCACGAATAAAGCATACGTTTGACCATACGCCTGAAACGGGATTCCTACGCTGTGCCGGATCGTATTCTCGAACAAACCTGTCACGAACTTGCTCGTCGGGATATATGTTTCCCCGGATTGAACGCGTTGGATGACGGAAGGGTCGATATCGCTGCGCTTGAAGGGAGGGCCGTAAAGCGTCCCCTTCATCCCTTCGTCTACGGCGTACAGTTGGAACCCCATGCTGGCGATCCTGGAAAAATAGGCGTGCAGGTCGATCGGGCCCGATTGGCCGTACAGCGAACGGATCTCTTTGGCGATGTTGGCGATTTTTTGCTCGTTATAGGACTTCAGGCTTTGCTGATAATACAGATTGACGCCGAACAACGCCACGACACCGCTGAACAGAGCAATCAGGACAAAGGTGACTACAATTCGCGAGTATAACGATTTCATTCGTCCTGTACCTCGAGTTTATAACCGAGCCCGCGCACTGTCGTAATCGTAAAATCGTCCGTCCGGCCGTGAAACCGCTCCCTCAGCCGTTTGATATGAACGTCGATCGTCCGGCTGTCCCCGTCGAAATCCGCCCCCCAGATCGCATCCAGCAGCTGCTCGCGGGTGAAGGTCATATTCGGAAAGGCGGCGAGCTGGGCAAGCAGTTCGAACTCCTTGAGAGGCAAAGCGATGGCTTCCCCTCCGACACGCACCTCGTAGCTGGTCCGGTCGATCACCGTATCGTGCATGCGAATCCGCTTCGAAGATACGGTCTGGTAACGCCTCAGCAGCGCTTTTATGCGAAACAACAGCTCTTTCGGCTCGAAAGGTTTGACGAGATAGTCGTCGGTTCCGGCCCGAAAGGCAATTTCCTTGTCGTTAATTTCTCCTTTGGCCGTCAGCATGATGATCGGAATGTTGGCGTATTCGCGGATATGGCGGCACAGCTCCCAGCCGTCCATCACCGGCATCATCACGTCGACGACAGCCAGCTGAACGTGCTCGGATTCCAGAATGCGAAGCGCTTCGGCTCCGTCCGCCGCCTCCAATACCGTATAAAGCTCCTTGCGCAAATAAAAACGCAGCAGCTCGCGAATGTGCGGATCGTCGTCCGCGATCAATATCGTCGTCTTCACTAGAAGTCCATTCCTTCCGGTTATTTTACGCTACTCCCATTATAACCCTAACCCGGAAGCTGCCGCAAAAATCGCGGTCTCCCAAGTCCTTACATTCAGTAGTAGGGACATGCTGTGTTATAATGTAACCGCAATCATTCACAAGGGGGGCTTCCGGTGAAACGGTCCGTCTACATTCGTTTACTGCTGCACTTAACGGTTGCGGTCGTTCTGATCACCTGTCTGATCGGGGCGCTCGTCTACCGGTATACGACGGCCATGCTGAAGGAGGAAATTATCGGAGCCAACGGCGAGCTGCTGCTGCAAACGAGTAAAATCGTTGACCAGTCGCTTAGCGAGGTACAGCAGATCGCCACATCGCTGGCGCTTAATCCGGACGTCGTGAAATCGGTCTGGCTACCGTGGAACCTGGAGGAAGAGTACCGGTTTCTGAAAAGCGCCAGCGACTTGTTTGCAACCCGTATCAATTCATCCAACTATATGCATTCGATTTATTTATACAGCTCGGTTAACGGGAAGCTGATCTCCAGCTCGGGGATTACCGACAGGGTCGATTTCTCCTACCGACCGGTTCTGGAAAGGTTTATCGACCGGCCGGGCACTTGGGCGTGGGAAGCGGCCAGCGTAACCGGAGCTTCGGGAGAGCACGAGAACGTGATCAGCTTCCTGCTCAGCGTGCCGCTGAATCAATCGGAGAAAAAAGGCGTGCTGCTCATCAACCTGAAGGAGGATGTGCTGTACAACGCGGTCGTGAATACGAATAACCGCAAGCTCGGCAACGTGGCGATTCTGAACGAGGAAGGAAAGGTGCTGTCGTACAAAGACAAAAGCATGATTCTCGAGCCGTTCGGCCAGGCGGACCTCGATCAGATCCGTGATGCGAAAGAAGGATATTTCATCGAACAGATCGGCGGGGAGAAGATGTTCGTCTCGTTTATGCGAAATCCTTCGAACGGCTGGATCTATATCACGCTTAACCCGTACGGCGAGTTGTTCAAGCGCTCCCACGAAGTCATTCGCATCGCGTTGCTGATCAGTCTGATCGGACTGGCCGCCGGCGTTTTGCTGATGGTGTACGTGTCGAGACGCCATTACAAACCGGTGCGCAACATGGTGCAGTCGCTGCTTGCTTATATGGAGAAGCCGCTTCCGAAAGCGAAATACGGCGACGAATTCGGATTTATCCGCGACTCGATCGACCGGCTGCAGCACGAGAACGATGAATTCAAGACGAAATTTCGCGGACAGGAGCTTGTGGTGCGCGATCATCTGCTGCTTAATCTGCTGTCGGGCAACGTAACGGACAGCGACGGGATGAACGGGCAGATGGATTATTACCGTCTCGATCTGGAGCCTAACGGATTTATTGTGATGGTGATGCGGGTTCATATGCCCGATCCGATATTGACCGCTTCCGACGAGCAGGTGCACAACATGATTCATTTCCATATCCGCGCCGTATGCGAGGAAGCGCTCGGCCATTACGGCAAAGGCGCTTATGTCAGCCGGTTTCACAAACACGACGTGTTGATTCTCAACACGTCCTGCACGGATTCGCAGGAGACGGCGATCGAGAACGTGAAAGAGCTCGCGCTCCGGATCAAAAACGAAGTCGCGGAACAGCTCGAAGGCATATTCGTTACGTTCGGGATCGGAGGCCGGTACGAGCAACTCTCGGAAATCGCGCTCTCTTATAACGAGGCGAACGAAGCGCTGCTGCAGGAGAGAATCGCGGGGATCGGGAGCATCTTGTCGATTCACGATATGCAGGTGAACCGGGCGAGCCGGAACCGTTTTATCGCTTACCGGCAAACGGTGGACAAGCTGATCGGCGATCTCAAGTCGGGCCGGACCGATCAGGCGGCCGAAGCGAAGGACGAGATGATCCGCCAGTTGGAGCAGGACGGCCAGTCCGGCTTCTCCTCCAAAAGCATGATCCTGTCCTATCTCGTCAACGCTCTGGTCGCCGTCCGCATAGAGCTGGCGGGAAGCGAGGAGCCGTTCGAGCAGGAGGACCGGTGGCACCGGGAATTCGCCAAGCTGCAGACGCTGGAGCAGATCCGGCTCTGGCTCGACGGCGTCCTGGATGCGATCGACGGCGAGCTGGAGCATAAGCGCGGCAACAAAAACGCGGAAGTGATCAACAAGCTGGCCGCTTATATCCAGGAGCATTACCGGGAGCCGCTGGGACTGCAGATGCTGGCCGATATGGTGTATATGAACAGCCAATATTTATCGAAGCTGTTCAAGGAAGTGACCGGCTCGACGTTTATCGATTATTTGGCCGAGATCCGCTACCGCGAAGCTTGCCGCATGCTCAAGGAATCGAACCGGAACATTATTGAGATCGCCGAAGCGACCGGTTTCGGGCAAAAGCAAAATCTCATCCGCGCGTTTAAGAAATGGAGCGGCTTAACCCCTACGGAATACCGGAATCGCGAGGTTTTAGGCCGTTTGGACAGCCCCGGACACACCGATTGATACCAATCCGAAAAAAAGATACCTGCCCCAAAAAGCCGGATTCCGACCGGATGTAACCGTTCACAACAATTGAATCTTGAGCGCGTTTCCCCCGCTCCCTTATGCTGAAAGTGCTTACACGAACCACACCAACCAAGCAAAAGGAAAGGGGGATTTTTGTTTATGGCGTATGTTCCGGCAACTACAAACGGGACGAAGCGACAGATCGGAAGCCGGGCGCTGTGGAAGCGAATCGTATCCAACCGTTATATGTACCTGATGCTTTTGCCCGCGGTTGTGTATTACGGAATCTTTCATTATTACCCGATGTATGGAGCGCTGATAGCATTTAAGCAATTCAGCATTACGAAAGGAATACTCGGAAGCCCTTGGGTAGGCTTTCAGCATTTCGAGGCGTTGTTCGCGCTGGACAAGTTTTGGCAGGTGTTCTGGAATACGATCGTCATCAGCTTGTACCGGCTTACGTTCGGATTCCCGCTGCCGCTGTTCGTTGCCGTCTTGATGAATGAAGTGAGAAAAATAGCGTTCAAGCGGACGGTACAGACGGTTATTTATTTGCCTCACTTTATTTCGTGGGTCATTCTCGGCGGATTGATGATCAATCTGCTGTCCGTTGACTCGGGTGTCGTCAACAATGCGATCCGCTCGTTCGGGGGAGAGCCTGTCGGATTTCTGACCGACGATACCTACTTCCGGAGCACGCTCGTCTGGTCGATGATCTGGAAAGAATTCGGATGGAACACGATCATTTATATGGCAGCGCTTGCAGGAGTCAATCCGCAGCTGTACGAAGCCGCTCTGATGGACGGAGCGAACCGGTGGCAGCGCATCTGGCACATTACCTTGCCTTGCATCCGCAGCACGATCGTCATCCTGCTCATTTTGCGGATCGGACATTTGATGGAAGCCGGCTTCGAGCAGATTTTCGTCCTGTATCACCCCGGGGTATACCAATCTTCGGATATTATCGACACGTACGTATACCGGATCGGTTTAACGGAAGGACGATTCAGTCTGGCGGCCGCAGTCGGCCTGTTCAAGTCGGCGATCAACTTTGTATTGCTAGTGGTAGCGAACCGGCTGGCCCGGATGATGGGCGAACAGGGGATATACTAACGGAGGGAGGAGGAATGGAACATGGTTCGCGGCAACTTGGGCAGCAAACTATTCGATGCGGCCAACACGATCTTTTTGACTCTGTTAGCGCTGATCACGTTATACCCGTTCTGGGATTCGCTGATCGTCTCGATTACGCCGATTCAGGAAAGCTTGTCGTCCAGCCTGCATTTGTACCCGAAATCCGTTACGTTCGAGTCGTATACGTATTTGCTCGGGCTGAAGCAGCTGTGGCTGTCTTATCGGGTAAGCATCATCATCACGGTAGCCGGAACGGCGATCAGCATGGCGGCTACCACGCTCGCGGCTTATGCGCTTTCGAAGAAGTCGCTGCCGGGCGGCAGGTACATTATGTTCGCCATCGTGTTTACAATGATGTTCAGCGGCGGAATTATCCCGACCTATCTGGCGGTGAAGCAGGTAGGCATGCTGAATTCGATCTGGGCGATGATGATTCCGGTCGCCATCCAGACTTATAATCTCATTATTATGCGCAGCTTCTTCGCATCCGTTCCGGAAAGCCTGGAGGAGTCCGCGAGAATCGACGGCTGCAGCGACTTCGGGATTTTGCTGCGAATCGTTATCCCGCTGTCGATGCCGGCCATCGCCACGGTGTCGCTATTTTACGCCGTATCGAAATGGAACGAGTTTTTTACGGCGATTATGTACGTAACCGACAAAGACATTTGGCCCTTGCAGCTGTTCCTGCGGTCGATGCTGATCGACAACGAAGCGTCCTTCCAGTCCGGAGGGGACAGCCCGTTTCTGCTCGGCCCGTCGATCAAGATGGCGACCATCATGATCTCGGCCATTCCGGTCATGCTGATCTATCCGTTTTTCCAGCGTTATTTCGTGCAGGGCGTTACGTTAGGTGCAGTCAAGGAATAAATGGACAATTCATACAAGGGGGATTATTCTATGGGTAACAAGAAAAAATGGCTTGCTTTGCCGCTTAGCGCAGCGCTGGCGGTTACAGCTGCCGGCTGCGGCAGCGCTGACAAAGAATCGGCGTCCGGGACGGACAACGGGTCGGCGCCGGTCAAGATCGTATTCCTGACGCCCGGCGATACGGCCGCCAAAGCGATTCAGCCGGGAGACCGGATTATCGCGGAGATCAACAAGCGGCTCGGCATCGATCTTGAAGTGAAGGTCGTTCCGGAAAGCGGCTTCGAGAAAATTAATGTCGCGATGGCTACGGGAGACTTGCCCGATATCGTCACGATCAATTACCCGTCGGCGTCGCTGAGCCAGTGGATTGCCGAAGGGATGCTCGTTCCCCTGAACCAATACTTGCCGCAACTGCCGACCATCAAGGCCAAGCTGGAGAAAGATCTTGCCTGGACGGCGGTGAACGGTAACTACTACGGCTATCCGTTTATCGAGACCGAGCGGACGAATACGACACTGACGTACCGGGCCGACTGGCTGGAGACGCTCGGGCTGAAGCCGCCGCAGACGCTCGATGAGCTGTATCAGGCGATGAAAGCGATCACACAAAACGATCCGGACAAAAACGGCAAAGCCGACACGTACGGGCTTACGGCCAACAAAAGCACCGGGTTTAACACCTCGTTTAATTTCATCCTGTATGCGTACGGTCTTCCGCACGGCGACTGGGTGACGGACAGCTCGGGCAAAGTCGTTCCGATCTTCGAGCATCCGGCGTTTAAGCAAGGTGTGGAGTATATCCGGAAATTGTGGAATGAAAAGCTGATCGATCCCGAGTTTTTGCTGAACGACAACCAGCAACGGGAACAAAAGTTTTACCAGGGCAAGGTCGGATTTATGCCGGCGCCGCTGTTCCGGCACGTCAACCGGCTGGAGTCCAGTCTGCAAAAGGTCAATCCGCAGGGCAAGCTGGGCTACATGCAGGCACCGGCCGGTCCTGACGGCAAGCGGGGCATGATCAGCACTCCGAAAAGCGGATTGTTCACGGCCGTCACGAAGCAGGCGAAAAATCCGGAAAAAGCCGCGAAGTTTATCGAGTTCATGCTGTCCAAGGAAGGGCGCGACCTGCTGCAGCTCGGCCTCGAGGGCGTGCACTATACGAAGCAGGGAGACACGATCACCTACAATGAGGAAGAACGGGCGAAGGACGGGTTTTCTTCGAACGGCTGGTCTCATCCGCTCGCATGGGGCAGCGTCGTATGGCCGCTGACGGTCAACTACCTGCCGCAAACCGAGCCGCAGGCCGACCGTGCGAAGCAGTCGGTCGAAGTCGCCTCCAAGGGAATCGTTCCGAACCTCGTCAACGTTACGACGCCGGAGGAAGTGGAGATGGGCGGCGTGCTGGGCGAGCTGTTCAACCAGTATTATCTGGAGATGATTACCGGCAAACGGGAAATCGACCCTGGCATCGCCGAGCTGTCCAAAAAGTGGCGCGACCAAGGCGGCGCCAAGGTGCTTGACGCGGTCAACAAGGCGTATCAGGCGCAAAAAAAATGACGGTTTTTCGAGAGGAGCGTCGGCATGATGGGTTCCAGCCTGCAACAACGACCCAACATCGTATTTATTTTAAGCGACGACCAAGGCCCTTGGGCTCTCGGGTGCGCGGGTAACAGCGAGATCCGCACGCCCCATCTGGATCGTCTGGCTGCGGAAGGAACCCGGTTCTCGAGTTTCTTTTGCACCTCGCCGGTATGCTCTCCGGCCCGCGCATCCCTGCTGACGGGGCGCATCCCTTCGCAGCACGGCGTGCACGACTGGATACGCGGCGGCAATGTGGGGGAGCGGCCGATCGAATACTTGGCGGGACAGACCGCCTATACGGAATTGCTGGCCGCTGACGGATACACGTGCGGATTAAGCGGGAAATGGCATCTCGGCGACAGCCGCACGCCGCAAAAAGGGTTTACCCACTGGTACGTGCATCAGACCGGAGGCAGCGCTTATTACAACGCGCCGATGATCCGCGACGGCGAGCTGATTCAGGAGCCGGGCTATTTAACCGATGTGATTACCGACGATGCGCTGACCTTTTTGGACGCGCAGCGGGACGGCGGACCGTTTTACTTAAGCGTGCATTATACGGCCCCGCACAGCCCGTGGATCGATAATCATCCCCGGGAATATGTGGAGATGTACGACGATTGCGCGTTCGACAGCTGCCCGCAGGAGCCCAAGCATCCGTGGTCGATCCGGACGGCTCCGTGGTCGGACAACCAGCGGGAAAATCTGAAAGGATATTTCGCTGCCGTGACGGCCATGGACGCGAATATCGGCCGGATTCTCGACAAGCTGGAGGAGATGGGCGTTCGCGGCGATACGCTCGTCTGCTTTATGAGCGACAACGGCTTTAATTGCGGGCATCATGGCATATGGGGCAAAGGAAACGGCACGTTCCCGTTTAATATGTTCGACAACTCGGTCAAAGTACCCGCCATCTTCAGCCAGCCGGGACGCATTCCGCAAGGCCGCGTCTGCGACGAGCTGGTCAGCGGCTACGACTTCATGCCGACGCTGCTCGAATATGTAGGCGGGTTAACGCATCCGGAAGCGGAGAAGCTGCCGGGCCGCAGCTTCTTGCCGGAGCTGCTGGGCGAGGAGAGCGGCGGCGGCCGGGACGACATCGTCATCTACGACGAGTACGGTCCAGTCCGGATGGTGCGCACGCGCGAATGGAAGTACGTTCACCGTTATCCGTACGGTCCGCACGAGCTGTATCATATTGCGGCCGACCCGGAGGAGCGTACCAATTTGATTGACGTGCCGGAAGCAGAGGAACATCGCAGGGCGATGCTGGATCGTCTCAACCGCTGGTTCGTCACCTATGCGGACCCGCGCCGCGACGGCTCACGCGAGGCGGTTACCGGCTTCGGGCAGCTGGAACTGGCCGGACCGGACGGACAAGGCCGGAAAACGTACCAAGAGGAGAGCTGACCGATTCGTTTTCCGGAATCGGAATCCTTTATCCGGAGCTGTTCCGGCAGATCGTATGGATCTGCGGACAGCTCTTTTTGCGTTTGGAGACAGCTCTTTTTTCGACAATTTCTGCGATTGCTTGGTCCGAATAGAAGGCAAGCAGGCTCTTCCCAAGAAAGCGGACAGGGAGTATAGTGGGGGCATAGGAGGCGTTGTTGATGATCAAACGAAAAATGGGCCGGATCGGCTTCGACAGCTCCGTGCTGCTGTTCGGCGGCGCGAAGCTGGGTCAGGTTACACAGCTGGAGGCGGACCGCTCTATCGCTTATGCGCTCGAACACGGCGTCAATCATATCGATACGGCGGCAAGCTACGGCGATTCCGAGCTTCGGCTCGGACCTTGGATGGCGCAAATCCGCGACCGTATTTTTCTGGCCACGAAAACGACGCAGCGCAGTAAAAAGGAAGCGAGAGAAGAGATCCGCCGATCACTCGAACGTCTGAGGACGGATCGGCTCGATCTGCTGCAACTGCATGCGGTAGGCACGACGGACGAGCTGGAGCTGTGCCTGCGCGAGGGCGGTGCGCTGGAAGCCGCGCTGGAGGCCAAAGCGGACGGGCTGGTGCGCCATATCGGAATTACGGGCCACGGGCACCAGGCGCCGGCCGTCCATCTCGAGGCGGTGCGCCGGTATCCGTTTGAAGCCGTGCTTACACCGTTTAATTATTATTTGTACTCGCTGCCGAAGTACCGGGAGTCGTTCGATGCTCTGGCCGCTGAAGCGGCAAAACAGGACGTCTCGCTGCGCGTCATCAAGGCGGTCGCCAAAGGTCCTTGGGCACACGGGCAGGAGCGCAGCTTCGCAACGTGGTACGAGCCGTTCACGAGCCGGGATGCGATCGATGCTTGCGTTCATTACGTGCTGGCGCAGCCGGGAATCGGCGGGTTTGCTAGCGCGGGCGATATCGAGCTGTTTCCCTTAATCGTAGAAGCGGTCGAAAGGTACGGAACGCTCAGCGATGCGGAAGTCATGGAAAGGCTGGGGGCCGTTGCCGGCTACAGCAGCCCGTTTGGAGACGCAGCCTCCGGAGTATAGAGGAAATTGCCTATGGAACCCGGGATTGTTAATAGGATCATGTAACGAAATGCCAGTTTATTACGTCAATGATACGAGAGACGACGACAACAACGATGCGACAAAGGAGAGAAGCGGATGAAAAGAACGAGACTGTTTGCGCTGGCTGTTTGTACGATGATCGTACTGGGCGGCTGCGGAAGCAAGCCCCAGGAGACGTCGGGTAATGCGGCTGTGCAGGAGCAGAAGCCGAATACGAATACGAATACGAATACGAATACGAATACGAATCAAACGCCGGAGCCGCCGAAGCCGGATGCGTCGAAGCCTGACGCCGCCAAGCCGGAAACGTCCGAGTCCAAGAGCTCAGTTGTCGACCTTGAGCTAGTGAAGACGAAGCTGAAAGATTCGATGACCAAGGATCAGGTAACGAAGCTGCTGGGCGATAAATATACGAAAGTAACGAGCGCCTTGGACGATGCGGAGGTTTGGCGTTACGATATTGAGCCGAAAGCCGGATATAAGTTCGATGCCAAGGAAGATATGCCGGATCTCGCCGGGATCAAAAACAAAAACGTAAAGGCCCAGCTGTTCGTGTCCTGGGACCCGGGGACGAAAAAAACGGCGTACTCCGCCTATGTGTACTACGACGAGCAAAAGAAAAAGATTTTAAGCTACTACGCCGGAGGCGAGTTGAACGGCAAAGTGGATGAAATCCAGTGACTGCGACTGGTGGAGGTTCGGCCTTCATTCCCGCAGGCGAGCTGATTCTATAGGACAGGAACATGTACCCGCAGCCGTTTGGCTGCGGGTTTCCGCATGCCCGCAGCTTCGCCGCGCTTCTCCGGTCGACAACGATCCTGCTTCCGCTTCATGACGCGATCCTGTTATCATTCATCTATCAGTAGGTGAATTGCAGGGAGGGTTGCTACAATGGGGAGGAAACGGGGATCTTTCGAACTTGGGAGGAGAGTATAACCATGCTGCCATCAACTGTCGAACTTACGATAAACAAACTGACCCGCGCACTTCAGCTCCGTGTGCCGGGATTGGTTCAATCGGTTTACTTATACGGCTCTGTCGCGCTGGACGCTTATGTGGAGGGAACGAGCGACATCGATTTCGTCGCCATCGTTACGAGGCCGCTGACGGCCGAATTGCAGCGGGGCATCGCAGACGCCCACCGGGACGTGGAAGCCGAGCTTCCGAAAACCGATCTCATGGGAGCGTACCTGCAGCAGGAACAGCTGGGACTTCCGGTATCGGCCATCCGTCCGCTTACCGTGTATTACGAGAAGACGCTGCATAGGGACGGACACGGGGCCGATCTGAATCCGGTCACCTGGTACACGCTGAAGCATTACGGTCTCTGCGTATACGGTCCTGCCGTCGCCTTGGAATACGACGCTTCGATCGGGCCGTTACTCCGCTATGTCTTCCGGAATATGAACGGTTACTGGCTGGGGAGGATGCGCCGGCTGGAGGAGCGCCTCGGCGACCCGAACTTGTCGTGCTGCGACAGTCTCGTCCAGGACATGATGGACGAGGCGGTCGAGTGGTGTGTGCTCGGCATGCTGCGCCAGTTGTACACGATCCGGGAGCATGGCATTACGAGCAAGCTGGGGGCGGGCGAATACGGGCTGCGAATCGTTCCGGCTCAGTGGCGGGGGCTGATCGTCGAGGCTGTGGCGATCAAGCGCCGCGAGCCTCTGCGCTTGTATGAATCTCAGCAGCAAAGGCTTCGCGAGCTGGTGGAGCTGCTCCGGTACGTACATGCCGAAAGCAACCGCCTGTACGAGGAGCTCCCTGCGGAATAGGCCGGAAGCTAATCTCGCCTTATCAGAAGAGGGTGTGATTCCGGCAATTCGCCGACAAAATAAACGCCTGCCGCTTCATAAAAATCTCCGGCTTGTGCCGTATATTGATCGAACACTTGCGGATACAGCTTCTGGATCTGCTCGTTCCGGTGCTCCAGCCAGACAACCGGATTGTTTCTCCGGCGTCCTTCCTGGCCGTAACGCAGCGTGGAGCCGATATCGTGAATGGTCATCGCCGCGACCGTATTCGATCTGCCGTCTTCGGCGCCCGGCCGGTGAAGGAACGCGTAGCTGACCGCTTGGTCGTCGTCCAGCAGATTCGTGCGGCTGCGGTCCGTCGCGGTGGCGTCATAGACGCGGCCGAGGCTGGTCACGAGCTTATAAGCAAACGAGCCTTCGATTGGAACCATCATGCCGTACCCGGAGCCGATCGATACCGGGTACAGCCAGATAATCTTCGACCGCACGGTCACGCCGCGGCGGTCGACCGTATGCGAACAGTCGATCTCCGCAATCGGGCGGGAACGGTCGTCCGGATGAATGCCGATCATGCGCTGGACGAGACGTACCGATTGTACGGGGCGAAAGCCGGTCTGTCCGCTCCAATCCGTCAATTCCTCGTCGTCGATAAATAATTGCTGCGATACGGCGAATACGGTTCCCGTCCGGTTATGCTCGGGCAGCCACTGGTGCGGATGTCCGGAGCCGGCCGGTGAGACGCAGAGGGCGTACTCCTTGTTGCTCCACGGCTTCAGCACGTCATAACGTTTGGCAGCGTCGATATGCGGCGCTCCCTCAGGCTGGCCCGAAGGCTCGATTACGAGCTCGGAGACGGCTCCGCCGCGAAACAGCATGAAGTCGTCGTGAAGATTTTTGCCGAAGTCGTAGTGGGCGCATCTGGTTCCCTTGTACGGAACAAGCACCTCCAGCCGGCGGTCTCCGGTTATTTTGGCGTACAACGTTTCAGGGCTGTCGCTGTTGTCCCGGAGCAGCTGGACGAAATCCGTCTGCCGGCCGGATTCCGGCGATGCCTCGCTTGGCCCGGTCAAGGGCCCGCTCGATTCGTTCACGATATCGATCCATCCTTTCTGCAAGCGCACCTTTAAATGAGAGTTCAAAAAGTCCGGTTTTCAGCACCAATAAGATGGGATGAAGCTAGGAAATGAGGAGTTCGTGATCAAAAGCGGGCTTTTTGAACAACCTCTTTAACTATTCATTAAGTCCTATCATACTATGCGTTCGCCCGTTATATCTACTAAAAATTAGGCGACAGCCGGAAAATACGTTCTTTTTCGATTTTCAGTTTTTTCATGGTATACTCGGAACATATATTCGACCTATTCGACGAAAGGCGAGTGCCGGTATGGGAGACAAGCAAGAGCACGATTGGGACGGTGTGCCCGGGCGGGATTGTCATCCCGTGCTTGCGGAATGGTTCCGGGACAAATTCGGTCATGCCACCGATATTCAGCGAAGTGTATGGGACCCGATCACGTCGGGCCGGCACGTTCTGCTGGCTGCGCCTACCGGCTCGGGCAAAACGCTGGCAGGTCTGCTTCCGTGCCTGAACCGGATCGTCCGAAGGCGGCATGGACCGGAACAACGGGAAGCCGGCGTTCGGCTGCTGTATGTAACCCCGCTGAAGGCGCTGAATAACGATATCTACGATCATCTGCTCGGCTTTATCCGCGAGCTGGAGCTGTATGGCAGACGGCATGAAGAGAAGACGGGAGAGCCCTGGACCCCGATCCGGACCGGTGTCCGGACCGGTGATACGACCCAGAGCACAAGGGCGTCGATGCTCCGCAACCCGCCCGATGTACTGGTCACGACGCCGGAGTCGCTGTATATTCTGCTTGCCTCGGAACGGGCCAGACAAACGCTGCGAACGGTCGAGCAGATCATCGTCGACGAAATTCACGATCTGGCCGAAGACAAGCGCGGGATGCATCTGTCCGTTACGCTGGAGAGGCTGGAGCATTTGTGCGGCCGGCCGGTTCAGCGGATCGGGGTATCCGCTACGCTTAACCCGATGGAGCGGGTAGCTCAGTATTTGGGCGGTTGGAGCGGGAACGGTCCGGACACTACCCCGGACGGAGCTTTACCCGGGAATCGTCCGGTGACGATCGTCCAGAGCGCGATGGCCAAGACGTTCGACGTTTCGGTGACGATGACCGAAGTGCAGTCGATGCCGGGCCGCCGGTCGGACATTTGGACCGTGATCGCCGGCCGGCTGCTGGAACTGATGCAAGACAGCCGGTCTGTGCTTATTTTCGTGAACAACCGCAGGCTGTGCGAAAGGGTGACGCTTCATCTGAACGATATGGCGGGCTTGGAGATGGCCAGATCCCATCACGGCAGCGTATCGCGGGAGAAGCGGCTGGAGACGGAGCGGGCGCTGAAGTCCGGCGAGCTGCGCTGCCTGGTCGCGACATCCTCGCTGGAGCTGGGCATCGATGTCGGGCATGTCGATCTCGTCATTCAGATCGACTCGCCGCTGTCGGCCGCTTCCGGCATTCAGCGGATCGGCCGAGCGGGCCATTCCGTAGGCGACGTCAGCCGGGGCGTTATCCTCGCCCGCAATCGCGGCCAGCTTGCGGAGTGCGCTGTATTGGCGAGAGAAATCACAGCCAGGCGGATCGAGGCGATCCGTATCCCCGAAGGGACGATCGACGTGTTCTGCCAGCAGGCTGCGGCGATGGTCGCCGCTCAGGAGTGGCAGCTGGATGAGCTGCTGGCCGTCGTGGCCCGGAGCGACAGCTTTCGGAACGTCTCCCGCGAGCGGATGACGGAGGCGCTGCGGATGCTGGCCGGCTATTATCCGCACTGCCGGCCGTTAATCGAATGGGACCGGGAGAGCGGAACGCTTCGTCCGCTGCGGCAGACGAGCTCGGCGGTGCTGACCGGTGCGGGGACGATCCCGCAAAGCTCGGCTTATCCGGTATATCATGCCGATTCGCGCGTCCATATCGGCGAGCTGGACGAGGAATACATACACGAGAGCCGGGTCGGAGACGTATTTCAGCTCGGGACGGCTTCGTACCGGATCGCATCGATCAAGGGAGACCGGATCTATGCGTCGGAAGTGACGGGCAATGCGTTCAGCGAGATTCCGTTTTGGCGTGGAGACGGGCTGGGCCGCTCCTTCGAGCTGTCCCGCAAGGTAGGCGCGCTGCTTGGCGAGCTGGATGAGCGGGCGGGCAGGGAAGCGGGCTCCGCGACGGCTTCATGGCTGACGGCGGAATACCGGCTGGACCGGCATGCCGCGGAAACGCTTGTCCACTATGTGGACGCACAGCGGTCGGCCTGCGCGGTACCGAGCGACCGGAAGATCGTCGTGGAGCATTACGAGGACGAGCTGAAGCGGCATCATCTGGTCATCCACACCGTATTCGGCCGTCAGACGAACCGCACCTGGATGCTGGCGCTCCAAAGATGGATGGAAACCCGCGTTACGACGAAAATCAGCTCGACCGTGCGGGATAACGGGATTGAGTTTATGTTCCAGGATTGGGACCCCGCTTTCGAGAGAGTATGGATGAGCGTGGGTGAGGATAATCTGGAGGAACTGCTCGGCGAATCGATTCCCTCTTCGCCGCTATTCGGCGTCACGTTCCGGCATATGGCGCAGACGTCGCTGCTGCTCGCCCGCGGCTTCAGCCGGATTCCGCTCTGGCAGCAGCGGCTGCGCAGCGAGCGGCTGCTGGAGGAGTCACTGCCGTATGCGGCGCGGTTTCCGCTCGTACAGGAGACGATGCGCGTCTGCCTGCAGGAAACGCTGGAGCCGGAGAGAGTGAGGGAGCTGTTCCGCAGCATCCGCGGCGGCGCGCTGGAGGTGGAAGTGAAGCGGTCCGGCTACCCGTCGCCGTTCGCGGCCCAGTTTACGTGGGATTTCGTGAATGTGCTGATGTACGAATCCGATGCGGTCTCCAAAGATATCCAATACCGGCTGCTGTCGGTGAGCAAGGAGCTGGCCGGTCAATTTTTCGAGCCGTCCGCGTTCCAGTCGCTGATGGATGCGGAGGAGGCCCAGGCGTGGATCGACGACGGCGGTTCCGGAAACATCCCTTCGGCAGACCGGCTGCAGCGTCTGCTGAAAAGGCAGGGGGATTTGTCGCTGAGCGAGATTCGCAGCAGACTGGGCGACGACAATCCCGCCGAGGAGGCGCTGGCCGAGCTGAAGCGCCGGGGAGCGATCCGCGATGTGAAGATCGGCGGAGAGCGGCGGTGGATTAGCTCAGACGAAGCGGATACGTACCGGTCGTTTCCGGAAGATCCCGAGTCGGCGTCCTTCGTGCTCCGCCGTTATGCGGAGCGGCAGATCGCCTTTACGGCGGAGCAGCTTCGGGACCGGTACGCGATCGGGCTTGCGGAAGCCGCAAGCTGGATCGGCCGCTGGGAAGAGGACGGCACGATCGAACGGTCGCCCTTTGCCGGCTCCGAGGACGAGAAGCTGTACACGAGCCGCAGCGCCGCGTCCCGGCTGCTGCGGTTTACGATCGGGCAGATGCGGCAAAGGACCGAGCCGGTCGGGCAGGATCGCTACTGCCGGCTGCTGCTCGACTTGCAGTTCGTCACGCCGGGCAGCCGGCAATCCGGAGGCGCGGGACTTCGCGAAGTGATCGGCAAGCTGCAGGGCGTGTTTTTGCCGGTGTCCCACTGGGAGTCATTCGTCTTCCCTTCGCGCGTGCCCGACTACAAAAAAGAGATGCTTGATTTGTTGTGCGCTTCCGGGGAAGCCGTCTGGTTTGGCCGGAAAGAGGAAGGGGACAAGGAAGGCAAGGTGGCTTTTTTCCTGACCGAGTCCAAGGAGCTGTATGCGGCTCTGGCCAGCCGCCCGGGACCGTCCGCCGAACCGGAGCTGCTGGAGCTGCTCCGCGGCAAGGGGGCGAGCTTCCTCACCGCACTGAGCCGGGATACGGGTCTTGCCCCCTCCCAGCTTATGGAGAAGCTGCTGAGCCTCGCCTGGGAAGGCCGCATCTCGAACGACCAGTTCGCTCCGATCCGGATGCACGGATCAAGCTCGGGTTCACGCGCTTCGGCCCGCAAAGGGTTCCAGTCCGGACTGGGGCGCTGGTATGCGATCGCGGAGGAGGAGCGGGTCCCGGAGGCGGGGGAGGCGGAGAAAACGGTCGTCGCCTGGATTCATCATCTGCTGCAAAGCTACGGAGTAATCACGCGCGACATCCTGGCCCGGCATCTGCCGGGAGAGACCGACCGTTTGCAGGATACGATCCGCAAGCTGGAAGACTGGGGGATGCTGGCCAAAGGGTTTTGGATCGAAGGGATTCCGTATATGCAAGTGTCGACCACGGATACGATCGACCGGTTAAGGCAAGCCTCCGGCCGCCGTGCCGGGGAGACGCTCGTCCTGTCGTCTATCGATCCGGCGAACCCGTACGGGGCGCTGCTCAAGTGGCCGGAGGAACCGGCCGCCGGCTATGCGCGCAAACCCGGCAATTATTTGGTGTTTCAGGGCGGCAGATGGGTGCTGTGGATCGAGAATAACGGGAAACGGTTCATAACCATGGTTCGGGGAGAAACGGGCGAAGCGGGCGGAGTCGACAGCGGACTTCTGCTGGAGACGGTGCGGGTGATGCTGAAACAATCGGGTCTACGGAAAATCGTCGTGGACAGCTGGGACGGAACGGCCGCCCCGCAAGCGGAGGCGGCCGAAACGTTCAGGAAGATCGGGGCGGAGACGGACCGGAGCGCCTTCGTCCTCTGGCCGAGCAGCCTTAGAAACGGTTAGGCGCTTGCGCGGATCAAAAGCGGGCTCACTTTGTGGCCGGCACCATGCCGGACGCCAATATGTAGCTGAATGCGGCGATCCCGATGACTCCCAGTACGAAAAATACGATTCCCGAACGTTTCCTCAGTTGGAACATGCGGAGTATGCCTAGCGAGAGCATGGATAGGATAAACATCAGAAAGACGGCAACCGTGATAAAAAAGGCCGGCGACAAGCCGGAAATGTTGACAACGCTCATGAAGAAACATCCTTTCAGGGTTAAGTGCAAAAATGGGGTCAAGACGACGGCGGACGCGGCTTGCCGGTCGACTTGCGGACGATCATCTCCGAAGGGAACCGGACGACCTGCCGCTCTTCACCGTCTTTACGGTTAATCCGGTCCACGAGCAGCTGAATGCCGCGGTAACCGAACTCGTAGGCAGGCTGAACCGCAACGGTAAGAAACGGGTCGAGTCTGGAGGCGAGGCCGACGTCTTCGAAGCAGGCGACGGACATCTGTTCCGGAACGCCGATTCCTTTGTCCCGCAGACAGGCGATGACGCTGACCGCCAGCACGTTGTTGGCGGCGAATATGGCGGTTGGCGGCTCAGACAGCGCCAGGATACGGTCCAGCAGGTCGGAATCGTCAAAATGGTTGAACCTGCATTCCATCACCAGTTCCGGATCGTAGCGGATGCCATGCTTCAGCAGCGCTTCCCGGTAGCCGGAGCTGCGTTCCCGGGCCGTAGACACCGTAGAACTGCCGTTGACGAATGCGATCCGCTCGTGACCGAGCGAGATCAGATGCTCGGTCAGCCGGAGCGCTCCGTCACGGTTGTCGCCTAGCACCATATCGGCTTCCACGCCGGGCACTTCGCGGTCGATCAGCACGAAAGGGATCTGGTGCAGCCTCAGCATCGCGAGATGTTCCGCCGACGCATCCGACGACGGAGCGAACAGCAGACCGTCCACCCGCGTAGAGAGCACCATGTCCACATACTCTCTTTCCTTGGACAGGTTTTCGTCGCTGTTGCCGAACAAGAGCTTGTACCCGAGCTTCAGAGCGGCGTCCTCCGCGCCGCGCGCAAGCGTCGTGAAGAACGGGTTCGTGATATCGGTAATCAGGAGCGACAGCATCTTCGTCTCCTGCTTCACCAGACTGCGCGCCGTTGAATTCGGGACGTAGTTCATCTCCTGCATGATTCGTTTGACCTTTTCCCGTGTCTTGGCGCTGATTCTTCCGGAGTTGTTGATGACCCGGGAAACCGTCATTGCGGAAACGTTCGCTTGCTTGGCGATATCGTAAATCGTTACCATACGACCGTCCTTCGATTTATAGTCTCTATTATTGTAGTGAATTATAGAAGCTGCGGCAAGGCTTCAATCATCTCTTGAAAGGAAGAAGCGCGATGGAAATCACCATAGAGGAGCTTGTGAGCCGCCAGAAGTCGTATTTTGACAGCGGCATTACGAAAGATATCCGTTTCCGTCTCGATATGCTGCAGAAGCTGAGAGAGGCGATTCGAGGGTCCGAGGACCGCATATTCGAAGCGCTCAAACACGATTTGAACAAACCGAAGGCGGAGGCGTACGGTTCGGAAATCGGCTTCCTGCTTGCGGAGATCACGTTCGTAATGAAGCGCGCGGCGGCCTGGGCCAAGCCGAAGAAAGCCAAGACGCCGTGGCTGCTGCTCGGCAGCAAAAGCAGCATCGTCCCGGAGCCTTACGGAACGGCGCTTATCATATCGCCGTGGAACTACCCGGTTCAACTGACGTTCGCCCCGCTGATCGCGGCGATAGCCGCAGGCAATACGGCGGTGCTGAAGCCGTCGGAGCTTACGCCCGCGGTATCGTCGCTGATCGCCGATATCGTGCGGAATACGTTCGATCCGAGGTATGTCGCGGTCGTTGAAGGGGACGCCGAGGTTACCGGCCGGCTGCTCCGGCAGCCGTTCGACTGTATGTTTTTTACCGGCAGCACGCGCGTCGGGTCGATCGTCGCCCAGGAGGCGGCCAAAAGGCTGATCCCCGTAACGCTGGAGCTTGGCGGCAAAAGCCCCTGTATCGTGCATCGCGATGCCGATCTGTTGCTGGCTGCCCGCCGGATCGCTTTCGGCAAATTTACGAACGCCGGCCAGACGTGCGTCGCTCCCGATTATGTATGGGTCCACCGGGAGGTGAAGGCGGAGCTGATTGACCGGCTGCGCCAGACGGTCGAGCAGTTTTACGGCAAAGATCCGGTCCGGAACGTCAACTATCCGAAAATTGTAAACGAGCATCATTTCCAGCGGCTAAGCCGTTATTTGCAGCAAGGAACCGTCGCCTTTGGCGGGGAAACCGATACGCTGCTGTATAAGATTGCGCCGACTGTGATGGAAGACGTTCCTCTGGATGCCGAGTCGATGCAGGATGAAATATTCGGCCCGATTCTTCCGGTTTTCGAATACGGGGAACTGGATGAAGCGATCCGTTTCGTGCTCGGCAAGCCGAAGCCGCTTGCGCTTTATTTGTTTACCGGGGAAGAAGCGGTCCAGAACAACGTGCTCTCGCGAATCTCGTTCGGCGGCGGCTGCATCAACGATACGCTGATGCATTTATCCAGCCCGTATTTGCCGTTCGGCGGCGTCGGGGAGAGCGGGACGGGGAGCTACCACGGGGAATACGGCTTCCGCGCCTTCTCGCATTATAAGAGCGTGCTGAAGCAGACGACCGCGTTCGACCTGCCGTTCCGTTATCCGTCATCGAAGACCGGTTACCGGATGATGCGCAAATGGATGAAATAATTAAAAATCAGTCTGGAAATGAGAACGTATGTACGCTATAATGGGATATATTGGTTATCGACCCGTTATGGAGGCGGATACATCTTGGATACGAAACGACTTGAGCGTTCCGGCTTCGGACCGTCTGCTTCGATGGAGCGGTTCGATCAGCTTAGGCCGGAACTGATGAGGTATTGTCTGAAAATAACGCGCTGCCGCTGGGACGCCGAAGATTTGCTGCAGGAAGCGACGATCCGGGTGATCCGTTCGCTCGAGGCGAATCCGGGCCGTGCGCTGTCCAAATCGTTTCTGTACCGGATCGCCGCGAATTTGTGGATCGATCAGCTGCGGAAAAAGCGGCTTGTTTCCGAGCCGCTGGACGAGGAGCACGACCGGTTCGCCATCCCGGAGACCGAGTTCGACACCAGGGAGCTGCTGGAGGTGCTGGCGGATCGGCTGTCGCCCAAATATCTGGTCATTTTGCTGCTGATGGACGTATTTGATTTTACCGCCAAAGAGACGGCATACCTCCTGACCGCAACGGAAGGCTCAGTCCAGATTACGATCAGCCGCGCCCGCTCCAAGCTGAAATCGCTTTCTTGCGACCGCTGCGGAGAGCGAGGACCCGCGGCGAAGAGACGCTGCGGAGAAGTTCCGATTGCGGGAGGGCGCGGCTTCGAATCGCTTGTCGAGGCGTTCCGCAACCGGGACCCGCTAGCGATTTATTCGGCATACGTCGAGCTGTCGGGCAAGGGGAACCGCGTACCCCACGTCAAGACGACGGCAGGGAAGCTGTTTTTGACGTTCGGCCCCTCTGACGGCAGTAGGCGGATTGTAAGTTCCTGATGGAAGCGCGGGGGAGAGGAGGAGTCATATGGCGGAAGTGAGGCTGTACGAGGCGGATTCGCCGGTTATCGGGACAAAGTGCGACTATGTCGTCATAATCCCCAGGCACAACGGCAAGTGGCTGTTGTCGCGCCACGCCCGGCGGGATACGTGGGAGTTCGCCGGAGGCCGGATCGAACCGGGAGAGACGCCGGAACAAGCGGCCCGCAGGGAATTGTACGAAGAGACGGGCGTTGTGAGCTGCCGGCTGTTTACGGTAGCCGCGTATTCCGTTACGTTCGCGGGCAAGCCGGAGAGCTTCGGGATGCTCTACTACGCGGAAGCTTCGGCGCCGGGACCGCTGCCACCCTACGAGATGGCGGAAGTTGCGCTGCTGGAGCGAATTCCCGAGCGGCTCACATATCCGGCTATTTATCCCGTCCTTCTTCGCAAAGTGCGGGAAATGCTGGAGAGCGCCGGACCCCCCGAGCTTGGCGGCACCGTTTATTAGAGACTATTTATGGACTTGTCCCTTGTTCCCGTTTGGTTGTTAGAATGTCCGTTTTGTAATAGACTAAGAAGTAGGAGCTGCGGGATTGCAGCGATTATGGCCGTTTTACGGGAGGATCGTCATGAACGCCCATCTGTTGCATTTTAAAGATCAATTGACGGACGATTTCCAATTCAAGTTTATCAGACACAAAGGACTCAAATTCCAGCAGTCGCTTCATATGCACGATTACATTCAGATTGCGTACGTCGTCAGAGGCGTGGGCAACCATCACTTTCTCGATAAAACGCTTACCGTCGGAAAAGGCGATCTGTTTATTATTCCGCCTTTGAAAGCGCATAGCATTAATACGATAGACGGTAAAGAATTGGAATTTGTCCTGCTGGACTTTATGCCGGCGTTTCTCGGTGACCATCTGAGACCTTTTTCACGTTCCGTCTTCCATCATGTCACCCAGTTCGAGAAGTCGGGATCTTCTTCGGAATGGCTGCAGCCGTGGCTGCACATCTCCCAGGACAAGCAACTGCTGGTCGAACAGCTGCTTCAGGATATTCAGGAGGAGATTGAGGAGCGGGAGGAAGGCTACGAGTTTTCCGTTCAGATCAACGTAGTCAAGCTGCTGATCCTGATCGACCGCGAATTCCGCAAAACCGAGCGCCAGCGTCATCAAGCCGCCTGCCAGAAGCCGCAATATCAGCAGTTCCAGGATGTGGTCCGCCATATTCATGAAAATTACGGACAGGATATTCCGCTCGAACAGGGCGCTTATATCGCCAATATGACGCCGGCCTACTTCAGCCATCTGTTTAAGAAGGCGACCGGGCAGACATTCGTCGAATATCTTCACGAGGTACGGATCGAGCGGGCCAAGGAGCTAATCCGGCTCGGTGTGCATACGATGACGCAGATCTGCTTCCAAGTCGGCTTCCGGCATCTGAGCCATTTCATCCGTACGTTCAAGAAACGGACCGGCCTCACTCCGACCGAATACAAAAAATCGGTGATGAATAACTAAAAAATGCGAGTTTAAAAGTCCGGTTTTCAGCACCGAGAAGATGGGATGAAGCTAGGAGATGAGGAGCGGAGCGCAGTGGAAGCTTTTGTGAGCACCGGAAGTTCCGGCTGAATTCCATATTTGATGTCGAGTAGGCTTCGTGATCAAAAGCGGACTTTTTGAATATCCTCTAAAAATAAATCAATCGTAATAATAAAATAGTGCAAGAGATGCCAGCCGTTACGCGTTATAGTACGTGTAGCGGTGTTGTTTTTCGATAAGGAATTGTGCTTTGCCGGTTTGAAGGGGCGAATGAGCTTTCCTTACCAATTTTGTCAACTTAAAAGGAGTCGAACTCAAGCCATGAGTATTTTAAAGGTGGGTATTATCGGACAAGGTCGTAGCGGTCGCAACATTCACGGCAACCAGCTGATCCGGATGTCTGACAAGTTTAAGATTACTGCAGTAGCTGACGGAATGGAAGACCGCCGCATCCGCGCGGAGAAGGAATATGGCTGCAAAGCGTATGCTAGCTACGAGGAAATGGTTGCGAACGAAGACTTGGATCTCGTCGTAAACGCTTCCCCAAGCGATTTGCACTATCCGATCTCGCTCGACCTGCTCCAAAAAGGATTCAACGTGCTTTGCGAGAAGCCGCTTGCCAAAACGCCTGAAGAAGTGGACAACCTGATTGCCGCTTCGAAAGCATCCGGCAAAGTATTGGCTGTATTTCAGCAGTCCCGCTACATGCCGGCATTTCTGAAAATGCGCGAAATTATCGATTCCGGCGTGCTCGGCCGCATCGTACAAGTTGACTTTACGAATAACGGATTTGCCCGCCGCTGGGACTGGCAGACGCTGCAAGAAAATAACGGCGGCAACCTGCTCAACACGGGCCCGCATCCGGTAGACCAGGCGTTGCAGCTGTTCGGAACGGACATCATGCCTCAGATTACTTGCATCATGGACCGGGCGAACACGTTCGGCGACGCCGAAGATTATGTGAAAATCATTATGCGCGGACAAGGTCGTCCGACGATCGATCTGGAGATCTCGTCCTGCTCGACATATCCGAGACCGCAATTTACGATCCAAGGAACGAACGGCGGCTTGACGGGCAATACCCAGAAGCTGCAATGGAAATATTTCAAGTCGGAAGAAGCGCCTCATCAAGAACTGACCCGCGGTCCGCTGTTTAATGCCAATGGCGATCCTGCTTATTGCAGCGAGACGCTGACTTGGTACGAGGATTCGTGGCAGTATGCGGCGGTTGAAGGTCTGTCGATGTTCGACAACAACACGGCGTCGCTGTATTCGATGCTTCACAATTCGCTGACGACCGGTGCAGAGCTCGAAATTACGCCGGAGCAAGTTCGCCAGCAGATGGCTGTTATGGCAGAATGCCGCCGTCAAAATCCGCATGTTTATGCGAACGGCTAAATCGAGATAGAAGGGCCCCAGACCGCTTGATGAAGCGGATCTGGGGCTTTTTGAAATCTGCCGGAACGTTTATGTTCTTTACGTGCTAAAGGGAAGGGATTTCCTTACTTGGCTAAAGAAAGTATATTCAGGTTAGACGACTAACGACTAACGAATCGTATCGTGCTTATGGCTGAAAAACGACGCTATTCCGGACGTAACGAACCCGGGGATCGTTATCGAACCCGAAAGCGGAAAATAACGATCCGAAATGCGGGAATAACAATACTAGAGTTCGTTACAAATTGAAACGTCCGGATTCGGCTCTGATAACGAATGCTGGGTTCGTTAGCCATACCACCACATGAAGACAATGAAGCTAGTCAAAATCACACCCAGTGTCCACGCCTAAATCACACTCGAGCCGCATTTGAAGTTGTGTTGTTACCGTCAAGTCTAAACAAGACAACACGACTAAGGGCGAAGCAGATGGAGCGAAGGTACCGTTTCCCTTCCAACGTACAACGTATGGGTTTGCACGTCAAACAACCGTCCGGGTGCTTTACGGACGGTTTTTCTTCCGAAGTGGACTTGGAGCCGACGGGAAAGGTTCGAGCAGCCGATGAGTTCAAGCGAGTTTCAAGCGAGACTAACTGTAGGGAAAGATGCGAGCGAGCAGCCTTTTGATCGTTCGGGACCTGTTTCCGGACTAAAAGTTGCCACGAAGCAGGTTGTTGGCGCCACGGACGAGCCATGGCCGATTAGACTGAGAAATAGTGGCTATCGCGTTGGATTTGATGATTCCGCCGATATTACGAAACAAAGCCTGCTATCTCGCAGGCTTTGTTGTTTCGTGCACAGAGCAACCGGCACACGATGGTTTATCGCACGCCGGTTGCCTGTTACCCTATGAGGCTGCTTGCTTCTGGGCCTTGCCGCCGCTCCGTTCAGCCGCCGCCTGTCCGTCTCTTCAAAGTACTCGTCTTTTTATGCGTTTGACTTTTCATATGCGGCTGCTGGCCGGCATTAGGTTTATGCGAATTGTTGACGTTTGCTGACGCCGCTTTTTTCTCCGCCAGCTTTTGTTTGACTGCATCGGCGAGCGACACTTTTTTGGTCATAGTCCACATCTCCTTTATTAGTAGATATTCCTATTGTATAACGAAATCGTCCGTTTAGCAGAATCGGATGTCCAGATACGGCAAATCATACTAACTATCGGGACATCGCGGCAGTCCGCTCAGCAAGGACACAAACCGTTCCACCGGCGGCAAAATAGACGCATAGGATTCCGGCACATATTCGTGCAGCTGGGTTACATACTGGTTGTTCTGCCAAGAGCCGCGTACCGAAGTAGGTACCGTATAGGATCGGGACAAGGCATGGATTTTGCCGGTCAGCTGGCCCAGTTTCCGGATCAGCTCGCCGTCTTCCGTATACGAACGGTGATCCGGCTTGCTGCCCGGCGCACGAGCAAACGCCGACGCGATGAAGCAGCAATCTCCCGAGCCGACAGTGACGATTAGCTCGCCGTCCGGAGTACGGACCGGTACAGCCGCATTAACGCCGTGTTCGGTTAAATAGCGAAGCCAGTCCAGCTCGGCCTGAACTTGTCCGGCGCTCCGGTGGGAGCTGTGTATGACTCGCATGATATAAGGCTTGCCGCCGCGGCTGGAGGCGTACACAAAGTTTTGGAACCCGTGCAGGTTGGTCAAGTCGTTCGGATCAAATCCGAACCGGACGGCACACTGATGGAGCAAGGTATCGTTAAATAACATGCGAATTTGTTGATGCAAGCGAACGTTTCCTCCTTCTATTCGGATTACGAACAGATCGGGGAACCGCTTTTCTCTTCCGGCATCAGCAGCAAAAGCAAGCAACGCTTGAATCGTTGCACGGCAGCACCTCCTTTACATAATTCGAAGACGTATAAATGGAGACGAGGGAAGACGAGCCCCTGTCCGAGATATCGCGCGGATACAGGGACATGGTGGCTGTCACCCTACAGTCAGTCGCCCCGTCACCGGCTGCTCTTCCGACCAGCCGGATTGTCATCGTACGGACAGACTACACTACTCCGCCTCCCGTAACGCCGCCAAATACTTGCGAACTTCTTTCGGGGTTCTGAAGCTGACCACCTGGTGACTGGCGCGAACTTCGTCCAGCTTGGCAAGCAGCTTCGGTCTGTTCCGCTTGCGGAAATTCCAGACCCAGCGCAGGAAAGCGAGGTCGAGTTTCTCTTGGCATCCTTCTCCCATATCGGCTCGGGATCGCCCGTGGTACTGCACTCTTCGCTTGATGACGCGGTACAAGCATAAATAACGAGGGAAGTCGAACAGGAAAACCGTATCCGCCCGGTCCAGCCGCGTATCCAATGTCCGCGAGTAGTTGCCGTCCATGATCCAGCTGTCCGTCTGCATCATCCGCTGCAGTTCCCGGTCAAACGATTCCGCTTCTGTGGCGATCCAGCCCGGCTTCCAGTAATATGCATCCAGATGGACGACCGGCAAGCCTGTACGTTCACCGACCTGTCTGGAGAAGGTAGACTTGCCCGACCCGGCGCATCCGATTACGATGACTCGTTTCAATGTCCGGCTCCTTTCCTGGTCTGCCTGCGTGAAAAGTGTTCGTTGTGCGTCAGTTGGTATCTCCCAAGTAACATGGACCATTCTTCCCGGCTTGCAGCAGCTTCGATATCGTATCCGGATACAGCCTGATTTCATCCAGCTTTGCAATCTCGACCCATTCGGCGCCCACTTGAGCGGAATCGGGGTTGGAACCGGAGAAGCCGCCGGTTTCTTCGCCAATCAGCTCGCAGCTGAAGTAAAACTCGACCTGATGCACATCGGCGTCCCATTCGGCGAATTGATGGTTTTGTCCGATATATTCCCTCACATGAAGCAGCTCGCCTACTTGCACCCGCCGGCCGATCTCCTCCAGACATTCGCGGACGACGGCGTCTTTCAGCTCCTCCTTCGGCTCCTGACCGCCGCCCGGAAACAAATAAAAGTACCCTTCGTCGTCTTTGTTTTTGGTTAGCAAAATATGTCCGTCACGGATCAGGACCGCCTTTGCGGAATTGCGAATCGGTTTCATCGGAGATCCTCCGTTTTCTGGTTCGTTGGCTGAAATGAGAAGACGAATCGGTCCGGCCTATTCGTGCCGTGTGGCGGATAAGTCTGCTTATTAAGGAGACGACTCGCCTTGACGGTTGGTTGACTTGAATGGTTCTGCGGGCTCCAGACTGAGCAGATCGGAGTAGCTGCTGCCCCGGTGTTTTAGAAACTGGTCCAGAAAGGAGCCGGCGAGCCGGTTTATCGTCACGTGCTTCGCCTCAACATCTTCATTTTGATAATGGAGGGGTACATCGCTAAAGGTCATATGGTCGGCTCCGATGATTTTGACCATCGAAAGAAACCCGGAATACGAGTCGGTAAGCTGTCTGACGCCCTCGACGAGAGGGAGAGCCACCTCATCCGACATCTGGCCTTTGAGCGAATCGGCAGTCGTGTTTTGCTCCCTCATGATGAGCAGGGGAACGTTGGCCCGTCCGTGATACTCCTCTCGGATCAGGTGAAAGCTGGGATCAAGCAGGATGCCTGTGCGCAAGCGGGAATCCCGGCTCAACGCTTCGTATGCTCCGGCTCCGCCTAGCGAATGGCCGGCCACGGCGACGGACGTTAAGTCGAAGCGCATGTTTATAGGAGCCGTCCCATTCGAGTCATTCCAATCCTCAAGCCGATCCAGCACGAAAAGCAGATCGCGTACCCGTTGCTCCAGAAGCGCTTCCCACAACTCCTTATCGTTATTGCGTATCTGGGAAACGAGCTCCGATTGCCGCACCAAGCTGCCGCCGGGCATAACCGAGAAAATCGATTCGTAAGGGGAGCCAAGCGTCACGACAACATAACCGCGGTTCACAAGCTCCTTTGCGAAATATGTATACATATCTTTGACGACGCCGAATGCCGGGCTGAATAAAACGACCGGAAAAGGGCTGCCGGCTTCCGACACTTCGGCGTTTTCGCATATTCCGGTCTCCATCCGTTTCATATAGTCCGGGTCGACCCCCATTAAAGCGAGCAGCTCCAAAGCTTTTTCGGAAGAGGGGGCGAACAGATCGGCGTAGCTGGAAGGACGAACGGAATCGCCAGGCAAACCGTCGGAGTGCGCCGGGTAAAAAAGGGTGACCGGGATCGTTCTAACCTTCGTGGACTTATCGGGCGCTCCGGCGTCCCACCTCGATTCGTCGCGGAATAGGTGGATACATCGTCCGATGATCATGCGGGCTCCTCCAATGCCAGTACTAATGTTATGATCAAGAATAGCATACATAAGGCAAAGGGGAAACGGAAAAGTCGGCTATACCCGGACTATCGGATCATGGTACGATGGCCGGGAACGCGCAGGAGCAATCGTCGCCGCCTCGCGGCAAGGGGACGAACAATGGTATAATGCTGTTAGAAATGTGCACACAACCCATCACACGACGGAAATCGTCGTTTGTACAAAGGAGTGATCAGCAATGAGCGCCGATGTAAACTCTTATCAGCTGGCAACTTTCGCCGGAGGCTGTTTCTGGTGTATGGTGAAGCCGTTCGACAAACAGCCGGGCATCATCCAGGTCGTATCCGGTTATACGGGCGGCCATGTAGAGAATCCGACCTATGAGCAAGTATGCTCGGACCGAACCGGCCATGTCGAAGCGGTGCAGATCACGTTTGATCCCGAGGTGTTTTCGTATGAGCAGCTGCTTGACCTGTTCTGGCGGCAAATCGATCCGACGGACGCCGGCGGGCAGTTTGCCGACCGCGGCCATTCGTATACGACGGCCATTTTCGTCCATAACGACGAGCAGAAGAGGTTGGCCGAGCAGTCGAAGCGCAGTCTGGAAGAGAGCGGACGGTTCGACAAACCGATCGTTACGCCGATTTTGCCGGCCGCGCCTTTTTACTCGGCTGAAGCTTACCATCAGGGCTACTACAAGACGAATCCGCTCCGCTATCAGGCTTATTATACCGGTTCGGGCCGCGCGAAGTTTCTGAAGGAGCGCTGGAAGGATGGCAATCGCGACAGCGAGCTGCAGACACGTCTGACCCCGATGCAATACGAGGTTACCCAAAACAGCGGAACCGAGCCGCCGTTCCGCAACGAATTTTGGGATCACAAGGAAGAAGGCATCTATGTCGACATCGTATCGGGAGAACCGCTATTCAGCTCGCTCGACAAGTTCGATTCGGGCTGCGGCTGGCCATCGTTCACGAAGCCGATTCTCGATGAGCAGGTGACCGACCATGTCGATGTCAGTCATAATATGATCCGGACCGAGGTCCGCAGCAAAGAGGCCGATTCGCATCTCGGCCATGTGTTCCATGATGGGCCGAAGCCGACCGGCCTGCGGTACTGCATCAACTCCGCAGCGCTGCGCTTCATTCCGAAGCACAAAATGGAGGAAGAAGGCTACGGCCGGTTTCTTTCCTTGTTCGGACAGGCGTAAAACTCACAGATACAGATATGGATGAAGTCGGGCCTCAGAGGTCCGGCTTTTTTCTTTCGGCTGGAGCCATAAGAGCGATTTGCACTCCTTATTTGTTCGGAAACGAGGCTTGTTGCGAAAATAAGAGCGGTTAGCAGCTGCTAAATCGCCCATATCAGAGGATTTCCTCCGAATCTGCAGAAATAAGGGGCGCAAACCGCTCTTATCCTTGGACTGCCAGAAGGCAAAGCGCGAAATAGAAGCCGCAAACCGCTCTTATCGCATGACAGCAGGTACAGAGCGCCGAATCAGAGACGCTGGCACCTAGCGTCTTAACACCATCAAGAAACCGGAAGATTAGCCTCGCTCACAAATCAGGAATTTGCCAATCGATCTCGTCCATCCCGCGTTCGCGCAAAAACTGGTTTGCTTTCGAAAACGGCTTGCTGCCGAAAAAGCCACGGTAGGCCGACAACGGACTCGGATGCGGAGAACGGATAATAAAATGGCGCGACGTATCGATATGCTGCATTTTCTGCTGGGCGGGACTGCCCCACAAGATGAAGACGACAGGCTTCTCGCGTTCATTAAGCAAAGCGATGATCCGGTCGGTAAAAGCTTCCCAGCCTTTGCCCCGGTGCGAATTCGCGTTGTGGGCCCGGACGGTGAGCACCGTGTTGAGCAGCAGCACCCCTTGCTCCGCCCATTTGACCAGATGGCCGTTGTTCGGGATCTTGCAGCCGAGATCGTCCTGCAATTCCTTATAAATGTTTTGAAGCGACGGAGGGGCGGGTACGCCGGGTTTGACCGAAAAGCTCAAGCCATGGGCTTGCCCGGGACCGTGATACGGGTCCTGACCGAGGATGACGATCTTCGTATCCTCATAACCGGTCAGATGCAGCGCAGAGAAAATATCGTACATATCCGGGTAAACGGTGCCACTGCGGTACTCCTCGGCGAGAAAGTGCCGAAGCTCGGAATAATAGGGCAGGGCGAATTCCGCTTCGAGCAGCGGAGCCCAGTCGTTCTGTAGTTGGACAGCCATAATCTCTCTCCTGATCGTAGGTTGGTTTCTATTAGTTTATCATAGATTGGCCGTCGGTTTCATGTGATCTAAGAAGAACTTTCCATCTTCCAGTATACAAAATCAAAGCGCATACGCCGCGAAAACGGCCCGAACGAGCCAGCATGAAATGCGGACCGGATCATATATATGGGATGTAACGCTTGTCAAGATCGGAGTGGATACGATGAGCCTCAACAGTCCGTATGTGGAGCGGTCCACGTTCCGGGTGACCGGGATGACCTGTGCCGCCTGTGCCGCGCGGATCGAGAAAGCTTTGGGCAGGATGGAAGGCGTCGACGGGGTGACTGTCAATCTGGCGATGGAACGGATGGCCGTGGCGTTCGACAAGGAAAAGATCGGCGTCCCGCAAATCGGGGAGAAGGTGCGGCAGCTCGGGTACGGGATGCAGGAGCTGGCCGGCGAAGGAAGCGAGGGAGGGGAGCTAAGCGGGGACGAGGAACGGAGGCGGCTGCGCAACCGTTTTTTGTGGTCGGCGCTGCTCACGCTGCCACTGTTGTGGACGATGTTTACGCATTGGTCGTTCACTTCTTCCGTTTGGGTGCCGGAGCTTTTTATGGACCCGTGGTTCCAGTTTGCGATGGCGGCTCCGGTGCAGTTCTGGTTCGGCAGACAGTTTTATTTCGGCGCATACCGCGCGCTTCGCGGACGGTCGGCGAACATGGACGTGCTGGTCGTGCTCGGCACCTCCGCCGCTTTTTTTTACAGCCATTATTTGACGACGACCGGAGCCGCCGCTCACGGGCATCATGACGGACATACGATGCTGTATTACGAAACGAGCGCCATGATCATAACGATCGTTCATCTCGGCAAATGGCTGGAGGCGCTCGCCAAGAAACGGACGTTATCGGCGATCCGCAGGCTGCATGAGCTGCAGGCGAAAACCGTCACGCTGTGGACCGGGGGCGGAACCCGCGAGGTGCCGCTGGAGCAGGTGAGCGCGGGCGACATCGTTCTGATCCGTCCCGGGGAACGGGTGCCAGTGGACGGGAGAGTCGTCGCAGGGAGCTCGGCCGTGGACGAATCCACGGTGACGGGCGAAACCGATCCGGCCGACAAGCGCGAAGGCGACCGCGTGCTGGCGGGTTCGATCAATAAGACAGGGGCGCTGCGGGTCCATACGAAGGCGGCTGGAAGCCAATCGACCGTCGCTAAAATGATCAAGCTGCTCGAAGAAGCGCAAAGCTCCAAGCCGTCGATTCAACGGGTAGCGGACCGGATTGCCTCGGTTTTCGTGCCGGTTATCGTCGGGCTGGCCGCGGTCACTTTTGCCTACTGGTACTTCGCCGCCCCCGGAGATCCCGCCGCTCCGCTTATTCGCGCCATCTCCGTGCTGGTCATCGCTTGCCCGTGCGCCATCGGTCTAGCGACGCCGACATCGATTCTGGCCGGTACGGGAAGGGCGGCTGCCCGCGGCGTTTGGTTTAAGGAAGGCCGGCATCTGGAACAGATGCATTTGATCGATACGGTCGTTCTCGACAAAACCGGCACGATCACCGAAGGTAAGCCGAAGCTGATGGAGACGGCGGCAGCCCCCGGGATTCGTCCGGAGGAGCTGCTGCGTATAACAGCGGCGGCCGAATGGAATTCCGAACACCCGCTCGCGCAGGCGATCGTCTCCGAGGCGGTCCGGCAAGGCTTGACGGTGCCTCAGCCGTCCCGGTTCGAGGCGATTCCCGGATACGGCATACTCGCGCTCGTAGGCGAAAGCGAGGTCGTCGTCGGAACCCGGCAGCTTTTGCAGCAGCACGGAGTGCCGATGAAGGAAGACCCGAAGCGGATCGGCAAGCTGGAAGCGAAAAGAATGACCGTGCTGTTTGTCGCCGCAGCCGGCCGGTACATCGGTTTTCTTGCCCTGCAGGACGCGATTCCGGTTTCGTCGAAGGAAGCGGTGAAGCGTCTTGGCCGGCTCGGCCTGGACGTGATGATGATGACGGGAGACAACGAGCGGACGGCGAAAGCGATAGCGGGGGAGATCGGCATACGCGAAGTGTACGCGAATGTGCTGCCCGAAGAGAAGGTGGCGATCGTGCGCAGACTGCAGCAGAAAGGGCGCCGGGTGGCGATGGTCGGAGACGGGATGAACGATGCCGCCGCGCTTGCCGCCGCCGACATCGGCATCGCCGTCAGCTCGGGAACCGACATCGCGATCGAAGCGGCGGACGTGACGCTGCTGCGTCGCGATCTGACGGGGGTCGCGACGGCGGTCCGGATCGGAAGCAAAACGATCGCCAACATCCGTCAAAATTTGCTTTTCGCGCTCGTCTATAACATGCTCTCCATTCCCTTTGCGGCGGCGGGCATCCTCGAGCCTTGGATGGCGGGAACGGCGATGACGCTCAGTTCGATATCCGTCGTATGCAACTCGCTCCGGCTTCACCGGGCGTCAGTGTAAAGGAACAAGCTGGCCGCGCCGCCCTCAGCCCAATATATACGGCCCTTTGCAAATGTAGGCAGAGAGATGTCCCGCCCTCACCATTCTAAGACGTCATGAGATGGAGCGGGGGGCGGCGTTGTATGGATAGATGATGCATGAACATGCAGAGGACCGTGCCGGAGACGCTGCTCGCTTATCCGGGAGCGTGTCCGGTCGAGGCCCGTTCGAATAATTCGTGCTTCAAGATGCGGCCGGACAGCGGAGCCCCTGCATTCAGATGGTTCATCACTTCCTCGATCGTCGCGACGCCGATCTCCGGCCGCGGATAATGAATCGTGGTGAGCGGCGGCGATGTATGGCCGGACATAAGAATATTTTCGCTGGAGGCGATGGACAGCTGTCCGGGGACGGACACACCGTAATCGCGGCAGGCGGACAGGATGCCGATCGCCATCAGATCGTTCGCGCATACGATGGCGGTGAACGGCAAGTCCGTACCGCCCGACAAACGCTCGGACATCATCTTGTAAGCCATCTCCAGCGACCCGGAGGAGCTGTGCATCAGCCACTCGTCGCGGAAATCGATTCCTTGCGCGTGCAAGGCCCGGCGAAAATGCCGGAAACGGACGTCCAGGTACGACGCTTTGTTCAGCGCTCCTATAAATCCGATCCGGGTATGACCGAAACGAACCAGGTGCCCGATCATAGCCCGGTAGGCTTCGTACCAGTCGATGTCCGCGCAAGGGACGGGACCGTTCGGCTGATCGGGGGTCATCACCGAGAAGAGGGGGACGCCGACTTTGGCGAAATGGCTGATCGTATCCGCTTTTAAGGGCTGACCTAGCAAAATGATCGCATCGGCGCGCCCGGAGAATAGCGTTTTCAGATGGTCTTCCTCGAGCGGATCGTACGTTTGGAAGATGAGGGACTGGCCGTCTTGTCTGGCCCGATGCTCCAGTCCAAGCGCAATCCCCGTTTCGAAAGGGTTGCCGATATGATTAAACAGCACGCCGATCTGGTTCGTTCGTCTCGTCTTTAAACTGCGCGCCGTCAAATTCGGACTGTATCCGAGCTCGCGGATCGCCTGAAGCACCTTTTGACGCGTTGCTTCTTTCACGACCGGTTTGTTGTTGATGACATAGGACACGACGGCGACGGATACGCCTGCGCGCTGAGCCACTTCGTCTCTCGTAACCATGCGTTATTCTCCTTGTGAGCCGTCTGTTGTAGATCGTTTTCAAATTAACGATATATAGGGCGGCGGGTAAAGTCAAGCTGCGTACAGTCGGGTCAAGAAGACAACCCCCGCCGCCACGGCCTGTATGGCCGGAGGGAAGCGGGGGTTGTTGATGTGAAAAGGAAATCTTACGTTTTCAGTGAAGCTGGGCCTCCCAGCTTGGATCGTAACAAATTCAGGCCCTGTGGGCCAAACAAAAGCTGCATATGCGCAGGAAAGTGCTCCATCAGGCGGCCTGCGGGCCGAAAGCCGGCGCGTTGCGCAGGGATGTGACCGGCAGAAGCCGCTGCGCTGCCCAGCACCTCTGCACCACATCCGCAGCAAAGATTACTTGCCGCGGTTCCGTTTGAACTCCTCGATCTGTTTGTTCGCCAGCTCCTCGGCTTCGCGGAACGCCGTGTTCATATCCTTCACTCCGGTCGCGATCGGCAAGGCGGTCCCGGCGTACACATTGTTGACGGAGAACGTATAGTCAGCCGAAGGCGGAATCGGCGCGTTTTTGTATTGGAACAGAGCGGCGTAGTTTTTATCGGGAAATACAGTTTCCTTCCCGTACTCTTTTTTCGTTTCGTCCGTCATCAGAGTCGGGATGAAGCCCCGCCGGGATACCCAGCTCTGGTATTCGTCCGAAATCATAAACTTCAGTACTTCCATCGCCGCGTCTTTTTCTTTGGCCATGTTCGTCAGTCCGAAGTAGAAGGGGGTCGTTTGCGAACCGGCGCCCGGGGCTTCAGGGAAAACGGGCATCGTCACCATGTCCCAATTGAACTTCTGCATGGCCGGGATCAGGCTCGGGCTGATATATATCGCGATATTGTAGGCATACATCGCCAAATCCTGCTTATTGACAAATGCGTCGTTGTTCGGGATCGTCTTCGTCGATTCGAGCTTGCTGCGGACGCCGGCATCCTGCATCGGCTGCACGAACAAGGCGTCGAACAGCTTGCGCCAGCCGGCATTCGAATAAATCGTCGGCTGGTCCGTCTGATGGTTGACTAGCGGAATCGACAGCTGGTTTTGGGAGATGAATTGGCTCGGAGACGTACTGAGACCGACATATTGGACGCCGTCTTCCGTTCTCGACAGCTTTTTGCCAAGCGCGATCGCCTCATCCCAGGTCATCCCGTCCTTCGGGTAGGCGACCCCGAACTTATCGAAAATATCTTTGTTATAAAAGAGGACGAATTTCATATCGGTTACGGGAACGCCGTACGTTTTGCCCGCAGAGAACTGCTTCATCGCTTGAATCGATTCCTGCTCCAGACGGCTCAGATCGACGTTATGCTTTTTCATCAGCTCGGTCATGTCGTATTGAAGCCCGGTCGCGAACAAGGTGTTTTCGAAAATGCCGATGTTGTTGTAGAAAATGTCGAACCGCTGGCCTTCGGTAAGCAGCTTGGTCGTAGCCTCCTGAATGGTCCCGGCCGGCATTTGAATATATTTGATCGTATGCTGCGGAAATTTTTTGTACAGCAGCTCTCCGTACTGTCTGTCGAAGAAATCTTGAGGCTGGGTGGAGCCGCCGTAAAAGATGATTTCCGCAGGCGCGGTTTGTGTTTCTGTCGGCTGCTGGACGGAATCGCCTCCGCCGGATTTACCGCAAGCGGTCAGCAGCAATACGAACGCTAACGGCACCGCTGTTATTTTTCGGGATGTCATGGACATGCTTGTTCTCCCCCTTGAGATAGAATCGGTGTACTCAACCCAATAATGGAAGCGTTTACAAAACATTCCCCTCCTATCCGCCGCTTGCAAGCCCACCCCGTTCCGGAGCGGTATACCGATTGTTGCATCTTAACTGCATCATAACTATATCTTGACGACGATCATGCCGCCCTCAATGACAACCTCGTAACATTGCAGCTTTTTCTTGATCGGGGCGAGCGCTTTTCCGGTTTTGATATCGAACTCCCAGCCGTGCCATGGGCAGCGGACGATTTCGCCCTTTCTGCCGAAATTGTACTCGTACACTTCGGAGGGGATATTCGTTCCGCACACCGGCCCTTTGCACATCTGCGCTCCTTGATGAGGGCAGTAGTTCAGGATGGCGTAAAACTCGTTCCCGATATTGTAAACCACTACGGAACGGCCGACGATCTCGAACACTTGATGCTGATCTTCGGGAATCGAGTCGGCTCTTCCTACCACATGTAAGGTCATCGCTGTTATTCCTTTCTACAGCTTATACAACTGCTTGGCGTTTTCGTAAAAGATGCGTCTGCGATGCTCCGGCGTCAGCCACTTCAGGATATGATCCGGGGAATCGAAATCCCAGTGCGGATAATCGCTGGAGTAAAGCAGAATATGCTCGGCGTCGATCATCTCGAATATTTGCTTCAAATGGGCGATATTGTTCGGTTCCTCGATCGGCTGCGTCGTAAAGTAGCAATGGTCGCGAATGTATGCGCTCGGCATTTTTTTCAGCCACGGGACTTGAGAACGCAGCGCCGTGTAATTTTTGTCGAGCCTCCACATCAGATGCGGCAGCCAGGAGACGCCGCCCTCGATGAACACGAATTTCAGACGCGGGTATTTCTCGAATACGCCTTCGCAAATCAGGCTGGTGAGCTGGGCCATAAACGTGGTCGACAGGCACGTATGCCACTCGATGTACCATGTCGGATATCCGGCGGCCGTCGGCGGATTCGCCTGGCCTGCGCCTTCGGCTCCGGGATGGATCGCGACCGGCAGTCCGTTCCGCTCCGCCGCCTCGTAGATCGGGTGGAAAAACCGCTGTCCAAGCGGCATCCGCGAGGCGCTGCTGGTTATGACCTGGACGAAGCCCGGATGAGAGCCGAGACGGTCGATTTCCTTCGCGGCCAGCTGGGGGTCCTGCAAAGCTACGAAGATGGAGCCTTTGAACCTGGGATCTTTGTTCAGCCAATGATCGATCAAGTAGTCGTTGTAAGCGCTGGCCGTAGCGGCGGCAAAATCGGGATCGTGGCCGACGGACACGCTGAACAGGTTGCCAGTCAAGACCGCAGCTTCCATATGGTACGGGTTCACCAGCTGTTCGATCAGGAAATCCGGGTCCGATCCGACGGCGCCGCCTCCGGGAGGAGTGGCGTCCTTTCTGCCGACCCCGACAGGGGAGTAGTATCCGGAGTACATGAGGCCGAGTCCCCCGCGTTTGACCCGGTCCTTCCAAGTATCCGGCAAGTAGGGCAGCAGGTCCCGGTCGCTTCGTAAGGAATTGTGGACGTCACAGTCGATAATTTTCAACGTTTCATTCAAAATGGGTGTCTCTCCCTTGCTGGATGATGGGGCTGAATCGAGCGATAATTTTCCGGAAAGGTCGCTCCGCGCGTACATTCAATTTATCATGATTGCGTTTTCATATCCATGAACGATAGCGATTCTTTTTGAACGATTCAACCATTTCCGCGCGCCGTCTGGCCGGACGGGAAGCCGGAAAAGCGTTAGCCGTCCGTTCCGCAGCCTTCGAAAAAGGACATCGGCGCCGGACGTAGAATGGAATAAGAACGATCCAAGGGGATGGACAGACCCGCTGTGAATGGAAGGAGGAAGGGAACCGTGTATACGCTGAAGTCGGTCTTGTACGACGATCGAATCGAGAAGTGGCAAATCCGGGAGGAGAGGGTGCATCATCATATCCTGATCTTCGTCACGGGCGGTCAAGCGATCTATCATTCGGGCGGAGAAGTGTTCGAGCTTCATCAGGGGGACGTGCTGTTTATTCCGGACGGTACGATCCGCTCGTGTCATAACGACGCCAAGGGACCGCATCAGAAATATTCTGCGCACTTTACGACGGCCGGGGAAGCGGACAAGACGGTGGAGACACTGCGCAAGCGCGGCATGTTCAAATGGAACATCCATAACGCCGACTATTTCCGGCAGCGGTTCTCGATGCTGCTGCTCCAATGGTTTGATCAGACGCCGGGCGGGCTGCTCATCTGCCAAGGGATTTTGCTGGAGCTGATCGGGAGACTGATTCACGATACGCAGCAGCAGATCCGCTCCGCCGTCAAGAAAGATCTGATTCACAAGCTGCAGGCTTATATCGTCCACAACAAGTCCAAGCCGATCCAGCTGTCCGATCTCGCGCGCCATATCGACCGTTCCCCGAATCATGTCACAAGAATTTTCAAGGAAGTGCTCGGACAAACCCCGATCGACTACATTCACCAGGTCAAAGTATCGGTAGCTTGCGAGCTGCTGAAGAGCAGCGGCATGACGATCGCGGAAATCTCCGATTATCTCGGCTATTGCGAACAATCTTACTTTCACCGCATCTTCAAAAAGTTTACCGGTGTCGCTCCCACGGCCGTGCAGAAAGGGCATCCGATCGCTTTCGTCCCGCTTCCGGGAGTGAGCGGCGCGGCTCGCAAGTGAGAACTCTTTACAGAACTAGAAAATGTATAACGTTTTTTCGGATTTAACCGAGCCGGCAGGCAGGAAAATGTTGTCTCTCAGAGAATGAAAGTAAGGAGAATATCAATATATAGAAGTCGGGAGATGAGGAACATCCGGAATTTTCGTGTTGGGGGCTGGGCCAAATGGCTCATTCTTGCTCTGCTGGTCGTAGTAGTAGGTTGTCAATCGTTGGGCGGGTTGGATCTGAACCGCGCACTGATCACCGGGATGGATACGGAGTCCATGCAGCAAAGCGTTACCGTGTCGCTGCATATGAAGACGGACCCGTCCAAGCTGTCGGAAGAAACAAAAGCGATGGTCGACTTGTGGAACGACGCCAAGCTCGAAATTCGCAATATGAAGATGGAGAACTGGGACCGGATGTCGCTGCAAGGCCAGCTGACGTTGGCCAAAGGCGCGATTCCGTTCCAGGCGTTTATGAACAGCGAGCATCTCGTGCTGAAAGTGGACGGACTTTCCAAAGCGATCGTCATTCCGCTCACGGAGCCGGACGGTTCGACAGCCGCATTTGCAGCGGTGACCGAGAAGCTGCAGAAGGAGTATCAGGCCAAAGGAATCGACAAATCGATGGCTTCGCTGATCGTCTCGAACTTGCCGAATCCGAAATCGATCCAGGTGACGTCCGGGACGGAGAAGATTCAAAACGAAACCGTCAACGTGTACAAGCTGGAGACGAGCCTTGACGGAACCGAACTGGTGCCGCTCACCAAAACGTTTATCCGCAACTTGACGAAGGACGACGCCAACTTCAAAAAGTTTATCGGCGAAATGTACGATGTGCTGTGGCCGGTGCTGAAGCCGTATCTGGAGAAGGAAGACGAGTCTTCGCCCTTGCTCCCGGGTTCGCCATTCGGATCGCCGTTCGGCAGTTCGATGGACGGCTTGAAGGAAAGCTTGATGGAAGCGGCGTCCGACAAGGAGCTCGCGGTCGATATGATCCATACGACGGCCAAGCAGCTGCTGTATATCGCGCTGATCGGCATCGATAGCGCCGGCAGGTCGGATGAGCCCGGGATTCAAGCGATGCTCAGCAAGCAGACTCAGGTGAAGGCGCGGCTCGCGTTCGATCAAAGCTTCAACCTTCGCAAATCGGAGCTTGATCTCGCATTTCCTGCGCCGGACGGCGGGGACCAGGGAATTACCGCCCTGCAGTTCAAGATTCAATCGGAAACGTGGGATATTAACAAACCGGTGAAGGCGGACGTTCTGGATGCCGGCAAGACGCCGTTCGTCATGGGAACAAGCCGCTCTCCGGCAGAACTAATGGAAGAGGTCGATCCGGAATCGCTGCTCGGCGAGCTGATCGCTCTCGAGATGAACAAGTATGAGCCGGCCACGGTATATATTCCGCTGCAAGTATCGGATGAATTCGGCCCATACGAGGCTTATTTGCACGAAGGCATCTCCTATATCGATTTGGAACTGCTGGCTGCCTACATGGGAGCGGACGTTTCCTATGAGGACGAGGCGATTACAGTGACCGGTATGTGGTTTACGACGATCGAGCTTGCCGCCGACAGCTCGGAAGCGGTCGTGGATGACGAAGCGTACGAGATGGACGGTCCTGTCATCAAGCAAGGCGAATCGTATTACGTTCCGCTTCGATTCATAGCCGAGCATCTGTACGGCGAAGTTGATTACGACGCTGAAAGTGGACTGATCGAGCTGGTGCTTCCGGAATAATTACACGTTAACAATAGGATAACGCACAAACAGACCGTCAGGACATCGATTCCCGACGGTCTGTTTTGTTTTCAGCGGTACACTCGGAAACGCACAAGCCGCTTACTTCGCCGAACTCAGCCGGAGCGCCGCATGATGGGTCGGGCCGATGCCTTTGCCGATCTCCAGACCGGAGGCGATGGCGGCCGTGATGAACCGTTTCGCTTCGGAGACGGCATCGGTTACCGCCAGCCCCTTGGCCAGTCCGGCCGCTATCGCCGAAGCGGTCGTGCAGCCGGTGCCGTGCGTATGCTTCGTGCGAATACGCGGCGAGCGGTACAGGATCGCCTCCGAGCCGTCGTACAACACGTCGACGGCTTCTTCTCCGTCAAGATGGCCGCCCTTCAGAAACACGTAACGCGGGCCCAGCTCATGAAGCCGCTTGGCCGCCTCGATCATCTGCTCGACGCTGCCGATCTCCTGCGAACCGAGGATCGCGCACGCTTCCGGCACGTTCGGCGTAAGAACCGTCGCGATCGGCAGAAGCTCGCGCCGCAGCGCGTCCACGGCTTCCTGCTGAAGCAGGGCCGCGCCGCCTTTGGCGATCATCACCGGGTCGAGTACGAGCGGATAAGGCCCGTACCGTTTCAGCTTTTCCGCCACGAGCGTAATAATGTCGGCCGAGAACAGCATGCCCGTCTTGACCGCATCCGTCCCGATATCGGACAGGACGGAGTCGATCTGCTGGCCGATCGCTTCCAGCGGCAGCGGGTATACGCCTTGGACGCCGAGCGTATTTTGGGCGGTGATGGCGGTAATCGCGCTCGTGCCGAATACGCCAAGCTCCTGGAACGTCTTCAGATCGGCCTGGATGCCTGCGCCGCCTCCGGAGTCGGAGCCCGCGATCGTCATCGCCTTAGGGATAGTCATTCGGTTGCCTCCTCTAACGGACAAAGTTGGGGTCTAGCTTAAAAACGTTCGGGTGCGAATGCACCTAGCGGCAGACCGGTCGTCTCACGGCCTTCCATCAGGTCGGCGATCACATGAGCGGTAACCGGGCTGAGCAGGATGCCGTTGCGGTAATGGCCGGCGGCGAACAGTAGCGAATCGGAGCGGCTCGACGCTCCGAGCAGCGGAAAGCCGTCGTGGGTGGCGGGGCGAAGGCCGGCCCACTCATGGAAGGGCCGCATGCCGCCAAGAAACGGGAACAGCTTTCCGTTCCAGCTTTTCAGCCGGTCGATCCCCTTGCTCGTGACCGACGTCTCGAAGCCGGCTATATCTTCCGAAGCTCCGCAGACGAGCGAGCCGTTCCGTTTGCCGACCACATACCCTTGACTGCAAAAGACCATGTGCCGGACCGGCATATCCGGCGTCTCGTAAGCGCATATTTGCCCGCGGATCGGGTACACCGGGATGCGCATGTCAAGCGCCGCTTCCATCAGTCCCGCCCATGCGCCGCTGGCCACGACCAGCTTGTCGCTGCGGAACGTGCCGCCGGACGACGGGCAGCACACCTCGGCGCCGCCGCTCCAGCGCGTGACCCGGACTTCGCCGAGTCCGTCCCGGATCTCGACGCCGAGCTTCCGGCAAGCTTCTTCCAGCGCTTTCACGTACCCTGGAGCGTATACGTGCGATTCTCCGGGGTAATACAAGGCGCCCGCCGCCTCCGGGGCGATATGCGGCTCCAGCTCCCGCAGCCGCCGTCCGTCCAGCAGCTCGCTTGCCGCGCCGTAATCGTCCTGCCAGCTTTGGCGGGACCGCATGGCGAGTACGTCGGCTTCGTGGTAATGCACGTATAAGCTGCCGGTAGCGGAATATTCGAAGTCGAGGCCGGACACGTCCTTGACGGCCTGCTGCCAGTCCGGGTACAGCTTCAGGCTTTGCAGGCAAAGCTGGAAGAAAGGGTCCGGCTGCTCCGTATTTTCAGAGTAAGGGGCGAGCATCCCGGCTGCCGCTCCCGACGCTTGGCCGCCGCAGCGTCCCTGCTCCAGCACGGTGACGGGGAAGCCCCGGCGGCGCAATTCGAAGGCGCATGACAGACCGATCACGCCGCCGCCCAGCACCATTACATGTTGTGTCATTGCAAGACCAGCTTTCCGATATAGGGTTGTTAGTTGGGGGTAGAGATAAACTGCTCCAAGCCGCTGCTTGCCGAAGCGTAACGTTTCTTCGGAATCCGTCCGGCCAAGTACGAGAGGCGTCCGGCCTCGATCGCCAGCTTCATCGCCAGCGCCATCCGGACCGGGTCTTTCGCCTTGGCGACCGGCGTATTCATTAAGATTCCGTCCACGCCGAGCTCCATCGCCTGCACGACGTCCTGGGCCGAGCCGAGTCCGGCGTCCACGATGACCGGGACGCCGGCTTCCTCGACGATCAGACCGATATTATACGGGTTCAGGATGCCGAGTCCGGTGCCGATCGGCGCTCCGCCGGGCATGACGGCTGCCGCGCCCGCCTCTTCGAGACGTTTGCACAGGATCGGGTCGTCCGATGTATAAGGAAGCACGACGAAACCTTCCGCGGCCAGAATCTCGGTTGCTTTTAACGTCTCGATCGGGTCGGGGAGCAGCGTTTTTTCGTTGGCGCTGATCTCGACCTTGATCCAGTTGCCGATGCCGGAAGCCCGGGCGAGCCTGGCGATCCGTACGGCTTCGTCAGCCGTGCGGGCTCCGGACGTATTCGGCAAATACGTGAACGATTTGCCTTCGAAATGTTGAAGGATCGCGTCATCGCCCGGCGCGTCCAGGTTGATGCGGCGGATGGCGAAGGTGAGTACCTGAGCTCCCGACGCTTCAATTGCGGCATTTTGCACGAACGGATTCGGATAACGGCCGGTGCCGAGAAAAAAACGCGAAGCCAGCTCCGTTCCGCCGATGAGAAGTGGATCTTGATGCATACCGGGTTCAGCCTCCTCCGACAAAATGTACGAGTTCGATCTTCATGCCCGGAGCCAGCACGGCGGCGGTCCAGGTTTCCTTCGGTACGATCGCGCCGTCGATTTCGACGACGACCATCTTATGCTCCAGCCCGTAAGCGCGCAGCAGGCCGATCACCGTTTCCCCGGCTTCTACTGTACGTGTTTGTCCGTTTACGATAACATCCATAGTCTCCTCCGCTGACCGTCACTGCGGCGATGCCGCAGCCGAATTGATTTTATCCAGGAACGACCGGCAAGTGCCCTGAATGTCAGGGCTTCCCACGATCTCGCTGATCGCACATATGCGGCGGGCTCCCGCCTCCAGCACCTGATCGACGTTATGCAGCTTGATGCCCCCGATCGCCACGAACGGGATGGCGATTTCCGCTGCAACCTGCCGGACGTAAGAGGTAGTGACCGGAGCGACAACATCTTCCTTGCTCTTGGTCGGGAATACCGGTCCGACACCGATGTAATCCGCGCCGTCGCGCTCGGCCTGCCTCGCTTCCTCGATGGCGTGAGTGGAGATGCCGATGATTTTGCCGCCGACGATCTTGCGGGCGTCCGCCAGCGGCAAATCGTCCTGTCCGAGATGAATGCCGTCGGCATCTACCGCGAGCGCGATATCGATATAATCGTTGACGATGAAGGTTATGCCGTAACGAAGCGTCAGCTCGCGCAGCGCTTTGGCTTTCGCAAGCACCTCGCGGCGGGGGCTCTTTTTGTCCCGCAGCTGGATGATGTCGCAACCGCCCTTGATCGCTTCCTCCATCACTTCGATCATCGGCTTGCCCGGGTGGAATTCCTCTCCGGTGATGGCGTACAGCTTGAATGGTTTCATATCGCCTGCCTCCTTCTATAATCGATCAGAGCCCGATGTAGCGGGCGTATAGCGTTTTGGCTCGTACGGGGTCCTCGGTGCCTTGCACGAGCACGCGCCCGTCGGGAAACAGGACGAGGCGTTCGCCTTCCGGCAGCTCGGCCTTCAGCAGGAACGGGTTGGACTGGATTCGCGCGACGCGTTCCAGCTTTTCTTTCCAATAATCGAGATCGAAGCCGCTGCGGGCCCGGATCTGGATCGTCTCGCGGCCGCACAGCGAAGTCGCGTCATCGAGCCCAATCTCGTCAAGAGCAGGGTAGCGATGACCGCAACATACCGGGCAGTCCGACTTCGAAGAAGGGAGCTTCATCTCGTACGACTGATTGTGCCACGCGTCAAATGTGATCAGCGTGTTCCGGCGGGCGGCGGTATCGCCGACCAGATGCTTCAGCGCTTCGGTTGCCTGATACGAAGCGACGATATCGACGACGGGAGAGATGACCCCGATCATGTCGCATGTCTCCCCGGAGCTGTCTCCGGGCTGGATCAGGCACCGCAGGCAGCCGGTCTGTCCGGGGACGAAGATCGCGCTCATCCCCCGGGAGGCGACCGCGCCGCCGTATACGAACGGAATTTGGTTCTTGAAGCAGGCATCGTTTAATAAGTATCGGGTATGAAAGTTATCCGTCCCGTCCAGCACAAGGTCCATGCCTTCGATCAACTGATCGATATTGGCCGCGGTCGTATCGGCGACGATGGCTTCCAGCTTGACGCCGGAGTTGATCTTGGACAGTCTTTGCTTGGCCGCTATGGCTTTGGGAATGGAAGCCGCCGCATCTTCTTCGTCGTACAGCATCTGCCGCTGCAAATTACTCGCTTCGACGTAATCCCGGTCGACGAACCGGACGGTTCCGAGCCCCGCGCGGACCATATGGTTAGCCAGCACTGTACCGAGAGCGCCCATGCCTACGATCAGTACGGCGCATTCGGAGAGCCGGCGTTGTCCGCCGGGGCCGATCGGTTTGAATAACATTTGCCGGGAATATCGGCTGGACGAATCGTTAGTGGTCATGATGGCGGGTGCGCCTCCTTGCTCCAGGAAATACAGGAAAACGGATCAACCTCGGAAAGAACGCAGCTGAGCCTATTCCTGCCGCTCGCGGAGGCCGCGTCGGCCGCGGAAAAACGGTTCGCTAGGCCTTCCGCAACAGCAAAAAGGCCGCCTGTCAGGGCGGCCGCATATCGACGCTCGATTTGTTGAAAGAGTCAAGAATCGGTTGCGCCACTTCCCTACGCTGGTCTCGCTCCAGTTCAGGTTCAAAGGGTCCGAAGGTCGTATCTTCATCTCAGCCCAAGACTGGGCACCCCTAGTGATCTTGAAATATGAGGTTCATCTTTCACCTTACAACGATCGTGCCGGTTTGTCAACGGCGGCGGCATGCCGCGTTAGGGCACGTCCCGGCCGGCGCTTCCCGACTTGACTGCGCAACGGGGGGAGGCTACCATACGGATAAGGAGGTCGAACTCAGTGAAGGACGAATCGACATTGCAAGCCGAAGGCTCCGCATGCTGCAATACCGGCGGCGAGGAGGAACGCAAGAGCCACCATTCCGACAAATTAAAAAGCAATCTGATCACCCGGCTGAACCGGATCGAGGGACAAATCCGCGGTGTGAAGGGACTCATCGAGAAAGATACGTATTGCGACGACATCCTCAATCAGATCGCGGCGATTCAGGCAGCTCTGAACGGCGTCGGCAAACAGCTGCTGGAAGGTCATCTGAAGTCGTGTGTCGTGGAGCGAATCCGCGAGGGCGATCAGGATATCATTAACGAGCTGCTCGTCACGGTCAACAAGTTAATGAAATAACACAGCGGGACCGAATCCGGAAGCGGAAAGAACGGGGGTATGCGAACTGCCTGCTTTCCGCTTGCGGATTAATTTCATTTTATTAACAAAATTCTCATTGACTGCCCTACTACCCGAGCTATACTTATATACAAGTCTTATACTTGTGGATAAGAGGAGTGATGGCGATGAGCCGGGAACAAGATCAGTTCGAGTTAATCGGACGTCCTTGCCGCAATTTCAACATTCTTGCAACCGCAGTTATGACAGACCCGCTCGACGGACGGGAGAAGCTGGTGCTGTCCAACTTCGCGGCCGGACAGACCGGCAATCTGATCCTGATCGATACGCGCTCAATGGAAGCCGAGTCGATCGAACTTCCGGGGGATGAAGGAGCCTGGGGACTTGTTAATTGGCGCAATGAAAAGCTCGTGGTCGGGACGTGTCCGAACTATGCGTATATGCATGCCCTGGACTTGAAGACCCGGACTTGGGCGGAGCCGCTGAAGGCGGCAGACGAGAAATATTTCTGGGATATGGCGATCGGCTCCGACGGCAACGTATACGCGGGAACTTGGCCCGGCTGCTCCTTATACCGCTACAATCCGGCGCTGCATACGCTCGAGAAGCTCGGCAGGGCGTCGGACAATGGTAAAAATTTATACAGCCGCTACATTAACGGCAGCGCGCCAGGTTATATTTTGTTTACCGGAGGTTACGACGAGCCGTTTTTGAAAGCGTTTCATATGGAGAGCGGGACGTTTCGCGATTTCGGAACGCCGGGATTTACCGTGCGCGAAGTAACCGACGAGTACATATGCACCGTACAAGGAGACCGCTTCGAATTTTATCATCCGCAAACGCTGGAGTCGCTCCCGGATACCGCAGGCTGGAAGGAAAAGCTGACCTTATTGGAAGCGGCGCTGCCGAACGGCAAAAGCTGTAGGGCGATCCCGCTGGCGGACGGGCGGTATGCGGGGGTGCGCGGTCAAGATCTGTTTATCGCGGACAGCCTGGACGAGGTGCCGGAACTGGTCCGCATTCCGGCGGAGGCGCCGGCCACGCGCATCCATACGCTCGTATCGGACGAGGCGGGCGGGATATGGGGAGCGTGCGGCTTTGGCCAGACGATCTTCCATTACGATCCGTTGACCGGCTCCGCCTGGAACTCGTCCTCGGTATGCGATTCCGGCGGAGAAGTGTACGGGATGGTGTTTGTGGACGGTAAATTGTATTTGACGGCTTACGTCGGCGGAGATCACATCGTGTACGACCCGGCGCAGCCGTGGGATCAGCTGAATAACCGAAATCCGCAATCGCTTCGGGCGCTGAGACCGGATTATATCCGTCCGGAAGGACGAAGCGTGATCGGGCCGGACGGCGGGATCTGGACCGGGTGGTCGGCCAAATACGGCACGTACGCAGGGGCGCTGTCCAGAATCGACCCGGTTACGCTGGAGGTGGATTCCTGGAGCCATCCGATCGCAAACGATCAGCAGGTGGCCGGAGTAGCCGCAGACGACCGGTATGTTTATTTTACGACGAACGGCGGCGCCAGCGGACTGCCCTATCGCGATGTGATCTGCCATTTCGGCGTATGGGAGCCCGGCAAAGGACTCGTGCACGAGTCCCGGTTCGCCGAAGGCGAACGTCCCGGCTCCGCGATTGCGGCTATGTGCGCCAAAGTATTTGTCAAAGCGGGCAGCGCGATTCGCGTATTCGATCCGGCCCGGTTCCGATTCGAGCAATCGATCCCCGTCGAGGGGGGATGCAGCTGGATGACGGCCGCCGGTCCGGATTTGCTGGCCGCGTTTTGCGGCAGCAGGCTGCTCTTCATCGACCCGCACAGCGCTGCCGTTATCCGGACCGTCGAGCTGCCCGGCTCCGTCAGGGCGGCAACGTATACAGCGACAGGCGATCTGGCGTTCGCCGTAGAAGAGGCTTTGTATCGCGTGCCGTCCGGATTTTTGCAGTCGGTTCGTTCTTGAGCAAAGCGGCGATGGCTGGCAATGATTCGTTTACATTTCTTTATAGCGGTACCCAATCTACCCCGTTTCCTTGGAGACGGGGTTTTTGCCGTTCAGGGAGATAAGCAGAGACATGCCTCGAATCGGCAGGATAACTGCGGATGCGTATGGGCGTCGGAGGAAAAAACAGCCGTATTCTTTTGGGCATTCACCGGAATGTCGGCATACCCGATCATCGTCGGATGTGCTCTCCGTCTGTACATTTTATACGCTGTTCATCAGAAAGAGAGGGATCTGTGTGCAATATTCTCAATAATTAGTATGTACTAATCAATAAAATACCTATTTAAAACGATATATTTTATGGTATAGTACGTATTATATAAACAACAGTTAGTAGGGGAGGAATCGGTATGACAGTGGGGATCGGAATTAACGGAATGGGAAGAATCGGGAGGCTGCTCGTCCGGCGGGCTTTTACGGAAGGGGAATTGAATATCCGGGCCATCAATGTGCTGCATCCGGCCGACTCGGTTGCGCATTTGCTCAAGTATGATTCAGTTCACGGCCGCTGGGATGCGGACATTCGTACGGAAGACGGCAATCTGGTGATCAATGGCCATACGGTGCGTCTTTTATCCGAGCGCGATCCGCAGCTTATTCCTTGGAACGACTGCGGGGTCGATCTGGTGCTGGATGCCACCGGCAAATTTAACGATGCCGCGGGAGCGTCGAAACATCTGGAGGGTGGAGCGCAAAACGTAATCGTTACCGCACCGGGTTCCGGACTCGATCTGACTGTCGTCATGGGAGTAAACGACCGCAGCTATGACCCGGACCGGCATAAGCTGATATCCGCCGCCTCCTGCACGACAAATTGCGTGGCGCCCGTGCTCCGCATCGTTGACGAAATGTTCGGCGTTAAACGTGCCTGGGTGACGACTGTTCATGCGTATACGAACGACCAGAATCATCTGGACAATCCGCACAAAGATTTGCGGCGCGCCCGTTCCTGTACGCAGTCGATCGTTCCGACGACGACGGGGATCGGCAAAGCGCTGGCCGGCGTATTGCCTCATCTGGCGCCGGTCGTTGAGGGCGTGTCGCTGCGCGTCCCGGTGCCGAACGTATCGTTGTGCGATATGACGCTGGATTTGGGAGAAGAGATAAGCACGGAGTACGCGACCTCCAGATTGCGTTCCGCTTGCATGAGTCCGCTATATTCCCGGTATGTAGGCTGGAGCGAGGAGCCGCTGGTTTCCACAGATTACGTAGGGTGCGACAAATCGGCTACCATCGACGGATTATCGTTATCTGCGGCCGGACGGCTGCTCAAGCTGCTCGCCTGGTACGATAACGAATGGGGGTATGCATGCCGTGTAATCGACACAGCCAAGATGGTGGCGGATGCCGGGCTCAAACGGTCGGAGGAGAGGGAAGCTGCGGTTTTGGAGAGCGTGTAGGTTAGCGCGTGAGCGTCCGTTCATTGGCATGCGGTTCCGGAGCCGCAGCTGAGCCGTTGGTTGAATTAATTTATCATGTAACTGCATTACGTTACGTAGGTTATCCGCAGAGCGCCGGTTTCATACGATAAATAACGATTTACTGTCTGGCTATGGACGGAAGAAGATATTCCCTTATCCGCGCGATGAAGTTAGGATCGATCGATAACGGGTTGTTGCTTCTTCCGTCTTTATTTCGATAACAGAAATTTGTCCGCCGCTGCTCCGCTATAGGTAGGGGGTGTTAGCTTTTTCCCATTAAAATGTGGATTTGGATGATGTGAAAGCTGACAACAACCTGACACGAAGCCGGGTGGAGGCACGGTATTGCATGTCGTTGGCGAAATATTCAAACAGAAGTTGAAGCATATTTTTTTAGGACTCCCTCTTCACAAACCGGTATTTTAGTTGTATTATGTACATGTATTATACAGATTCAAATGATGACGAAAGTACGATTTGAAAGTCTGGGCCATTCTTTTTTAATCGGCTTGGAAGCGATTGCAGAAAGGGGTTTCAAATTCGGCTTTACAACGCACTGCACATTCACACTCGACATTACGGGAGGTCAACAGACATTGAAAAAACAACTTAGACAACTAGCGGCTATATCGATCGCGTCCGCACTTGTGCTGAGCGCTTGCGGCAAAACGGATAACAAACCGGCAGCCGATCCGGGTGCGACACCAGGGGGCGAGCAGAAGAAAGAAAAGCTTTCCTTGTACTGGATGACGGCAGCGCTGACGAACAACTCCAACTTGCCGTCCGGGGACAAAGACTTTATTAAGAAAACGATCGAAGAGAAGTTTAACGTTGAGCTGAAGCTCGATTATATGGCCATGGGCGAAGAATTCTCCAACAAGCTGAACCTGCTCCTGGCCGGCGGCAACGCTCCCGATATGTTCCATGCGGACGGCGCCAAGTCGAATGGCTACATTATCGACGGTGCGGTTGCTGATCTGACCAAGTATGTGACGCCGGAGAAGATGCCGAACTATTTCAAGTGGGTGACACAGGAAGAATTAAAGCGCTATCAAGTTCAAAACGTATTCAAACGTGCGCCGGTACCGTTCCCTAAAGATTATTTCGGCGTCTACTATGTGCGGAAAGACTGGATCGATGCGCTCAACAAAAAAGATCCGAACCTGAAGCTGAAAGTGCCGACCAACTACGACGAGATGATCGCGGTAATGAAGGCGTTCACATTCAACGATCCGGACGGCAACGGCAAAAACGATACGTACGGGTTCTCCACGGCGGGCAGCGGAACGACAATTCCGAACGACCTCCCGGAATGGTTCAAAAACGGGATGACTCCGGGCTTCTTTATCGACAAGGATAGCAACTTCATCGACAGCGGAACGAACCTGAGAACCGCTAAAGTGATGGACGATATCCGCAAAACGCTTGATTTGAAAGTTATCGATCCGGACTGGTTCCTGAACAAACCGGGCGATGTGACGAACAAGGTGCAGCAAGGCAAAGTCGGTATTTTCTTCAGCGGCGTGCGCGATATTGCGTTCGACAATTCGAACAACAGCGTACAGAAGAAAACCCAGGAAATTACCGGGGTCAAAGACGCGAAGTTCGAAGCGTTCCATATCGCCGGCGACGTTCCGGTCTCGTATTCTCCGCTGCCAGGCGTTCCGTTTATGTTCAACGTGAAAACGTCCGAAGCGAAGATCCAACGTTCGATCGAAATTCTCGACTGGCTGGCAAGTCCGGAAGGCTGGCTGCTGGCTAACGTAGGGAAAGAAAACGTCCATTACAAAAAGAACGGCGGCAAAATCGAGCTGATTCCGGATGCGATCCAAAAAGACATTGTCGCCAACGGCAACTTCACGGAAATTTGGGGCGGGGTATTCTCTTACAACGTGAAAAACCCGGCCGCGATCGGCCTTGAGATCATCGATCCGCGTGAAACGGATCATGACCGGGCGATTCTGGAAGTGTTCAAGAAACTCAAATTCTACACGCTCGGAACGAACGTCGCACCTCCGACAGGTCTCGATATCGGCGCGTACCGCAAAGAAATGCGCGCACTGCAAGTGAAGCTGCTGTTCGAAGAGAAAGATTCGTCCAACTGGCCGAAATATCTCGACGAGCTGTTGAACAAATATAAAGCGAAGGCGATTTTCGATTCGTATGCCGAGCAAGTAACGGCGGCACTCGGCAAAAAGGTTACATTTAAATCCGACTGATGAGAATCGGTGGGCAAGCGAACGGCTGCGGGAAAAGTTTTCCCCGGCCGTTTTTGTTCGTTCTTCCGCCGTTTCCGTGGTACACAGCCCCATGCCCTACATACGACGGGCAGCTCTCGGCAGCTTATCCAGGTTCCCGAAACCGGTCCGGTTACTAACGCGTATTAGAAAAATTATGGAAAGAAACGTTGTGTACGGAAGAGGAAACGGATAAAGGAGCGTGATTGCCGATGACTAGTATCCGGGGCGGTATGGTTCATAAGTTTGAGGAAGGGATTCGAAAGTTCCGACTGAAGCCGTACTATGAGATTGTGGCGAAAATCAAAAAAATGAACGCAGCTTCGTGGTCGGACGACGAGCTGCTCGCACGTTCCCGCCGGATGGCTCGGGAGGCGGGAAGCGGGACGCCGCTGGATTATTTGCTCGCCGAAGCGTTCGCGGCCGTATGCGAAGCGTCCCGCAAGGCGCTTGGATTGACGCTGTATGATGTCCAGATCGTCGCCGGAATCGCTTTGTTCGAAGGTAAACTGATCGAGATGCAGACCGGCGAAGGCAAGACGCTGGCCGCCGTGCTCCCGGCTTACTTGAATGCATTAACGGGGAAGGGCGTGCACGTGTTGACCTTCAACGATTATTTGGCGAAGCGGGACGCCGAATGGATGGCTCCCGTGTACGGCTTACTTGGGATTACTGTGGATTATGTGACGGAGCACAAAGCCGCATCTGACCGAAAAGCCGCTTACTGCGCTGATGTAACCTACGTTACGGCCAAAGAAGCCGGATTTGATTATTTGCGCGATTCGATCCGTATGGATACGGCGGCTTTATGTCACCGGGAGTTTCATATAGCCATCGTCGACGAGGCGGATTCGATTTTGATCGACGAGGCGAGAATTCCGTTAGTGATCGCCGGGGAGTCGTCCAACTATCGTTCGGGAGCCGAACAGGTTGCGGCGATTGCCAAACAATTGGAATATGGAATCGACTACGAAGCCGATGAGCACAAGCGGAACGTGTTTTTGACCGAATCCGGGGCCGACCGTGCGGAAGCTCTTCTAAACTGCGGCAACTTATATGATCCGGACAACGCGGCGCTCCTGTCGCTGCTGCATAACGCGCTACATGCCGAGACGCTGCTGAAGAGGAATATTGATTACATCGTACGTGGCGGCAAGGTGGAACTGGTCGACGGGTTTACCGGACGGATAGCGGGCAACCGGCATTGGCCGGACGGCCTGCAAGCGGCTGTCGAAGCGAAGGAGGGGGTGGCGATAGGGCCCGGCGGGCGGCTGCTGGGAACGATTACGCTTCAGCATTATTTGAAGTTGTATTCGAAGCTCTGCGGAATGACCGCTACCGCCAAAACTTCGGCGGGTCTTTTTCGGGATACGTACGGCCTGGATGTTGTTGTGATACCACCAAACAAACCCGGCAGACGAATCGATCACCCCGATGTCATCTTCACTCATGCCGAGGCAAAATACAAAGCGCTGATCGCCGACTTGCACACCGTTCATCAAACCGGGCGCCCCATCCTTATCGGAACGGCTTCCATAGAACAGTCGGACAAGCTCGCTGGCGATCTGGCAAAGGCCGGGATAACCTGTTCCGTCTTAAACGCCAGAAACGACGAGATGGAAGCCGAACGGATCGCAAATGCCGGTAAGCTCGGAGCGGTAACCGTTTCCACGAACATGGCTGGCAGGGGCGTAGATATTCGGCTGGGCGGAGGAGACGAAGCGGAGGGTGCGGCTGTAGCCGCTCTCGGCGGATTGTATGTCGTCGGGACAGAGCTGCATGAGAGCGTCCGGATCGACAACCAACTGAGAGGACGGGCGGGAAGACAAGGCGACCCCGGATCGACCCGTTTTTACGTCAGCCTGGAGGACGATCTGTTGCAGCGGTTCAACCTTTATGACGCGCTTCCGGAATCATACAGGTCGTATCGGACTTCGGAGCCGATCGGAGATGCTGCCGTTCCCAAAACGATCGCCCATATCCGCCGGGTCATCGACGGGCAACATAATGAAATCCGCAAAACCCTCCATAAATATTCGGATATGCTGGAGCAGCAGCGCCGGATCGTCCACGATTGGCGGTATCGAGTATTGACCAGTCAAGAGGAGCTGCAATTGCTGTCGTCCATCGAGCCAATCTTGTACGGGACGGTCGTTCGCGAGGTCGGTCATGCTGCGGCGCGACAGGCGGAGAAACAGCTGACTTTGCATCATATCGATTTGTGCTGGTCCGATTTTCTCGAGTACGTTGCTTCTGTCAAAGAAGGCATCCATCTGGCCAGCATCGGGAAGATGAATCCGCTTGACGAGTACCATAAGATGATCATCCCGGTTTTTGACTCGCTAAAGGATAAGATCACCGACGACATAACGGCAAGCTTCCGAAAGCTGTGGAAGTCGGTTATCGCGGGTGGCCTTCCCATCGGCGAAGAAGGGATCAACCGCCCTTCGGCGACTTGGACGTATACGGTGAACGACCAGTTTTTCCAAAACCGTTCGTCGCTGCTGTAATTGGCAGAATCGAATGTCCGGTTCCAATTGCTTCTTTGGATCCTTACTTTGCCGGTTCGATTATGTCCGGCAAAAAATGTCCAGCCGGTCTCCTCTATTGGCATGCAGCAATACACCCGGCCTTGTAACATAGAATTCGAGATTCGGGTAATGAGAAAGGATGATCGGGATGATCGTGGAAGTCGGATGCGCCAAAGTGGATATTACGCCGGAGATGCCGGTTCCCCTCGCCGGTTTTGCCGTCAGAGGCAATGCGCCGTATGAAGGGATTCGAAGCCGGATTTATTTAAGAGCGGTTTATATGCGCCAGCCCGGGGAAGGCGGAGCTGTCCGCACGGCGCTTCTCGTATCGGCGGATTTGCTGTGGTGGGGTTCGGACCGGGTTCCCGGCTTGTTAGCAAAGCTTAAGGAAAGGTGGGGACTCGAGAAGGAAACGGTCGTGCTGCACGGCACGCACAGCCATTCCGGCCCTCAGACCGGCTTCGGATTTCACCGCCTGCTCGGTGCGGCGGACGCCGGATATGTCGGGTATTTGGAGGATAAGCTGATGGAGGCGGTCGAAGCGGCTGCGGCGAACGTTGAACCGGTTACGATCGAGCGCGGAGCGGGCGAGTGCCGGATCGGCGTACAGCGGCGCCGTTATGCGGACGGCCAGGCGTTCGGCGGGGAATACCCGGACGGGCTGATGGACCCGGAGCTTTCCGTTATCCGTTTCCGGACACAGGCTGGCACGGATAAAGCCATAATCGTTCATTACGCCTGCCATCCGGTCACGGCGCATCAGAACTACGTATCTTCCGAGTTCACAGGGACGGCGGCGGAGGAGATGGAGAGACGTCTTGGGGACGGAGCGTTATGTCTCTACCTGCAGGGAACTTGCGGGGATATCAATATATTCAAGTCAAGCGCTCCGGCGGCAATGACGGACGACTACGACCAGATCCGGTATTTCGGGATGAAGTTTGCGGACGCTGCAAGCGCGGTTCTGAACAGTCGGATGAGCAGGGTGAAGCCGGTTCTCCTGCAGGGATGTTCCTACAGCGTACCCTTACCGCTGAAGCCGCTCGAGTCCAAGGAGGAGCTGGAGGCGATTGCCGGGAAGCGGCAGCCGCCATACGACGAATGGGCGGTTGAGATGCTGAGCCGGGGGGATACTAGGGCGACAGAACTCGTATTGGAAATGAACCGGCTCTACATTGCGGACGGATTCGCCATCCTCACGATGAATGCGGAAGTGGTCGTCGAGTACGGGTTGTATATTAAGGAAATATCGTCCGGCAGCGTATGGCCCGTCCCTTATTCGAACGGCATGATCGGGTATGTGCCGACGAGGGAACAGATCCGGTGCGGCGGATACGAGCCGTTGCTGTCGACTTATTATTTTTATATGCCCGGAAGGTTTGAGGAAAGCATTGAGGACACGCTGCGCGGCAAGCTTGACGAGATAGTCGGAGGCTGAAACGCATCGGCGTATTTTATTGGGTAATCGATTCGGTCCGGTTCGGTTCGGGAGCTTATCTTTCGAATGTTTTGCTTGACAGGTTCACAAACGGATGGTAAATTCTATATCATAGTAAACATATAGGAATTAAAAGAATTATAACAAATATACAATAAAGCGGTAGACGAAGCGCAGTAGGGAACACCGCCAGAAGGAGACGATTTGCGATGGAACGGGCGATTACGATTCAATACGGTTCGATTGAGCTGAAGGCGACTTTGCACTACCCGGCTGCGGCCGGCGAGTCCAAGTGCAGCGAGGGCGGACAACGTCCGCTCATCGTCATCTGCCACGGCTTTATCGGCAGCAGAATCGGAGTCGACCGCCTGTTCGTGGGCGCTTCGCGCAAGTTCGCGGAGGCCGGCTATATGGTGCTCCGGTTCGATTATGCGGGATGCGGCGAAAGCACGGGCGAATACGGGGAGAACGGACTCGATTCGATGATCGATCAAACCCGCATCGTCCTCGATTATGCGCTGGGCATCGATTATGTCGACGCGAACCGGGTCATTCTGCTCGGCCACAGTCTGGGAGGAGCGGCCGCCTTGCTTACGGCCGCTCTGGACCGGCGCGTCAAGACGCTGGTGATGTGGTCGGCAGTCGCTCATCCTTTCAACGATATACTGCGGATCGTCGGGCAGCAGTCGTATGACGACGCGGTCCGGTACGGATCGTCCGATCATATGGGCTACACGCTTCGTCCCGCCTTTTTCGAATCGTTGTCCGCCCAGCAGCCGTTCGCCCAAATCCGCAAATTTACCGGAGACGTCTTCCTGGCCCATGGTACATCCGACCAGACCATTCCGGCCGACTATTGCTCGTTATACCAGAAGCTGTTCTGGATGCGTTCGTACGGGCAATGCGATATGGAGCTGATCTTTCAGGCCGATCACACGTATTCGACCGGGGAAAGCAAGCGGGAGCTGTACGACAAGACGCTGCACTGGCTCACGTATAACGAAAAGCGGAAGCGGGAATGGCATAACTGGGAAATATGACGTACGGATACGGGTAATAAGCGTTCGTCCACTCGGTTAGCGGCGCTGGCGGTTCAGGGGTATTGAATGTACATTTCCCGGTAGGACGGAGTCAACCGTTTGCGCAGCCGGATCTGCACGATGCCGTTGTCGTAGGAAGCCTGCCCGGATTTTAACCCTACCATCGCAGGCAGTCGTACGATCTGCTTGTTGCCCATCGGGCCTTCGATTTTTAAATATTGTCCGTTCACGAACAATTGCAGCTTGCGGGCATCTACGTAGTCCGGTATCCGAATCCGGACTTTTACGTATTTCCCCGTTTCGGTTATTTCGGGCCTCAGCAGGCCGGAGGATTGGGTTCGCGCCTCGGGCGGAACGGCCGCCTCCGGTTTTTTCGGATCGGGAACCGCCAGATCCACAACCCCCCGCACGAACCGTCCGATCCGGGAAGCCGTTTCCGTACCCATTCCCGGTATCGCGTTCGGGAACAAATCGTCGAACAGCCTCTCGAACTTCCTCCAGTCAAAGTCTTGGTCCCCGCTGCGGGACGGTCCTCGCCATTCTTTTTCCTTGTTCAAGCGTCCTCGCTCCTTTCTGATCTACACCCTTATATGTATAAATATGTGCATCCGCCCTAAGGAGTTCTTCGGTCCCGCTGTGAAAACGTCATCAAATATAATGTGACGTCATATATATTAGAGGTCATTCGGAATATGCAGATTCCGGACTGCCAGTTCCGGCTTCCCGTTCGACAAAATTAGACGAATGCGTCTTGTTTCCTAGGTTTTTCACCGCTTTTTCGACCCGATGCCAAAGAACGCCTGCGAAACATTTTTGGATTTTGCGCAAATATATATTGTGTCATAAATAATTTTATGGTATGTATTATATGAGGAATTCGCAAGTGGCATTTTAATAATGACAAACTATTCGAATATGGAGGCGATCCGGCATGAAACCGATCGGTCAAAGCGTTAAGTTAGGTCTTATCGTATGTCAGCATTGCGGCCGTTGGATTGACGAAGTGGAAACCGAAAAGGTGACGGTGCTTTACGGCTGCTGCCGCGAGGATTCTTGCCGGAACGGAAAGCGACAGGGGGATATCGAACATGATTAACGGAAACGGACTGGTACAATCGTTCGAGCAAGGACATGCGGGAATGAAGATGGAGCTGGGCGGCAAAGGAGCGAACTTGGCCGAGATGACCCGGGCCGGGCTTCCGGTGCCTCCCGGATTTACGATAACGACTCAAGCTTGCCGCGACTATTATGCTTCCGGCGAACAGCTGCCGGCCGGGCTGATGGACGAAGTGAACGTTGCCCTGCGCGAGCTGGAGAAGAAGCAGAATAAACAGTTCGGCGACGCTGCACGTCCGCTGCTCGTCTCGGTTCGATCCGGTTCCGTGTCGTCCATGCCGGGCATGATGGATACGATCCTTAATGTCGGTCTAAACGACGTTACGGTACGCGGAGTGGCGGAAGCGACACAAAATCCGCGCTTCGCGTACGATTGCTACCGCAGGCTAATCCAGATGTTCGGCAACGTGGTATTCGGCATCGAGCCGATCCGTTTCGAGAAGCTGCTGCATGAGACGAAAACGAGCTGCGGCGTGGAGCATGACCGGGACGTCAGCGCCGAAGGCTGGAAACAGCTGGTGGACCGCTATAAGGAGCTGATCGCTTCCAAAAGCGGCAAGCCGTTCCCGCAATCGGCCGACGAGCAGCTGCAGCTGGCTGTGGAAGCGGTATTCCGCTCGTGGAACAACTCCCGCGCACGCGTCTACCGCAAAGTGAACCGGATTCCCGACGAGCAGGGAACGGCGGTTAACATTCAGGCGATGGTATTCGGCAACAAAGGGGACGATTGCGGAACCGGCGTCGTTTTTACCCGCGATCCTTCTACGGGAGAGAAGCAGCTGTACGGCGAATACTTGACGAACGCGCAGGGCGAAGACGTCGTCGCGGGCGTCCGTACGCCGCTGCCGATCGCCGAATTGGAGCGGGATATGCCGGATGTATTCGCCAGTCTGAAGCATACTGCGGAGCGGCTGGAGCGGCATTACCGCGATATGCAGGACATCGAGTTTACGGTTGAGCACGGCACGTTGTACCTGCTGCAGACGCGCACGGGCAAACGTTCCGCGCAGGCGGCGATGAAGATCGGCGTCGATCTGGTCGACGAGGGGATCTTGACTAAGGAAGAAGCGATAGACCGGATCGAGATCGGACATCTCGACCAGCTGCTTCATCCGGCAATACCGGCCGATGCCGTGCTCGACGTATTGGCCGTAGGGCTTCCGGCTTCGCCAGGCGCGGCGACGGGGGAAGCGGTATTCGATGCGGATACGGCGGAGGAGAAAGCCAAGGCCGGCCGACGGGTTATTCTGATCCGGTCAGAGACAACCCCGGAAGATATTCACGGGGTGCTGGCAGCCGAGGGGGTACTTACGAGCCGCGGCGGGATGACGAGTCATGCCGCCGTTGTCGCCCGCGGTATGGGCAAGCCTTGCGTATGCGGATGCGAGGAAGTCCGGATCGACGCGGATACGCGCGAGCTTCGCGCAGGAGAGACGATTATTCGCGAAGGCGATCCGATATCGATCGACGGCTCTACGGGACGCGTGATCCGCGGCGAGGTGCCGCTGCGGGCGGGAGAGATGTCAGCGGAGCTGTCCCGTCTGCTCGAATGGGCGGACGGCATCCGGACGCTTCGCGTCGCGGCGAATGCGGACAATCCTGCCGATGCGGCGAAAGCCCGCGAATTCGGTGCGGAAGGGATCGGCCTGTGCCGAACCGAGCATATGTTCCTGGCGCCGGAGCGGCTGCCGGCTGTCCGCGAGATGATTCTTGCGGAGACGAAGGAGGAACGGGAAGCGGCGCTTGTGAAGCTGCTGCCGATGCAGCAGGAAGACTTCGAGGGGATGTTCCGCGCGATGGACGGCTTGCCGGTTACGATCCGGCTGCTCGATCCGCCGCTGCACGAGTTTCTGCCGAACGCTGATGAGCTTCGGGCGCGCGCTGCGGAACTGACGGCCGACATCCGCAGCGGCGGCGATCCGTCCGGAGAGCTGCGCAGCCAGGCGGCGGAGCTGGAGACGATGCTTCGCAAGGTGAGGTCGCTGCACGAGGCGAACCCGATGCTCGGTCAGCGCGGCTGCCGGCTTGGCGTCTTGTTCCCGGAAATATACGATATGCAGACGGAAGCGGTGTTCCGCGCCGCTGCGGTATGTATCCGGGAAGGCGTGCACGTATGGCCCGAAGTGATGGTTCCGCTTGTCGGCCATGTGAACGAGCTCCGGTTTTTGCGGGGGCGTATCGAACATACGGCGGAAAACGTACTGGGCGAGCTGTTAAGCCGCTGCCCGTACAAGGTAGGCACGATGATCGAAGTGCCCCGGGCCGCTCTGACCGCCGCGCAAATCGCCGAGTGCGCCGATTTCTTCTCGTTCGGCACGAACGATTTGACGCAGATGACGTACGGCTGCAGCCGGGACGACGCTGAAGGCAAGTTTTTGACCCACTATGTCGATCATAAGCTGCTCCCGGCCAACCCGTTCCAGACGCTCGATCGCGACGGCGTCGGTCAGTTGATCGAATGGGCGCTGGAACAAGGGAAAGCGGTACGCGGCGATTTGAAGACAGGCGTATGCGGAGAACATGGCGGCGATCCGGAGTCGATCTTTTTCTGCCATCAGGCCGGGCTCGATTATGTGAGCTGCTCGCCTTACCGGATTCCGCTCGCCCGCATCGCCGCCGCTCAGGCGCGGCTCGCTCTAGGGCCGGTGGAGCGGCAGCCGGCGGCCGCGCGCGTAGCGGTTGCGGCGGGCAGATAAGAACGGAATGCTCGCCTTGATACGGGGGAGCTGCAAAAAGTTGCCGCACGACAGTGGCATTTGTCCCGATTCCAAGCTAACATAAGAGATAGGGATTTCGGATGAGCCGAAAGCTTGCGCTTTCGGCTTTCCGTTCGAAGGAGGGCTGTTATGCAATTATCTCAGCGCCAGATGGAGATTGTCCGGCTCGTGCGTCAGCACGCGCCGATTACCGGTGAGCAGATCGCCGAGATGCTCAAGCTGAGCCGGCCGACGATCCGTTCCGACCTGGCCCTTCTCGTCATGCTCGGGACGCTGGACGCGAAGCCGAAGGTCGGCTATTTCCCGGGACAAGCGTCCTCCCGCGAAGCGAGCGGAACGCCGGACGCCGCGGAGCTGAAAGTGAAGGACGTGCAGTCGCTGCCGGTCATCATCCGCGAATCGGCTACCGTGAACGATGCGGTCGTGACGTTATTTATGGAGAACGTGGGCTCTCTGATCGTGGCCGACGAATCGAGCGCGCTGCTCGGGGTAATCTCCAGAAAAGATTTGCTCAAAGTGACGCTTGGCAATCCGGGTGCTTCCACGATGCCGGTCAGTCTCGTGATGACGCGTCATCCGAACGTCGTGACCGCCTCACCCGAGGAGACGGTCATCGAAGCCGGGCGTAAAATGATCGATCATCAGGTGGACAGCCTGCCTGTCGTCGTCCGCCATCCGGACGATGCCGGCAAATGGGAAGTAATCGGCCGCATCACGAAGACGACGATGACCAAGCTGCTGATCGGCTGGACCGGTACGGTGGAAACGTAACAGATAGGAGGAGCAGAGATGACCGGAGAACGCCAACAGGTCATATACATTTGCTCGGATGCGGTTGGTGAGACGGCGGAAGCGGTAGTGAGAGCGACGATTCGCCAGTTTGACGCGCACCAGGTAAAGATCAAGCGGGTAGGGCATATCCGCAACGAAGACGAGATTCGTCTGCTGATGGAGGAGGCGGCGGGCAGCGGCGGTTTCGTCGCCTTCACGCTCGTCCAGCCGGAGCTGCGCGAGATGATGAAGGAAGAATCGATCCGGCTCGGTGTGCGGGCCGTCGATATTATGGGACCGATGATGCAGGCGTTTATCGATACGTTCAACGATTCGCCGAAGCGGAAGCCGGGTCTGCTGCATGAGATGGACGACGCTTATTTCCGCCGGGTCGAAGCGATCGAGTTTGCCGTGAAGTGCGACGACGGCCGGGATTCGAACATGCTGCTGCAGGCGAATATCGTGCTGATCGGGGTGTCCAGAACGTCCAAGACGCCGCTCAGTATCTTTTTGGCTCATAAAGGCTATAAGGTGGGCAATTTCCCGCTCGTGCCGGAAGTGAAGCCGCCTCAGCAGCTGTTGCAGCTGCCCGGCAACCGGGTGGTCGGACTCACGATGGACGCCGAGCAGCTGCTCAAGATCCGCACCGAGCGGCTGCGCGCCGTCGGACTTCCGTACGGAGCCAAATACGCAACGCTGCAGCGCATATCGGAAGAACTCGAATACGCTCACGATATTATGAAACGGATCGGCTGCCCGATCATCGACGTCACGGATAAGGCGATCGAAGAGACGGCCGGAGTTATACTCGGTTACTTGTAATAACGGCGAAAATAAAGGTTGTCTATCCCGCCCCTCTCCTTTATCCTAGAAAAGGGTAAAAGTGCGAGTTCAAAAAGTCCGGTTTTCAGCACCGAGAAGATGGGATGAAGCAAGGAAATGAGGAGCGGAGCTAGCGAAAGCTACGCGAGCACCGGAAGTTCCGGCTGAGTTCCATATTCGATGTCGAGTACGCTTCCAGATCGGCTTCGTGATCAAAATCGGACTTTTTGAACAACCTCTAAAAGACAATCGGATAAAGTGAGGGATTTTTCGAGATGAGCAAGCTGAAAGTGGGCGTTATCGGCGCCGGATCGATCTCCGAACTGCATATGGGTTCTTACAAAAACAACCCGGACGTCGTGATGCACGCCGTATGTGATCTGAATGAGCAGCGGGCAAGAGCGTTGGCTGACAAATACGGGTTCGCCCGGGTCTACACGAATATTGCGGAGATGATGGCCGACACCGAGCTGGAAGCGGTCAGCATCTGTACCTGGAACAATACGCATGCCGATTTGGCCGTTGCGGCGCTGAATGCAGGCAAGCATGTGCTGGTGGAGAAACCGCTCAGCACGACGGTGGAGGAGGCTTTGCGCGTCCAGGAGGCGGTACGCCGTACGGGCAAGCAGGTTCAGGTCGGCTATGTCCGCCGCCATGGGGCCAATACGCAAATGCTGAAGCAGTTTATCGACAACGGCGACTTCGGCGAGATTTATTATGCGAAGGCGTCGTGCATCCGCCGTCTCGGCAATCCGGGCGGCTGGTTCGCGGACAAGTCCCGCTCCGGCGGCGGTCCGCTGATCGATCTCGGCGTGCATATGATCGACCTGTGCTGGTACTTGATGGGCCGTCCGAAAGTGAAGTCGGTCAGCGGCAATACGTACTACAAGCTCGGCAACCGCGCCAACGTCCAAAATTTGAATTTCTACAAGGCGGCCGATTACGATGCCAGCAAAAATACGGTCGAGGATATGGCGAACGCGATCGTACGGTTTGAGAACGGCGCTTCGCTGATGGTTGACGTCAGCTTCTCGCTGCACGCGAAGGAAAACGAAGTGTCGGTTCGTCTGTTCGGCGAGAAAGGCGGAGCCGAAATCGAGCCGGAGATCACGATCGTAACCGAGAAATACGATACGATCCTGAATGTGACCCCTCAAGTCAACTCGCTCAAGCTGAACGTAACCGAAGCGTTCCAAAATCAAATCAATCATTTCGTCTCCTGCTGCCTGAACGGCACGACGCCGGACAGCTCCGTCGACGACGGGGTCGAGATGATGAAAATTTTGTGCGGGATTTACGAATCCGCGGAGCAGGGCAAAGAGATTTATTTCTGATCTTGCGGCTCTGTGTCCGCGAATGGCTTCATTATGGAAGAATGAATGTGAGAAACGCCCCGATCTTTTTGTGAGATGGGGGCGTTTTTGCGTATTGGTTTATGAGGAAAAGCGACTTTGAGCTTTGAAAATGACAGCGATGGCAGTCGCCAGAGGCTGGCAAAAGAGGCTCGGGTTCGTAAACCAGGACCAATTGCCGTACTGCCCATGAGCTTCGCGGGTCCGTCTGGCTTCAAGCGGTAGCGTGAGCCTTCTTGCGTTTTCCGATATCGCGTCCCCGGCCGAGCGGGATGCACATCGGCGTCCCGAACTCCGGGTCGGACACGATCCGGCATTCCATCTCGAACACGTGGCGGATCAGCTGTTCGTCGACGATCTCCTCCGGCTTGCCGCAGGCGTATACGGTCTTGTCTTTCACAGCCACGATATGATGCGCATAACGGCAGGCAAGATTAATATCGTGAAGCACCATGACGATCGTCCGGTTCTCCAGCTCGTTCAGCTCGAACAGCAGGTCGAGCACTTCAATCTGGTGGGTCAAATCGAGATACGTCGTCGGTTCGTCCAGCAGGATCGTCCTCGTCCCTTGGGCGAGCGTCATCGCGATCCACGCCCGCTGCCGCTGACCGCCTGACAGTGAATCCACCGCTCTTTCCGCCAGTTCCTCCGTACCTGTCGCCTTAAGCGCGCGCTTCACCATCCGCTCGTCTTCCTCGGACCATGTCTTCAGCCACGACTGATACGGATAGCGCCCTTGCTTCACGAGCTGGAGTACGGTCAACCCTTCCGGCGCCGAAGGTCCCTGCGGCAGTATCGACAGCTGCCGGGCCACTTCCTTGGTCGACATCGACGAGATATTCGCGCCGTCCAGCAGGACAGCTCCGGAATCCGGCTTTAAGAGCCGGGCCATCGAACGGAGCAGGGTCGATTTTCCAGAGCCGTTACCGCCGATGAGGACCGTAATTTGTCCTTTCGGAATCGTCAGGTCGAGATTTTCGATAATCGGCTGCTCGCCGTACGAGAGCGTTAACCGGTTCGTTTCGAGAGCTTTCATCGTATATCCTCCCGTTTGGTTGAGTGAGCAAGCTTAGTAACTGTTGCGAAATTCCCGCTTGGTGAATAGCTTGTCAGAGCCGGCAAGCATACGCTGCCAAATAGCAGGTACATGATTTCGCAGCCGTTTTTATGCGTTGCGGTTTTTGTACAACAGGTATAAGAAAAACGGCGCTCCGATCAAGGAGGTGAAGATGCCGACAGGCAAATCGAGTGGCGCAAATGCGGTTCGGCCGATCAGATCGGCGGCGGTCACGATGATCCCTCCGATCAAAGCGGACGCCGGCAGCAGTCCTCCGAACGAAGGGCCGACGAGCTTGCGCGCGATATGCGGCGCCAGCAGGGCGACGAAACCGATCGCTCCGCCGACGGCAACGGCCGCTCCGGCCGTTCCTACGCACAGGGCGAGCAGGAGCAGACGATCGCGTCCGACCCGACTGCCGACGCCGGAAGCCGTATCATCCCCAAGCTGCATCACATTCAGCGTTCGTCCCATCGCAAAGGCGAGCGGAAATAATACCGCGGACCAGATTAGCAGCGTCCAGACGTTGCCCCAGCCGGAGCCGTATACGGTACCGGTCAGCCAAGTGAGCGCTTTGCTCGACGAGTAAAACGGGCTTTTGACGATCAGCAGCGTCGTTAACGCCTTCATGCTTGCTTCGATCCCGATGCCTACCAGAACGAGCCGCATGGCGGATACGCCTTTTTTCCAGGCGAGGATATAGATGATCACAGTTGCCGCTACAGCCCCGAGCATAGCGGTGAAAGGCAAGTACACGATGCTGGCCGCTGGCAGCAGCGTAATGAACAGCACGGCCGCTGCCGACGCTCCGCCGGTAATGCCCATAATATCGGGGGACGCGAGCGGATTGCGGATCATTCCTTGCAGGATGGCTCCGGCTGCGGCAAGCAGCATGCCTACGAGCAGGGCGGTTAATATTCTTGGAAGCCGAAATTCGAGGACGACGGTCGCTTCCGCTTCATCGCCCATTCCGAGAAAAATTTGTACGACCGACCACGGGTGTATTTTAAGCGAGCCGATCGCCGAGCTGACAATAACGACGGCGAAGGCCAGCACAAGCAGAACAGTCGTAACGAGCAAAGCTCTCTTATCCAACAGCCCCGAAGCGCGGAGCTTTTTGCTGCGAAATGTGACGTATTTGCTCATCGCTTCGACCACCCCTTACGCGCCGCATAGACGAAAAACGGCGTTCCGACCAGAGCGGTCATGACACCGATCGGCATCTCGCCCGGCATGGCGATGAACCGTCCGGCGATATCGGCCGCGATCAGCAGAATCGCTCCGACAAAGGCGGAATAAGGAATGATCCAGCGAATATCGTTTCCTATTAAGGTCCGGCAAATATGAGGAGTCACGAGCCCGATGAAGGCGATCGGACCGGCTACGGCGACCGAGGCGGCGCACAAGGTCATAATGATCAGGCCGGCAGCGGCTTTTACAAGCAGCGTACGTTGTCCGAGCCCTTTGGCGACGTCGTCGCCGAGCAGCAGCGTATGCACGGGACCGGATACGATAATTGAACCGATCCAGGCGACGGCCATAAAAGGCAGCACGTCCAGCAGCAGCTCCAGCTTGCGGCCTTGAACGGACCCGGCGAGCCAGAACAGAACTTCTTCCATATTGCGTTTATCGATCAGGAGCAGCGCGTGGATCATCGACGAAGCCAGTGCGGTGACGGCGGCCCCGGCCAGCGTAACCTTAAGCGGGGACAAACCGTCCTTGCCCGCCGAGCCGAGGACGTATACGACGATTCCGCTTGCGACCGATCCGAGGAAAGCGATCCAGGTGTAGTCGCTTAACGAGCTGACGGAGAAAAAGGTAACGCCGCATACGATCGCCAGTCCCGCCCCCGAGTTGATGCCCATTAGGCCCAGGTCGGCCAGCGGATTTTTCGTCAGCGCCTGCAGCAGCGCCCCGGCTATCCCGAGACTCGCTCCTACGGCAGCGGCGATAAGCGCGCGCGGGACGCGATGCTCCTTGATGACGATATGTTCGTTGGAGCCGTTAAAATGAAAGTAAGCGTCGACAGCCGTCCGCCAGTTTGTGCTGATTACTCCGTATACGATGCTTGCGTACACTGCTAGAGCAAGCAAGACAAGAGCAACCGCAATCCCGAACAGCTTGCCGTTAACGCTTCTGATTAGCGATGACATAGATGGCCTCTTTCTAGTAGGAAAAACCGCATAAAGTCTACATCGTTCAGTGTAGGGGATACCGGGTGTTCTGTCAATGAATTTGATATTCATTCTCACCGGTTGGGGCAACTAAATTTCTCTGATTTCCGATAAAAAGGAAACATTTTTTAGTTGACAAGTCAAGGGCCGGAGTGTATCATAATTTTTTGTTAATGATAATCATTATCACTATGGGGTCGGTATTGTACATATCGATATATGTGGAGGGAAAAAGGTATGGTTCATCATAAAAAACGACTCGGCAGCCTCGTACTGACAGCTGTCATCGGCGCCGCTGTCGCACTCGCAGGTTGTTCGGATAAAAAAGCGCCGGACCCGGCGGGAACCGGCTCAGCAGCAAGCGGAGGAGCAGCGTCGGCCGGTTATACGGTCAAGCACGCGATGGGAGAAACTCCGATTCCGGCTACGCCGAAAAAAGTCGTCATCTTGACCAACGAAGGTACGGAAGCTTTGCTGGCGCTTGGCGTCAAACCTGTCGGAGCGGTGAAATCGTGGGTCGGCGAACCGTGGTACGATCATATCAAATCCGAGATGGAAGGCGTCAAAAACGTCGGCACCGAAAGCCAGCCGAATATCGAGGAGATCGCCGCTCTGAAACCGGATCTGATCATCGGCAACAAAATGCGGATCGAGAAAATATACGACCAGCTGAGCAAAATCGCTCCTACCGTTTATTCCACCGATCTGCGAGGCAGTTGGAAAAATAACTTCATGCTGTACGCCGAAGCGGTGAACAAAAAAGCCGAAGGCGAAAAAGTGATCGCCGACTTCGACAAGCGCGTCGAGGATTTGAAGAAAAAAGCGGGAGACAAGCTGAAGCAGCAAGTATCGCTCGTCCGCTTCATGCCGGCGACCGCCCGCATTTACTACAACGATACGTTTGCCGGAATTATCTTCAAGCAGATCGGCATTGCCCGTCCGGAGAAGCAAAATAAAGAAACGTTTGCGGACGATGTTACAAAAGAACGCATTCCGGACATGGAAGGCGACGTGCTGTTCTACTTCACTTATGAGACGGGAGACGGCAAAGCTTCCAAAATGGAAGAAGAATGGATCAAAGACCCGCTCTGGAACAACTTAAATGTCGTCAAAAACAAAAAGGCGTTTAAGGTGAGCGATACGATCTGGAATACGGCCGGTGGCGTCAAGGCGGCCAACCTGCTGCTTGACGACTTGTACAAATTTTACGAAGTGCAAAAATAAGGCTGGAAACGAAGGGCGGTTCCCGGTACGAATCCGGGGTGACCGTCCTTTGTGGTTTCGTTGACCGCCATCCGTTTTTCGGGCATTATTAGGTTACGAAGCAAGACCGGAGAGGAGACAGGGACATTGAGCGCGGATCAGAACCAACATCGGACGGAGAGCAGACGGCGTCTCGTGATGCGCAAATCGCTCCAGCTGCCGATCCGGTTTTACCGGAGATGGATATCGCCGCTGAAGCCTCCGACGTGCCGGTTTTACCCGTCCTGCTCCGCCTACGCGCTGGAAGCGATTGAGGTGCACGGACCGGCCAAAGGCAGCTGGCTGGCGGTCAAACGCATTTGCAAATGCCATCCGTTTCATCCCGGAGGAGTGGATCATGTGCCTCCGCGGGCGGACAGTGGAATAAAACGTTCCTGAAATTTCAGGGGCGCCAAGAAGGAGTCGGCCATCTTGCCGCTCCTTTTTTTGTTAGATCGGCGGAATGTTTAAGTTCTTCGCCGTACCAAAGGGAGCAAGGGGCAGCCCCTTTGTCGAGTCGGCATGTTCAGCAAGTGTCGCAGGTGCCGCATGTGCTGGAAGTGCTGGAAGTACTCATTGCGAATGGCCGCTCGACAATCTGCCCTGCTTATAGCTGGGTGGAACCGAATAAGAGTGGTTTGTACATCTTATTTTGTCCGAAAGTCCAAAAGCCGGAAGCACCCGAAGCAAGCGGCAGAACCGGTTTTACCATTTGGGCGGATCTGGAATTTTCGGGATAAAGAACAAAAACACCGTTCTAAAAAACAAAGAAATGGAAGGCGGGGCTCGTTATAATGGCTGTAATACCGCGTTATTCGATCATTCGTATAAGGGAGGATTGGAACATGACGGAAAATGGAAACGGAAGCGAGAGCCAAAACCAAAACCAAAACCAAAACCAAAACCAAAACCAAAACCAAAACCAAAACCAAAACCAAAACCAAAACCAAAACCAAAACCAAAACCAAAACCAAAACCAAAACCAAAACCAAAACCAAAACCAAAACC